>NZ_JBEYYI010000105.1:0-1062 GCF_040645495.1 Nocardia sp. NPDC046763 | reverse complement strand
GATGGCGAGATTGGGATCGAGCCCCATCAGCACGGGCGCAACGAAACTCGCGCCGAACATGGCCACCACGTGTTGCGCGCCCAACCCGAAGGTGCGCGGCCACGACAGCCGCTCGTCCGGCCGCACCACCGCCCCCGGCGCGGGAGTGCGCCCGTCGCCGTGCACCTTCCAGCGGACACCCAGATCCATGAAACCGCCCGCTTTCTCCCGAAGGCCCGAAACACGTCCGCGGCCATCCTAATCAGAGCAAACGCCCAGCTCCCGCCGCGCTCCCCACCCTGTCCGCCGAGCCCGGCCGATGCGGTGCGAGTACACCGGGCCGGCCCGAAGGGCGGTCTTCACACCTCTGGGCAATGTCCCGCAACCCCGCCCGGCTCAGGGCAGACCGTAGCGGTGCCGGACGGCGGCGGGCAGGGCGTACGGGTTCGGGGCATCCCCTCGCGGCGGTGCCAAGTCATCGTGTGGCTCAGTAGTTTTCGACGACTCCGGGACCGGTCGCATCAAGAGACGCCAGGCGGTCGCCACCGCGGGATCGGCGGTGAGTTCACCTCGCAGGCGATCGGCGCATTCGAGCGCGTGCGCGAGTGCCTGCTCATGCGCGCGCGAAATCGCCTGTGCCATCCGCGAATCCGGTAGCTCCAGGGCGGCGATGCGGCCGTCCGCGGCGACCACGATCCGCACCCCGTCCACGTCGGCGCGAGCCCGCACGCCGTCGATGGCGTCCTGTACCCGCCGGGCCTTGCGGGCTATCTCCTCGAACCGGCCCTCCACCGATCTCGACATGCACGCAGTGTAGGAATCCCGGCCGAAATGACGTGGCATCCCGGCAACTTCGCGCACTCTGCGGAGGTCAGGGCTGGACGCGGATCTGCTGCATCATGTCGTGGTCGGCATGGTCGAGGTTGTGACAGTGCCACACATAGCCGTGGATCTCCGGGGTGTCCGCCATACCGCCCGCCATGCCGGCACCGGTGGGCGCCATGGCCTCCGCGCCGGGCGGCACCTGGACCGCCGCATCGGGATCGAAGCCGAGCTCCGCGACCGACGGCCACTTCACCAGGA
>NZ_JBEYYI010000104.1:0-1218 GCF_040645495.1 Nocardia sp. NPDC046763 | reverse complement strand
TACTGAGGATGAATTCATGGAGTTACCGAGTCGAGGGTGAGTCCGGTTTCGGCGAGGAAGCCGTCGAGGAGGTTGTCGGTGCGGTGTTGCATGGCTCGCAGTCGGGTTCTGATGATGAGGTCGAGTTGGTCGATATGGCGGACGAGCAGGTTACCCAGACCGCGTTTGAGGACTGACCACACGCCTTCGACCGGGTTGAGATCCGGGGCGTAGGCCGGTAGTTGGATCACGGTCAGCCAGTCGCGTCGGGCCAGGTAGGGCTGTATTCGGGTATCGGTGTGCCGGTTGAGGTTGTCCCAGATCAGCACGAGCGGGGCGTGTAGTTGCTGGTGGGCGTCGTCGAGGAGCTGGATGTAGTCGGCCTCGGTGAAGGAGTTCTGCTCGTGTTTGCGGCGGTGGTAGATGTGCACTCGGTAGATCAACCGGGAACGGTCCCCGGGGCGGTAGCACAGCAAACCAGCGATATTGACCCGCCCGGCGTCGCCGCCGGCCACCCGCATCACCGGGGTATGTCCGCGCCGGCCCCAGGTTCTGCCCTTGGGCGGGCGGATGCCCTGGCCCGATTCGTCCTCGAAGCAGATCCACGCATTCCTCTGGCCCGCAAGGCTTTTCCCCGCGCCCAACTCTCACCGATCCACGTCGCGATGGCGGTGTCGTCGCGTTCGACGGCGCGGTGCGTTGGCACTTGTGGGCTGAAACCGAGCCGGTGCAGCAGCAGCGATATCCCCTTGAGCGAGTACTCGACACCGAATTCGCGGGCCACCAGTGCACGCACTCGCGCCAGGGTCCAGCGGGGATCGGTGTCGTAGCCGTGCGCGGCCGGGCCGTCGTCGAGCAGCGATGCCAGCCTCCGCAACTGTTCGTCGCTCAGCCTGCACACCGATGCCGGGCCGGTCGACCGAAGCCCTTGCTGCCCTTCGGCTTTCCATACCTTCCACCATCGCCACGCCGACATCTTCGCGACCCGATGCTTGCGGGCGACCTGCTGATAGGTCATCCCGGCGGCGAAGTCCTCGGCCGCGTTCATCCGGACCACTTCGCGCCGGGCCTGTTCAGCGGCAGTGAACCCACCGCCGTGCGAGTACCTGCTCATACCCCCGGACTACCCCGGAACCAGCAGGCGCACAGCCGGATTCACCACCCCTGAACACAAACATCCACACCGACCGGTCACCACAACCAAATTCAGCGCGTAACTACACAAATTCAATCTCGGTA
>NZ_JBEYYI010000103.1:0-1282 GCF_040645495.1 Nocardia sp. NPDC046763 | reverse complement strand
CGGCTTGTACGACTTTGATCGTACAGCATGCTATGTTCGACTCCGTTCGTACTAGTTCGAGTCAATTCGAACTTTGAGTGGAGGTAGTGGAAGTGGTTGCGACACAAACCCGTCCGGCACAAGCCGCCCAGCCGACCGACCCCGGAACCGAACCCCGCGTCGCCCCGACATGGTGGATCTGGCTCGCAGCATGGCCCGTGACCGCCGTCTTCGTGCTCTCGAACGCCGCGACACCGCTGTATGTGCTGTGGCAACGCGACTTCGGGTTCTCCAAGGGCACCATGACCGTGGTCTTCGCGTTCTACATCGTCGGTCTGCTCGGATCACTGCTGGTCTCCGGCGTCGCCTCCGACCGGCTCGGCCGCAAAGCCGTGCTGATCCCCGCCCTGACCCTCGCGGCGACCGCATGCCTGATCTTCGCCACCGCGCCCGGCGTGATCGCGTTGATGATCGCTCGCCTGCTCACCGGGATCGCGGTCGGCGCGGCGGTTTCCGCGGGCATGGCCGCCGTCACCGATGTCGCCGGACCGCAGCGCAAGCACCTGGGCGCGCTGTTCGCCTCGACGGCCATGGTGCTGGGCGCGGGCGTCGGCCCGCTGCTGTCCGGTGTCCTGTCCCAGACCGCCCCGGCCCCGACCGTCACCGTCTTCGGAGTCGAGATCGCGCTGCTGGCAACCGCTTTCGTGACGGTGCTGCGGATGCCCGTCGGTCGCCCGGCACACCGGGGTGCGGGTTCATGGATCCGGGTGCCCCGGGTGCCCCACGCCAACCGCCGCCAGCTCTTCCTCGGCATCGCGGTGTTCGCGCCCGCAATCACGGCCACATCCTTCGTGCTGTCTCTCGGCCCGGCCCTGCTGTCGGGCCTGCTCGGCACGACGAGCCGAATCATCGCCGGCGCCATGGCCTTCGCGATGTTCTTCACCGCCACCGCCGTCCAGTTCGCCGCCCGGTCCCTGCCGCGCCCGACGACGATGACGACCTCCGCCGCCGCGACCACCCTGGCGATGGCGACCCTCGCGATCGCCGTCCACACCCAGTCACCGACCTACCTGATCGCCTCGGCGCTGCTCGCCGGAGCAGGCCAGGGCTTGGGCCAGCTCGGTGGACTGTCGCTGCTCAACCACGCCGTCCCGGCCACTCGATTGGCAGAAGCCAACGCGGCGTTCAACATCGGCGGCTACATCCCCGCCGGCCTGCTGCCCGTCAGCGCCGGCTACCTCAGCGACGCCGTCGGCCTCTCCACCGGCGCGACGACCTTCGCGCTGACCCTGCTGACACTGTC
>NZ_JBEYYI010000102.1:0-1339 GCF_040645495.1 Nocardia sp. NPDC046763 | reverse complement strand
TGTGATGCTCCTATAGATGTCAAGCAGTTTCGGCTGGTTGGTGCTGCGGAGGATGTTCGGTGAGGGCGTGGTAGACCTCGCGGGCGATGAATCGTTTGAGGCAGCGGATGATGTCTTTCTTCGAAAGCCCTTGTGCGGTACGACGTTCGACGTAGGCGCGGGTGCGCGGGTCGTAGCGCATGCGGACCACGGCGATGGTGTGGAGGGCGTTGTTGGCTGCCCGGTCACCACCGCGGTTGAGGCGGTGTCGGCGGGTCCGGCCGGAGGAGGCAGGGATGGGGGCGACGCCCGCCAGGTGCGCGAAGGCCGCTTCCGAGCGCATCCGCTGGGGGTTGTCGCCTGCGCTGGTCAGCAGTTGCCCGGCGGTCTCGGGACCGACACCAGTGAGAGCCAATAAGGCTGGTGCCGCCCGTGCGACGAGCGGAGCGATGTGAGTATCGAGTTCACGGATTTCGGTGTCGAGCGTCTGATAGCGGTGAGCCAGCCGGCGCAGTGTCTCGCCAGTCGCGGTCAACGGGTCCGTCAGGTCAGTGGCGGGAGGCGATGCGGCCAGGGCGCGGATGAGGGCGGTGCGATTCATGCCGGTGGTCTGTTCGCGCAGTGCTGCGGGCGCGGAGACGAGAAGGCCGCGGATCTGGTTGATCGCTTGGGTGCGGGCCTTGACCGCGCTGCGGCGCGCAGCCCGCAGGACCCGCACGGCCTCGACGGCACCGTCGCGGCTTTTCGGAGTTCCCTTGGCTCGTCCCGACAACACGGCCATCGCGGCGGCATAGGCGTCGATCGGGTCGGATTTGCCTTGTCTGCGCCGGGTTTTGCGGTCGGGTCGATCGACCTCGATGACCCGCACTCCGGCCGCGGTCAACACCCGGGCCAACTCGGCGCCGTAGGCTCCGGTTCCTTCCACGCCGACTCCGACCACGGTGCCGTGAGAACCCATCCAGGCCAATAGATCTCGATAGCCACTCGACGTGGCGGGGAACTGTCGATCCGCGAGGTGTCTGCCCACCGCGTCGATCACGGCGGCGTGATGGGTCGATCCGTGCGTGTCGACACCGCCAGTGACCTCGAGACTGTCGTGCATCATGGTGATCGTGTCCGTCCCTTGCTGATCCGTTTTCCAGGGCGGCACGCGCCGGGCGGAGCGGGTGGACAAGACTGTGGCGGGGCTCTGGAACCAGGCTCCTATGAAGTCACGAAGCACCGGTCCGGCCGCGTGCGCGGTGACGCCCGGCAGGTCGACAGATCACAAAGGGGACAGTCGAAGACGTCAGTCAAGCGGAGAGTCAGACCCACCGAAACGTCACCAAGGTCATCATCACAGTCAAGCGGTTCGGTCGGT
>NZ_JBEYYI010000101.1:0-1367 GCF_040645495.1 Nocardia sp. NPDC046763 | reverse complement strand
GTGGCCCAGGCCCTGCTCGGCGGTGACGAACTTGTGGCCGTAGGGGCTCACGAAGCGGCGGCCCAGGTACTGCGCGCCGTAGAACGCCTCGAGGGTGTTGCCGGCCGGATCCTGGAACCGGATCATGCCCTCGACCCGGCGCTCGCCGAGCTCCTCCTTGGTGCCCTCGGTGAAGGCGACCCCGGCCTTGGACAGGGTCTCGCGCAGCTGCTGCAGCCCGCGGGCGTCGGTGACCTCCCAGCCCGAGACCAGCAGCCGGTCCTGCTCACCGGGGACGATCACCAGTCGCGCGGCGAAATCGTCCATGCGCAGGTAGAGCGCGTCGGGGTTGAGCCCGTCGCCCTCCATCATGCCGAGCACCTTGAGGCCGTACTCGCGCCAGGCCGCCATATCGGTGGCCTCGATGCGCATGTAGCCGAGCGCCTTGATACTCATGCTCACTTCTCCTTGACGCCGAGCAGGAAGTCGGTTGCCAGGCGGTTGAATTCGTCGAACTTCTCCAGCTGTGCCCAGTGTCCACAACCGCCGAAGACATGCAACTGCACGCGGGGCACCATCTTCAAGGCGACCAGGGCGCCGTCGATCGGGTTGACCCGATCCTCACGGCCCCAGATCATGAGCACCGGCTGTCGCAGCTTGAACGCGTCGCGCCAGATCATGCCCTTGGCGAAATCCGGTCCGGCGAAGGACTTGCCCATGGCACGGGTGGCGGCCAGCGACTCCGGCTGCGAGGCCGAGGCGAAGCGCTCCTCGACGAGTTCCGGCGTGATCAGCTTCTGGTCGAAGACCATGATCCGCAGGAACGCCTCCAGGTTCTCCTTCGTGGGTTCGAAGTTGAACTTGGACAGCAGCTTCACGCCCTCGGTGGGGTCCGGCGCGAACAGGTTGGTGGACAGGCCGCCCGGGCCCATCAGCACCAGCTTGCCGGCGCGGTCCGGGTAGTCCAGCGCGAAGCGGGTGGCCGCGCCGCCGCCGAGCGAATTGCCCAGCAGGTGAACGCGTTCGGTGATGCCGAGGGTGTCGAGCAGGTCCTTCAGCGCCGAGGCCGAGTGCACGAAGTACTGCGGGTGCTCGGTCGGCTTGTCGGACTGGCCGAACCCGGGCTGGTCGACGGCGAGGACGTGAAAGTCCTCGGCCAGCACCGGAATGTTCTTGGCGAAGTTGGACCATGAGGACGCGCCCGGACCGCCGCCGTGCAGCAGCACGATGGTGGGGCCGTTGCCGACACCGGCCTCGTGGTAGTGCAGCTTCAGGTCCGGCCGCACCTGCGCGAAGCGCGAGGTGGACTCGTAGGTGATTTCTCCCACTGCGGCGGGCCGCACATCGGATTCCGTGGTCATGGATTACACCATCGTGTCACCGTCTAC
>NZ_JBEYYI010000100.1:0-1387 GCF_040645495.1 Nocardia sp. NPDC046763 | reverse complement strand
AACACTCAACGTCACGCTCAGAACATCCGATCTCGCCCATATCGTCAGAGAACTACTGGGTCACCATGTCTCACGCGAGTCTGGCAGATAGGGGTACGCGGACGACTGGGTTCTCGCAGTGACGGGAACACGTGCCGACTGCGAAACCCTACGGGACGAGATCGCGGGAGTCTTGGCGACGATGGGCCTGCGCCTGTCGGAAGAAAAGACCCTGATCACCCATATCGACGAGGGCCTCGACTTCTTGGGCTGGCGCATCCAGCGCCGGATCAAGCGAGGCACGGCCCACCGCTACGTCTACACCTATCCGGCGAAGAAGGCGGTCAAATCCGCTGTCGGCAAGGTGAAGACGATCTGCCGGGCCAGCGTCACCCAGCCGCTGGCGGCCCTGATACATCATCTCAACTCGATGTTGAGGGGCTGGTGCGCCTATTTCCGGCCAGGAGTGTCCAGCCGCACGTTCGCATACCTGCGGGCTGTGGTCTGGCGCTACGTGTTCGCCTGGCTGAGACGCAAGCACACCAAGGCCACCTGGCAAGACCTACGGCGTCGCTACTGCGACGGCGGATGGTGGCCCCACGATGGCGAGGTCAAGCTCTACAACCCGGCAGCGGTGCGCACCACGCGATATCGCTACCGAGGTGCGAAGATCCCGTCCCCGTGGCCTGCGGCCCGTGAAGACCAATGCGCCTGACGAGGCTTGTGGAGAGCCGGTTGCCTGGAGACAGGCACGGCCGGTTCGGCGAGCGGCCTGGAGAAACGGGTCGGAAGTAATTCCGATACCGCGCTTCAGGCCGACTCAACGCTAGGATTCTCATGGCAGTGGCGATTGTTGCCCACACGGCCGCCAATTCGCGGCAAAAAGTCCGCCACTCGACCCACTCGAAAGAGCTGGTAGACATGCAGATTGGACCGTACCCGCTCGGCAGCGGTTTTGGAATACGGCCCGAGCGCTCCTGGCGACCCGTGGCATGACCCATCGCGAGTCCCAGTCGGCAATGGGAGCCAAATTCTGCGGATCCACCATGTGGAAGCACGCCCCCAGCCGACTCCGACCTGCGCGAGCGGCGGATACCTCGGCGCTCCCGAACTGGCGATGCTCTGCACCAACGACGTCTTCTGGGATCGGATATCCGAAATAACCAGTCTCGGACGACAAGATGTGTTCGCCGTTTCGGTTCCGGGGACCGAAAACGTCGTTGCTCAGGGGATTTCGGTCTACGGTGGGCGGTAGGCCCGGGTGTTCCGTGCGTCCGCGAGGCATTGTCGATCCGGACGCACGGACCGTCGCCTACCGAGATTGAATTTGTGTAGTTACGCGCTGAATTTGGTTGTGGTGACCGGTCGGTGTGGATGTTTGTGTTCAGGGGTGGTGAATCCGGCTGTG
>NZ_JBEYYI010000099.1:0-1419 GCF_040645495.1 Nocardia sp. NPDC046763 | reverse complement strand
TCCGCTACTGGCACCCCTCTATGTCAAGACGTGGGTGTGGGTGTGGGGTTAACCTGGTTTTCGGGTCCGGGATGTGGCTTGTCCGAAGGGTCGGTGTGCGGGTTGAAGCCGGTCGCGCTGGAGTCAGTGGTCGTTCCCGATTGCCCTCCCGGGCCTGCTGATTCATGCCGCCGCTGATCAGCGAGCATCCGGGCGTAGACGACGTTGGACAGCCGTCGTTTGAGGGCGCGCAGCGCTTCCATCGAGGTCTTCCCGCCCGCTCTGCGCGTGTCGTAATAGTGCCGGCCGGCAGTGTGGTTGCGGAGTTGGACGATAGCCATGATGTGCAACACTCGGTTGATCTTGCGGTTGCCGGCGCGGGAAAGCCGATGCCGTTGCTGATCACCCGAGGACGCATCCAGTGGTGCGGTGCCGTTCCAGGACGCGAACCTGTCCCGGGTGGCGAATCGACCGATATCGCCGGTATCAGCCAAAAGCCGTGCCGCCGACGATGGTCCGATCCCGTGCAGGTCCATCAACGTGGAACCGCGCTCGGTGACCAGCTGCCGCAACTCCTTGTCCGCGGCCCTGATCTTGCGGTCGATGGTTTCCAGGTCCTCGATCAGCTCGGTGACCAAACGCAGCCGGATCCGGGCAGCCGCATCCTGCGGTGTGATCGTGGCGATCAGGTCGCGGGCTTGGCGGGCCGACAGAAACGTCTTGGCGCCACCGGGAATCAACTCCAGCAGCAGCCGGTGCAGTCGGCACAGGGTTTCGGTGCGTGCACGACCGAGTTCGTCACGACGGTCGGCCAGCATGCCCAAAGCGATCAGTTCCGGATCAGCCTGCACGCGCCGCAGACTCGGTGCGCGCAAGGCGGCCATGGCGACTGAGTGAGCGTCGACCGGGTCTGTTTTGCGGCCGTTGCCGGTCGCGAACACCCGCACCTGGGCGGAGAGTTTCGCGGGCACGTCGATCACGGTCTCACCATCGTGGACCAGCCGGTGCGCCAGGTGGCGGCCGATGCCGTTGCAGCCCTCGACGGCCCACACCCGGTCGGTGAACTTCCGTCCCGCAGAAAGCATTTCGTTGTATCCGGCAGTGTCGGTGCCATACCGGCCGCCGGTCAGGACCCTTCCAGTGGTATCGATGATTTCGATGGTGGCCGAGCGTTTGTGCGGATCCATCCCGACGATGACGGTCATCATCCCTCCCGTGTCCGGCAGCAACAGTGGTGTCCGTGCGGGAGGGCACTGCTAGTTCGAGCCGGGGCAGGCCCCTCTTCAGCCACTCCCTGCACGGCACCCGGTGGGAGGCAAGCCAGTAGAGAGCCACACCAATCCAGACGGCGGGCAGCCGAATATTGGGAGCATCCCACCGGGCACCTGGATCAAATCCTGGCCGGGACCTGACCCTGACAGCAAGTGTCTAACTAGCCGA
>NZ_JBEYYI010000098.1:0-1436 GCF_040645495.1 Nocardia sp. NPDC046763 | reverse complement strand
GCTTGGGAGCGGATGAGGTGATCGACTACCGGACAACGGATTTCACCGAGGCGGTCGAGGATGCCGACATCGTTTTCGACTCGGTGGCCGATGGTGCGCGGTCGTTGCAGGTGCTGAAGCCGGGTGGGGTGCTGGTGACCATTCTCGAGCATGTGAACGCGGAGCTGGAGAGGACCGTGCAGGAAGCCGGTCGGCGGTTCGCGGGTGTCTCGGTGGAGCCGGACTACTGGGCGCTGGAGCAGATCGCGGAGCTGGTCGACGCGGGGAAGCTGCGGCCGACCATTGCCGAGACGCTGCCGCTGGAGGAGGTCGGGAAGGCGCACGAGTTGGTCGCTTCCGGCGACACAGTCGGCAAGGTGGTGCTGACCGTCGATTGACGGTGGCATCGAATAATCGGGGCGGTATCCGGGTTGCAGGGCGCGGAGTTCGAGGTGAAGGAGAGCGGTGATGGATGTGCTGAGTGAGGCGCTGGCCTCCATGCGGACCGGTGCGCCGAACTCGGTGCGAACCGACGGGCGCGCGCCCTGGGCGCTCCAGCTGCCGCCGACGGCGGGTGCGGGATTCCATGTGGTGCTGCACGGGACATGCTGGTTCTATCCCACTGAGAAGAGCAGTGAGGCAATCCCATTGGGCCCCGGCGATGTGGTGTTCGTCCGTGACGGGGCGGGGCACATCCTTGCCGATCACCCCGACACTGCCCCGGAGATTCCCCGGCCCGAGCAGTACACCCAGCGCCCGCCCGTGGGCGCGCTGCGACTCGGCGGCGACGGTCCGGCGGCCAGTTTGCTCTGCGGCAACTATCACCTCGACGGGCAGCGGCCGCATCCGTTGCTGCGGCAGCTGCCCGAGGTGATCCATCTGCCCGCCCGCCACGGCCGGCACCCGGAATTGACCGCTGCGATCCAGCTGCTCGGCGCGGAGCTCGACAACCCCCGCATCGGGTCGCACGGCATCGTGCCGGCCCTCATCGACTCGCTGCTGCTCTACATCCTGCGCGCCTGGATCGAGGATCAGCCGCAGTCCGAGGCGGTGGGATGGGCTGCGGCGCTGCGTGATCCGGCCGTCGCCCCGGCGCTCGAAGCCATGCACGGCGATCCGGCCGCGCCCTGGACCGTGCAATCTCTCGCCGACCACGCGGGCCTGTCCCGGGCGGCCTTCGCCCGCAAGTTCAATGCCATGGTCGGCGAACCGCCGCTGGCGTACCTGACCCGCTGGCGTCTGACCACAGCGGCCCGCCTGCTGCGCGAGGATGAGCTGGCCATAGAAAAGGTGGCCGCTCGAGCGGGATACAGCTCGGAGTTCGCGTTCGGCAAGGCGTTCAAGCGTGAATACGGCCTTGCCCCCGGCCAATACCGTCGGCAGGCCCGCGCTGCTGCCTGATCCATCCACAACACTCACAGATGCGACGTGCCCCAGTGGATAAATTCCACAGGGGC
>NZ_JBEYYI010000097.1:0-1441 GCF_040645495.1 Nocardia sp. NPDC046763 | reverse complement strand
TTGGCCTTCTTGTTGATGATGGCGTCGATGCAGACCGCGGTCTTGCCGGTCTTGCGGTCGCCGATGACGAGCTGATGTCCGCGTTCATCTCCTTGATATCCACGCCCGCGTTGAAGCCGCGGCCCTCGGCGCGCAGCACGACGACCCGGGTCTCCGGGTTGCGGCCGGCCTGGGTGACGGCGTCGGCCAGGGCGAACCAGCCGTCGGAAGGCAGCGCGTTGACCGGCGGGTAGTCGACAGTGACGACTTCGACGCCCTCGGTTTCGGTGTGACGGTTGATCCCCATCGAATGTCCCATCGTTGGCAAAACAAGCAAGTGCTTGGTAGGTTATCACGGTGGGAATCGAAGTAAACCTGTCCGGCTCGGTCGTCTTGGTCACCGGCGGCGTGCGCGGTGTCGGCGCCGGCATCAGCCGGGTCTTCCTGGACGCGGGCGCGACCGTGGTGGCCTGTGCGCGACGGCCCGGCGACACCCCCGTCGAGAGCAATGGCCGCGGCATCGACTTCCTGCCCTGCGATGTGCGCGACCCCGACTCGGTGCGCGGGCTGATCGAGGCCATCGTCGCGAAGTACGGTCGGCTCGACACCGTGGTGAACAATGCCGGTGGCGCGCCCTTCGCCCTGGCCGCCGACGCCAGTGCCAACTTCCACGCCAAGATCGTGCAGCTGAATCTGCTGGCGCCACTACTGGTTTCGCAGGTGGCCAACGAGGTGATGCAGAAGCAGGAGACGGGTGGATCGATCGTGATGATCTCCAGCGTCTCCGGGCATCGGCCCTCGCCGGGCACCGCGGCCTACGGTGCGGCCAAAGCCGGCGTGGACAGCCTGGTTTCGTCGCTCGCGGTGGAGTGGGCTCCGAAGGTCCGGATGAACTCCGTCATCTGCGGCCTGGTCAACACCGAGTCCTCGCACCTGCACTACGGCGACGAGGAGGGCATCGCCTCGGTGAGCCGAACGGTTCCCATGCAGCGCATGGCGACGCCCGAGGACATCGGTCGCACCGCCGCGTTCCTGGCCTCGCCCCTGGCCGCGTATGTCACCGGCAGCGCGCTACTCGTGCACGGCGGCGGCGAGAAGCCCGCCTTCCTCGAAGCATCCACCGCAGACGTCCCCGCCGTCTCGGGTCACTAGACCGATCGAACACGAAGAGGTAATCGATATGACCGACAACAAGATCTGCGACGGCCGCGTCGTCATCGTGACCGGCGCCGGTCGTGGCATCGGCCGTGCCCACGCCCTCGCCTTCGCCGCCGCCGGCGCGAAGGTGGTCGTGAACGACCTCGGCGCCGAGCTCGACGGCGCCCCGAGCCCCGACTCCCCGGCCTCGCAGGTCGTCGAGGAGATCAAGGCCCTCGGCGGCGAGGCCATCGTGAACGGCGACGACATCTCCGACTGGGAGGGCGCGCGCCGCCTGATCCAGACCGCCGTCGACACCTTCGGC
>NZ_JBEYYI010000096.1:0-1500 GCF_040645495.1 Nocardia sp. NPDC046763 | reverse complement strand
CGACCGCGAACTGCGCGGCGGTCTCGCTCTTCGCCTTGGTGCCGAATTCCGTGCTGGGGGAGATGGTCACGGTCTCGGTGCTGCAGCTCGGCGCCATCGCGCTGGGCCACCCGCTGGGCGCGACCGGTGCCAAGCTGTTCGCCTCCCTGCTCAACGAGCTGGAGCGGGTGAACGGTCGCTACGGTCTGCTCACCATCTGTGAGGGCGGCGGCACCGCCAACGTCACCATCATCGAGCGCCTGGGCTAGTCCCGGTACCGCGTTTCGGAAGCGGCACACCGCGTTTCGCGGCGCGGCGAGTCGAAGCCGCGCCGCTTTCACGTCCGGGGCCCGGCAATGTCCGCTATCGTCGGACGACGGGCCGGTCGACGGCGAAATTAGCCGGGGTGGGGACTGTGATGGAGGAGTACCTGCCGAGAAGAGGTTTCCTCCTGGGGGCCTTCGGTTTAGCGGGCATGGGCTACACGGCTTCTGCGGCCGCCGATCCGGTCCCCCTGCCCCCGCCGCCCGTGCCGCTGCCACCGCTGCCCCCGCCGACGTTCACACCGTTCAACTACCATTCGCCCGCGCTGCAGCCGTTCGTCGACGATCTGCCCATCCCCGAAACCCGGCGGGCTGCAGGGGAATTGACAGCCACCTCGGGAACCCACCGCTATCACCGGGAACTGCCGGAGACCCGCAGCTGGGGGTTCGGGCAGCCGGTGCTCGGGCCGAACCTGGAGGCACATCGGGATCAGGTGGCGCGCATCGGTTTTCGTAACGAGCTGGGCACCCATGTGCTGGCCGAACATGTGGACCTGACCATGCACGGCGTCACCGAGCTGGATCGCACCGATCCCCGCTTCACCGTGCACCTGCACGGCGGCGCGAATTCCCCCGACTCCGACGGACACCCGCTCATCGGGTGGCGCAATGGCGGCGGGCCCAGCTTCGAGTACGGCAACCGGCAGGAGGCCGCGACCCTCTGGTATCACGACCACGCCATGGGGATCACCAGGTTGAACATCCAGGCCGGGCTGGCCGGAATGTATTACCTTCGCGACGAATTCGATACCGGCCGCGACGACAACCCGATCGGCCTGCCCAGCGGCGAGTTCGAGATCCCGCTCATCGTGCAGGACCGGACCTTCAATGCCGACGGCAGCCTGCAACCCATGGTGGCCACCTACATTCCACAGGGCTACAACCAATCCGGGCAGATGGGGGACGTGTGCTGCGTGAACGGGGTGGTGTGGCCGCGGCTCGAGGTGCGGCGCACCGTCTACCGGTTCCGGCTGCTCAACGGCTCCAACTCGCGGCCCTACATCTTCGGGTTCTCCAACGGCATGCAGTTCTTCGCGATCGGCGGGGATCTGGGCCTGCTGGACCGGTCGGTGCCGACACCGTCGATCCGGGTGAGCCCCGGTCGCCGGCCCCGTCCGGGGGGTCGGGGGCGAAGCCGCCGAGGTCTGCTTCCCGGGGGTTCGGGGGGCGGAGCCCCTGAGAGCTATCGAGAGTTGGG
>NZ_JBEYYI010000095.1:0-1524 GCF_040645495.1 Nocardia sp. NPDC046763 | reverse complement strand
GCCGCAGCTGCGAGCCCAAGCCGTTCAACCTCAAAGTCCTGGGCGAGGAGCGCTTCAAGCTGGAGCCGGCCTACAGCAAGGCGCCGCTGAACGTCGTCGTCATGCAGGCGGACTACAAGAAGCTCAACCTGATTCGCCGCCACCCGGTCGGCATCGCGCGCGTGCTGCGCGTCGGCACCCGCTGGGCGTGGGGCAAGGTCACCGGCAAGGCGCTGGTCGGCATGGGCCAGGCCATCATCGCCGGCCTGCGCAAGGGCCTGCTGGACGCGAATGTGCCGGTGCTGCTGAACACCCCGCTCACCGGACTGGTGATCGACAACGGCGTGGTCACCGGCGTCGACGCCGAGGAGAACGGGCAGGCCGTCCGGTTCAACGCCAAGTACGGCGTCATCCTGGCCAGCGGCGGTTTCGAGCACAACGCCGACATGCGGCACAAGTACCAGCGCGAGCCCATCACCACCGAGTGGACCACGGGCGCGGCCGCCAACACCGGCGACGGCATCCGGGCGGGCATCGCGGCGGGCGCGGACATCGACTTCATGGACGACGCCTGGTGGGGTCCGACCACCTTCCGCGGCGAAGGAAAGCCCTGGTTCTGCCTCGCGGAGCGAAATCTGCCCGGCAGCATCATGATCAATACGCAAGGTCAGCGATTCGGTAATGAGTCCGCTCCTTACGTCGAGGCTGTGCACACCATGTACGGCGGCGAATACGGGCAGGGTGAGGGTCCGGGCGAGAACGTGCCGTGCTGGCTGGTGTTCGATCAGCGCTACCGATCCCGCTACATCTTCGCCGGATTGCAGCCTGGCCAGCGGATTCCGTCCCGCTGGATGGAAAACGACCTGATCGTCGTCGCGCCCACAGTGGCCGAACTGGCCGAGAAGATCGGTGTCCCCGCCGACAAGCTGGCCGCCACCATCGAGCGCTTCAACGGCTTCGCCGCGACCGGCAAGGACCTCGACTACAACCGCGGCGACAGCGCCTACGACCGCTACTACGGCGACCAGACCATCAAGCCGAACCCGTGCCTGAACAAGCTGGAGATCGGCCCGTTCTACGCGGTGAAGATGGTCCCCGGCGACCTGGGCACCAAGGGCGGTCTGGTCACCGACAACGATGCCCGCGTACTGCGCGAGGACGGGACCGTCATCGAGGGCCTGTACGCCGCCGGCAACACCTCGTCCCCGGTCATGGGCCACACCTACGCCGGTCCCGGCGCGACCATCGGCCCCGCCATCACCTTCGGCTACCTGGCCTCCCTCGATATCGCCGCCAAGGCAGAAGGCGGCACCGCCGCCAAGACAAAAGGCGGCACCGCCGCCGCGACAAATGGCGGCACCGCCACCGCGACAAATGGCGGCACCGCCGCCGCGACAAATGGCGGCACCGCCACCGCGACAAATGGCGGCACCGCCGCCGCGACCGAGAACGGCGCGCCGGTGGCCGAGAAAGCATCCTGAACCGTCCCAACCCGGTTCAGGATCGGGTTGGGCGCGAGTCGGGTCACGTCGAGTCCGCGCCCAA
>NZ_JBEYYI010000094.1:0-1560 GCF_040645495.1 Nocardia sp. NPDC046763 | reverse complement strand
CGGAATCTGTCAAACCGGATGAGACGGGTCAGGCTGCCTGTTCTGTGTCGGCATTCTCCTTCGGAGGCGGGTTGATCCAGGCCGCTTCTGGGAGCTTGGGCGGTGGCGGTGTGCCACGGAATCGGTTCGGGTTGGCGGCGTAGGCGGCGGCCAGGACCTGCGCTCGGCGGGCCCGGATCTCGGCGGCGGTGCCGTCGTGCACCGACGCTGGGGTGTGCAGGCCGATACCGCTGTGGCGGTGTTCGGTGTTGTAGTAGTGAAAGAACTTGTCGCAGAACCACTTCGCCTCACCGAGCGAAGCGAACCGGCCCGGGAAGGCCGGGCAATATTTGAGGGTTTTGAACCCGGCCTCGGAGTACGGGTTGTCGTTGCTCACGTGCGGGCGCGACAGACTGCGGGTGATATGGAGATCGACCAACAATTGGGCGACGTTCTTGCTGGTCATCGACGGTCCGTTGTCGGAATGCACGTGCGTAGGGACGACACCGTTGTTCGCGGCGAACGCCTCTCTCATGAACTGTTGCGCCGCGACCGCGGACTCCGGCACGAGTTTGTGATGAATTACCTTGCGGGAGAAGATATCCAACATCACCATCAGGTCGTAGTAGAGGCCCTTCTGTGGGCCTTTCAACTTGGTGATGTCCCAGCTGAACACCTGATTCGGTCCGGTCGCGACCAACTCCGGGCGCGCCCGAGGAGGGTGGCTGGCTTGATGGCGGCGTTCACGAATCTCATTGTTGGCACGCAAGATTCGATACATCGTGGAGATCGAACACAGATAGCTCCCCTCATCCAGCAATACCGCCCAGACGTGCGCAGGGGATTTGTCGACGAACCGGTCCTGGCGCAGCACCGCCAGGACATGTCGGCGTTCGGCGGCGGTCAATGCCGCCGGATGCGGTGCCCGCGCCCGCGCAGGGCCCTGCACCGGGAGTTTCGGGTGCGCTCGGCGATGGTGAGTGGCACGGGATCTACCGGTCAGCCGGCAGGCCGCCACGACACCGAGCAGGGGTTGCAGGTCGGTGACGGCGGCCTCGATCATGGGGTCTGCTTGGTGTCGTTGCCCGAGTTGTTGGACAGCAGCTCCAAGAACTCGGCAAGTTTTCCCAACACCTCGTTCGCTTGCTTGGCCTTGGCCAACTCCGCGACCAGGCGGGCGTTCTCGACCTCCAACTTCTCCGCCCGTCGATCCGACTCGGACTTGGTGGGTTTCGGGCCGGAGGGCTTGGCGGCCAACGCGTTCAACGATCCCGCGTCACGCAGCCGAGTCCAGTCGATCACGTGCGAGTGATACAGGCCCTCGCGGCGTAGCAACGCGCCTTTGGCACCGGGCTCGGTCAACTGCTCGTACTCGGCGACGATCGCCATCTTGTACTCGGCGGTGAAAGTACGCCGTTTGGGTCGATCGGCCCGAGGGCCCTTCTTCTTGCCCGCCACACCACCATCATCCCCGGCGGCCAGGTCGGCAACACTCAACGTCACGCTCAGAACATCCGATCTCGCCCATATCGTCAGAGAACTACTGGGTCACCATGTCTCACGCGAGTCTGGCAGATAGGG
>NZ_JBEYYI010000093.1:0-1586 GCF_040645495.1 Nocardia sp. NPDC046763 | reverse complement strand
GCCTGGCCGTACAGCGGTTCGGCGCGCGCATCATTCACGCCGCCATGCCGCCGGTGGTGACCGGCGCGGTGGTCATGCTCATCGGTTTCAACCTGGCCCCGGTCACCGCCGCGACCTACTGGCCGCAGGATCAGTGGACCGCGCTGCTGGTCATGCTGTTCACCGGGCTCGCCGTGGTGGGCCTACGCGGATTCTTCGCGCGTATCGCGATCTTCCTGGGCCTGGTGTTCGGGTACGGGCTCTCGTGGGTGCTGGACCGGGTGTTCGGGCAGATCCATTCGGCGAACGGCAGCGGCAAGGTCACCGATCACTGGCGGCTGGATCTGTCCGGTGTGGCCAAGGCGGATTGGCTCGGCCTGCCCAGCTTCCACGCCCCGTCCTTCCAGTGGTCGGCGGTGCTGGTGGCGCTGCCGGTGGTGATCGCGCTGGTCGCAGAGAACGCCGGGCACGTGAAGGCGGTCGGCGAGATGACCGGCGCCGATCTGGACGACAAGCTCGGCACCGCCATCGCCGCAGACGGCGCGGCCTCCATGCTGTCCACCGCGGTCGGCGGCCCGCCCAACACCACCTACTCGGAGAACATCGGCGTCATGGCCGCCACCCGGGTGTACTCCACGGCCGCCTACTGGGCCGCCGCGTTCTTCGCGCTGCTGTTCGGCCTGTGCCCCAAGTTCGGGGCCGTCGTCGCGGCCATTCCGGGCGGGGTGCTGGGCGGGATCACCGTCATCCTGTACGGCATGATCGGCCTGCTGGGCGCGCAGATCTGGACCAATGCCAGGGTCGATCTCCGCAATCCGCTGAACCTGGTGCCCGCGGCCGCGGGGCTGATCATCGGTATCGGCAATGTGAGCATGAAGTTCACCGGCAACTTCACCCTGAGCGGCATTGCCCTGGGCACCCTGGTCGTCATCACCGGCTACCACGTGCTCCGTGTCTTCGCGCCCGCGCACTTCAAAGTGGAGGAGCCGCTACTGGACGAAGGCACCTCCTCCTATGACGAATCAGGCAGGTAGCGAACGGGGTTCGGCCTCGGCCGGCCCGTCGGCCTGGTCCCCGGCGTAGGGCAGCTGCAGCACGTACCAGGAGTGTTCGGACGAGTACTCCAGGTACTGCGAGGCTTCCGGGTCGCAGGCCAGCCCTTCGATCCGGGTCCACTGCCCGACACCGGAGGCGATGGTGTCGGTGTAGCGGACGTGCAGGTGGCCGTGGAACAGCACGCTGGGCCGCAGGGCCCGCACCACTCGCTGGATGCGGTCCTGATTGGGATAGCACTCGTCCTTGTCCTTGCGATTCCACTTCGGCTGCGAGGCGCGCGGTTTGTCGTGGGTGAGCAGCACGTCCACCGGTGAGCTGTCGGCCTCGAGCAGGTCGGTCAGTTCGGCGTCGGTCATCTCCTCCTCCGGAAACCACAGCATGCCCGCGGTCTCCGGCCGTTTCGAGGAGCCATAGCTGCGCCGCTTGGCGACCTGCTCGGCTTTGCGGGTCTCCCGGGCCAGCCGCCAGCCCTTGTCGGTGGAGCGCGCGCCGCCGCAGGCGGGGGAGCTGGTGGCCGCCCAGGTCCAGCGGTGGCCAGATCGGAAGAGCAA
>NZ_JBEYYI010000092.1:0-1652 GCF_040645495.1 Nocardia sp. NPDC046763 | reverse complement strand
AGCCTCGATCCACCGATCCGGTTTCGGGTTGGTCTGTGTGTCGAAGGCGCGCATGCCAGCGGGTTTCGGGCGCGAGGTAGCCGCTGGTCTGCCCAGCCTTTCCACCATCGTTCCTGGTCGTAGGGTCGGTTACCGGCCGTTCAGGCGGTCGAGGGCGCGGTGATGGTGGCGTGCCAGAGTTGTCGCCACTGCTGGGCCCACGGCCAATGGGAGGGTAAGTGCAGCATGGGTTTCCGCTGGGGGCGAGCCAGCCGAGCCGGGACGGCGACGAGTTTGCGGCGCAAAGTGGTTCCGCGGGCTTTTCCCAGGCCGGGGTCGGCGAGTGTGCCCGCGGCGCGCAGCAGGTTGTGAGCGATCGCCGCGCACAACACCCAGGCCGAATTCGCGCCGAAACGCCCGGAAGGCATGTGGGCCAGCGGTCCGTCGATCAAGTCGGCGAAGACGGTCTCGATGACGGCATGGCGGCGGTGGGTGATGTCGGCATCGGCCGTGGGCTCGGTGGAGTCGGTGAAGAAGGGGTGGTATCGCCAGACCGGGAACAACTCGTCCTGGCGGGCAACGTCTTTGACGCGGCGCACGATCAACCGAGCGGTGACACGGTCGGGTTTGGAAGCGAAAGCGGTGTAACCGATCTCGGCGACCTCGGCGTCGGAGATCCAACCCCCGGTGTCCGGGTCGCGGACCGCGCCGGGATATTTCACCGGCGTCCACGCATCGGCCGGAATCGACGCGATCGCGGCAGTCACCGCCGGATTCTTGGTCAGCACCAGCGAGAACCGTGCGTCCAGGCGGCGACACGCACCGACCACGGCCCGGCCACCGAACGCCGAGTCACCCCGAACGAGGATTTCACCGCTCGCCCCGGCCGCGCGGGCGGTGCCGATGGCCTGGGCGATCATCCGTCCCGCCCCTTTGGCCGAACCGGCCTTCCCAGCCCGCAGCCGCATCCCGGCGACCACCGGCGCGGCGATATCGGTGCTGAGGGTGGTCGCCAATGGCGAAAGCCCTTTGCGCAGAACCTGTTTACCCGAAACCTTGGTGAACCCGTAGGACGCACCCTGTTTGGCATACCCGTAGACCGGACGCAGCAGCGAGTCGATATCGACGAACGCACGCGCACCGGCACCCGGTAGCAGATCGACCCGCTCACACAACCGCGACAGGTGCACGCGCAGCACCGACTCGAGCTGACGGGCGTGACCGAAACTGAACTCCCGCAACAGAGTTCCGACCGTCGAGGGCGCATACACACGGTCGAACACCGTTGCCATGCCGCCGCTGCGCAGCACGTCGATATCGTCGATACTGTCCGCGCCCGCACACATCCCCGCGATCAGGGTCGCCAGCTTCGGACCCGGATTCGCCGCCCCCGACCGGATCCGCGACGAGGTGATCGACACCTTCTCCGCCAGCAGCTCACCCAGCCCGCTCGCCTCGGCCAGCCCCATCACCGGAACCAACCCGGCCAACGACACCAGATTCTGATCATCGAACACCGCTGACTCCGCGGCGAACCTATGCGAAACTTGCACCCGAAGTGTCCTTCTGAACCGGACCGATCATTGCCTAGACAACAGTGATCATCCCAGCTCGAAGGACACTTTTCTCATTGATCAAACACCGACGGGCACAAGCCCATCGGTGGATCGAGG
>NZ_JBEYYI010000091.1:0-1667 GCF_040645495.1 Nocardia sp. NPDC046763 | reverse complement strand
AGCCTCGATCCATGGACGTAATCAGCGGCGGGCCGTCCCCGGAATAGGGAAAGTGCCTTCCGAACTGCGATGATTGGTGTTCTCACGCATCAACCGTTGCAAGATCGGAAAGACACTTTCAGTGCGATTGTTTCACACGTTCGCCGAGGGCTCGGCAGTGTTCGATGACGACAATCTCGTCTCGGTGGCTGGGCTGGTCCCGGTGATGACGTTGGCCGAGCAAACGGGCCTGACCAGCATGTTGGCTGACAAGGTCGCCATAGCTTCGCCGCGGATCACCTCCGGGTCGGCCAACCCGGCCCCGAAACTGGCCACGCTGATCGCCGGGATGTGCGCGGGTGCGGACAGTATCGATGACATCGACCTGCTGCGCAGCGGCGGGATGGGGCACCTGTTCGGTGGTGTGTATGCGCCCTCGACGGTGGGAACTCTGTTGCGCGAGTTCAGCTTCGGTCATGCCAAGCAGTTGGAGTCGGTGATGCGCGAGCACCTGTCCGCGCTGGCCGCCCGCACCGATCTGCTGCCCGGCGCGGCGACACGGTGTTTCGTCGACATCGACTCGCTACTGCGCCCGGTCTACGGCAAGCAGAAGCAGGGCGCGTCCTACGGGCATGCGAAGATCGCCGGGAAACAGGTTCTCCGCAAAGGACTTTCACCCCTGGCGGCCACGCTCAGCACCGACCTCGCGGCGCCGGTTGTTGCCGGGATGCGGCTACGCGCCGGGAAAACCAGCTCCGGCAAAGGAGCCGGGTCGATGGTCACCGAAGCGATCCGCACCGCCCGCGCCGCCGGGGCGACCGGCACCATCCTGGTGCGCGGCGATTCGGCCTATGGCAACCGCAAAGTCGTGCGCGCAGCGCTGCGGGCCGGGGCACTGTTCTCGCTGGTGCTGACCAAGAACGCGGCCGTGAAGAAAGCGATCGCCTCGATTCCCGATGACGCGTGGACCCCGGTGCGCTATCCCGGTGCGGTCCGCGACCCCGACACAGGCGAGTGGATCTCCGACGCCGAGGTCGCCGAAACCTCTTACACCGCTTTCGTTTCCGCCAAGGACCGCGTCACCGCCCGGCTGATCGTGCGGCGGGTGAAAGACGCCCGCTACCCCGACGCGCTGTTCCCTCTCTGGCGTCACCACCCCTTCCTGACCAACTCGCAAGAGCCGGTTGCCGATGCCGACATCACCCACCGCAAACACGCCGTCATCGAGACCGTTTTCGCCGACCTCATCGACGGCCCCCTAGCCCATATGCCGTCCGGGAAATTCGGTGCCAATTCCGCCTGGGTGATCTGCGCTGCCATGGCCCATAACCTCCTGCGCGCTGCCGGAACCCTCGCCGGCGGCAACCACGGCCGCGCACGCGCGGCCACCTTGCGCCGCAAAATCGTCAACATCCCCGCCCGACTGGCCCGCCCGCAACGTCGGCCGATCCTGCATCTGCCCACCCACTGGCCCTGGGTCGTGCCATGGCTCATGTTGTGGCACAACACAATCGGCTACACACCGCCACAACCCGTCACCACCTGACCAACCCGGCCAGAACCGGCCAGAACCGAGATCCACGTGGAAATGCTGGGCAGACCAGCGGCTACCTCATACCCGAAACCCGCTGGTCTGCACGCCTCCGGCGCGCAGACCAGCCCGAAACCCGGGTCCATGGATCGAGGCT
>NZ_JBEYYI010000090.1:0-1689 GCF_040645495.1 Nocardia sp. NPDC046763 | reverse complement strand
ATGGCTCTGGCACAAAGTTGTTGGTGCCCTGGGAATTTGGAGCCGCGAAGGTAGTGGTCGATCATGATCCCGGTGCGCTGATCTTGATCTGAAGGTGTTGTTGCCGCATCTGGGCGACCTGAGTATCGAGCAGGTCGACCGCCACGGGCCGACGTTGCGGATCTACGCGAGCATCAAGACCCGAGGCGCGCTGTGCCCGGACTGTACCGTGTGGTCGGATCGTGTGCACAGCCGTTACCAGCGGTGTCTGTCCGATACCGCGGTCGGTGGGTCCGAGACGCTGATCTGCTTGCAAGTGTGCAGGTTGTACTGCCGCAACCCCGACTGCGCCCGCACCACATTCGCCGAGCAGGTCCCGGGCCTGACCGCCGCCCACGCCCGGCGAACTCCGCTGCTGCGCGGCGCGTTGGAGCGGATCGCATTGTCACTGGGTGGTCGGCCCGGCGAGCGGCTGACGCGCCGCCTGGCCGTGGCAGTGTCGCGAATGACGTTGCTGCGCTTGATCAGAGCGTTGCCGGTGCCCGAGCCCGGCACGATAACTGTGCTCGGTGTCGATGACTTCGCCTTCCGCAAGGGTAAGGATTATGGCTCGGTCCTGGTCGATATGCGCACGCATCGGCCGGTGGACCTGTTGCGGGACAGGCTGAACGACACGTTCGCCGAGTGGTTGCGTGTTCATCCCGGTGCCACGGTGATCTGCCGCGACCGTGCGGGCGGGTATGCCGAAGGCGCCCGGCGGGGCGCGCCGGACGCCATCCAGGTCGCCGACCGCTTCCACCTGCTCTATAACCTCACCGACGCGGTCGACAGGGTGGTCCGCGCCCACCGCAAGTGCTTGCACGATCAGCCGGCCACCGAGGCCGTCGCCCAGCCCGTGCCAGCGCCGAAGGCCGTCGACGGGTATCGGGCAGAGCAGACTCGTCAGCGGTGGGCCGAAGTGCATGCGTTGTGGGACAAGGGAATCGGCACCACCGCAATCAGCAGGGCGCTCAACCTCGACGGGAAAACGGTGCGCCGCTACGCCCTGGCGGCAACCGCGGACGAACTGCTGACCCAGCTGCCCCGACGCCGCAGCTCGCTCGACCAGCACACCGCCTACCTGACCGGGCGCTGGCAGGAAGGCTGCACGAACGCCGCCATTCTTGCCGCTGAACTGCGCGAACGCGGCTACACGGGCAGTGAACGCCAAGTGCGCCGTCTGCTGCACACCTGGCGGGCCGGCACCACACCACCGACTGCGACGCCGATAGCCGCACCCAAACCGCGGCAGGTCACCGGCTGGATCATCCGCCCGGCCGTCCACCGCACCGAATCCGAGAAGGCCGATCTGGCACGGATTCTGGCCCGCTGCCCGGTTCTCCGCACTGTCGATCAGCTGGTCAGCGACTTCGGCGGGATGCTGCGTCACCGACGCGGCCAGCACCTCGACGCCTGGATCGCCGCAGCCCAGGCCAGCGACGTCACCCAGCTCCAAGGGTTCGCCGCCGGGCTACTCAAGGACTATGACGCCGTCCGCAACGGACTCACCCTCCCCTGGAGCAGCGGCGCTGTCGAGGGAACTGTCACGAAACTGAAGGCGGTCAAAAGAGCCATGTACGGCAGGGCCAACTTCGACCTTCTCCGACGCCGCCTGCTACTCGACGTCTGACCCGAACATCAACGCCACCAACAACTTTGTGCCAGAGCCAT
>NZ_JBEYYI010000089.1:0-1781 GCF_040645495.1 Nocardia sp. NPDC046763 | reverse complement strand
TGGTCGGCCGCAATGTCACCTGGGGTGTGGCGTGGCATCGGTTCGCTGCGTTCCCGAACATCTATTTCAAGCGTGAGGATGACGGTGGTGTCGCTCTTGGTGCGGCCAAGCCGATGATGTCGGGTGGTAGGCCGATCGAGATGGAGACCGCGGATCCGGATAACGACACTTTTGGTGTGGGTAGGTTCGAGGATTTCTCGTGGAAGGACATCCTCGATGTGACCACGTGTACCGAGTGTGGTCGTTGTCAGTCGCAGTGCCCGGCCTGGAATACGGGTAAGCCGCTCTCGCCGAAGTTGTTGATCATGTCGTTGCGTGACCATGGTTACGCGAAGGCGCCGTATCTGCTGGCTGGTGGCCGTAAGGATATGGGTGGTGAGGAGATCGGTCTGGTCGATGCGGAGGGCAAGCCGGACGAGCGTGCGCTGGCGCGGGTTTCGGAGGCCGCGCGCGTGGAGGCGGAGCGTCCGCTGGTCGGTGGTGCGGATGTCGAGGGCATCATCGATCCTGAGGTGTTGTGGTCGTGCACGACCTGTGGTGCGTGTGTGGAGCAGTGCCCGGTCGATATCGAGCATGTCGATCACATCATCGATATGCGTCGTTATCAGGTGCTGATCGAGTCGGAGTTCCCGTCGGAGCTGGCGGGGTTGTTCAAGAATCTGGAGAACAAGGGCAATCCGTGGGGTCAGAACGCCAAGGATCGTCTGAACTGGATTTCGGAGGTGGACTTCGAGATTCCGGTGTTCGGTCGCGATGCTGATTCCTTCGACGGGTATGAGTATCTGTTCTGGGTCGGTTGCGCGGGCGCGTACGAGGATCGGGCGAAGAAGACCACCAAGGCCGTGGCGGAGTTGTTGGCGACCGCGGGGGTGAAGTTCATGGTGTTGGGTCAGGAGGAGACCTGTACCGGTGACTCGGCGCGGCGTGCGGGTAACGAGTTCTTGTTCCAGCAGTTGGCGATGCAGAACATCGAGTTGCTGAATTCGGTGTTCGATGGTGTGGAGCAGGCCAGGAAGAAGATCGTTGTGACGTGTGCGCATTGCTTCAATGCGCTCAACAACGAGTACCCGCAGGTGGGTGGCAGCTATGAGGTGGTGCATCACACCCAGTTGCTCAATCGTCTGGTGCGTGGCAAGGCGTTGGTGCCGGTGTCGCCGGTGGCGCAGAATGTGACCTACCACGACCCGTGTTATCTGGGTCGGCACAACAAGATCTACAACGCGCCGCGTGAGTTGATGGAGGCGTCGGGTTCGACGTTGGTCGAGATGCCGCGTCACGCTGAGCGTTCCATGTGTTGTGGTGCGGGTGGTGCGCGGATGTGGATGGAAGAACAGCTCGGCAAGCGCATCAATATCGATCGTGTGGACGAGGCGCTCGAGACGTTGAACGGTGGTAACGAGCCGTCGATGATCGCGACGGGTTGCCCGTTCTGTCGGGTGATGCTGACCGATGGTGTCACCGCTCGTAAGGATGGTGGTGAGGTCGGCCAGGGTGTCGAGGTTGTGGATGTGGCGCAGTTGATGCTGCAGTCGATCACTCGTGTCGAGGCCGCGACGCTGACCGAGAACCTGCGTGTTGTTCAGGCACCGAAGGTCGAAGAGCCCGAACCGGTTTCGGTGCCCGAGCCGGTCGAGGCCGTGGTCGTGGAGGCTGCCGCCGAAGCCTCGAAGGCTGCTCCGGCCGGTGGCGGTCTGGCCATGAAGGGCGGGCTCAAGGCTCCCGGCGGCAAGGGTCTGGCCATGAAGGGCGGCCTGAAGGCCCCGGGCGCGAAGGCTCCCGCC
>NZ_JBEYYI010000088.1:0-1812 GCF_040645495.1 Nocardia sp. NPDC046763 | reverse complement strand
CTATGCGTATCGCCTACACGCCGCAACAGGAACAGCTGCGTGCCGAGCTGCGTGACTATTTCACCCGCCTCATCACTCCCGAACGGCGGCAAGCGCTTTCGGCGCAGACCGGAGAGTACGGCGAGGGCAATGTCTACCGCGAGGTGGTCGAGGAGATGGGCCGCGACGGCTGGCTCGCCCTCGGCTGGCCCAAGGAGTACGGCGGCCAGGACCGCTCCACCATGGATCAGCTGATCTTCACCGACGAGGCCGCCATCGCCGGCGCCCCGGTGCCGTTCCTGACCATCAACTCGGTGGCGCCGACGATCATGCACTACGGCACCGAGGAGCAGAAGAAGTTCTTCCTGCCCAAGATCGCCGCCGGTCAGCTGCACTTCGCCATCGGCTACTCCGAGCCGGGCGCGGGCACCGACCTGGCCTCGCTGCGCACCTCCGCGGTCCGCGACGGCGACGACTGGATCATCAACGGCCAGAAGATGTGGACCTCCCTCATCGCCTACGCCGACTACGTCTGGCTCGCCGCCCGCACCGACCCGAACGCCAAGAAGCACAAGGGCATCTCGATGTTCATCATGCCGACCACGGCAGAGGGCTTCTCCTGGACGCCGGTGCACACCATGGCCGGGCCCGACACCAGCGCCACCTACTACCAGGACGTGCGGGTCAAGCACTCCGACATGGTGGGCCCGGAGAACGGTGGCTGGGCGCTGGTCACCAACCAGCTCAACCACGAGCGCGTCGCGCTGACCTCGTCCGCGCCGCTGGCCCTGGCCGTCGCGCAGGTGACCGAGTGGGCGCGCAACACCAAGACCGCCGACGGCTCCCGGGTCATCGACCAGGAGTGGGTGCAGATCAGCCTGGCCCGCATCCACGCCAAGGTCGAGTACCTGAAGCTGACCAACTGGGAGATCGCCTCGCGCGCCGACGCCCAAAAGGACCCCGCGATCGGTACCGGCGAGGGCGCTCCGCGCCCCTGGGACGCCTCCGCCACCAAGGTGTACGGCACCGAACTGGCCACCGAGGCGTACCGCACGCTGATGGAGATCCTCGGCCCGCAGGCCTACCTGCGCCAGGACTCGGCGGGCTCGCAGCTGCGGGGTCGTCTCGAGCGCATGCACCGCGCCTGCCTGATCCTCACCTTCGGCGGCGGTACCAACGAGGTGCAGCGCGACATCATCGCCATGACCGCCCTCAAACAGCCCGCCGCCGCGCGCTAGCTGTGTCCGATAGCGATGTGAGCGGGCCCCCGTGGTTACGCAAGCTGTCTCCTCCGGGCCTGACGCTCACATCGCGCGAAACCAAGGTAACCATCATGGATTTCACCCTCACCGAGGCGCAGCAGGATCTGGCCCGCCTCACCGCCGAGGTCACCGGCAAACTCGTCACCGCAGACCGGCTGCGTGAGCTCGACCGCAACACCGACGCGTCGGGCAACCCGACCGTGCGCTTCGACGAATCGCTGTGGAGCTCGCTCGCCGAGACCGGCGTGCTGGCCGCGGCCCTGCCGGAGACGGTGGGCGGCAGCGACTTCGGCGTGCTGGAGCAGACCGCCATCCTGCGCGAGATCGGCAAGTCCGTCGCGCCCGTGCCGTACCTGTGGTCGATCGTGCTCGGCGCGGGCGCGCTCGCGCAGTTCGGCTCCACGGCCCAGCGCGAGCTGGCCGCACAGGCCGCGCGGGGCGAGGTCATCCTCACCACCGCGCTGAGCGAGGAGCGCAACTGGGAGCTCGCCAGCCCGGTCACCACCGCGATGGCGGGCGACGGCTGGCAGCTGACCGGCCTCAAGACCACGGTGCCCTTCGCCCGCCAGGC
>NZ_JBEYYI010000087.1:0-1823 GCF_040645495.1 Nocardia sp. NPDC046763 | reverse complement strand
CCCGTTACCTTCTTGGTGGGCCTGACACGGGCCCACGGTCGCCAGGCCCGGTATGACTAATTCCCCCTGTCTTTCTCATGATCCGGGGGGTGGTGTCGCCGGGTTTTGGTGGCGTCGACGGACCGCTGATGGGGACAGGGCTGCTCGTAGGTCTCTTCGTAACGTGGGTGCCGGGCGTTGACGCTCTGATCGGCGGCCGTTCACGGGCTTTCGACGCGATGAGGAACTGCGAAGTGACACAGGCGTATGCCGTGTTCTGCGGTATTGACGTGGGAAAAGGCGAACACCACGCCGTCGGTCTCGACACGACCGGCAAGAGGTTGTTCGACAAGGCACTGCCCAACGACGAGTCCCGGCTACGAGCGGTGTTCGACCAGCTCGCCGCGCGCGGACCGCTATTGATCGTGGTCGACCAGCCCAACACCATCGGCGCGCTGCCGGTCACCGTGGCTCGCGCCTGCGGCCACGATGTCGCCTATCTGCCCGGACTGTCGATGCGCCGAATCGCCGATCTCTATCCGGGCCAGGCCAAGACCGATGCCCGCGACGCGCACATCATCGCCGACGCCGCGCGCACGATGCCACACACGCTGCGCCGCGTCGACACCGGCGACGAAACCCTCACCGAGCTCGGTGTTCTGGTCGGATTCGACGACGACCTGGCCGGTGAAGCGACCCGCACCAGCAACCGCATCCGAGGCCTGCTGACCAGCATCCACCCCGCCCTCGAACGAGTGCTGGGACCGCGCGTCATGCACCCGGCAGTGCTGGAGATTCTGTCTCGTTGCGGCGGTCCCGAAGGGATCCGCGCCGCTGGCCGACGCAAACTCACCACCATCGCCACCAACCATGCCCCACGCATGGGCGCGCGCCTGGTGGAGGAGATCCTGGCCGCACTGCCCGCCCAGACGGTCGTTGTTCCCGGCTCCAACGCCGCCGAGATCGTCTTGCCCAAGCTCGCCGATTCGTTGAAAACGGTTCTGCTGCAACGACAACAAGTCGCCGAGGACATCGAGAGGATGCTCGATGATCACCCTCTTGCCAAGGTCCTGACCTCGATGCCCGGCGTCGGAGTCAGGACCGGAGCCCGCATCCTGCTCGAGGTCGGCGACGGCTCGGCCTTCGCCTCAGCCGGCCATCTAGCCTCCTACGCCGGAATCGCCCCGATCACCCACCGCTCGGGCAGCTCGATCCGCGGCGAACACCCCGCCCGATCGGGCAACCACAAACTCAAACGCGCCCTGTTCTTGTCGGCCTTCGCTGCCCTGCACGACCCGGCCAGCCGCGCCTATTACACCCGCAAACGCGCCGAGGGCAAGAAGCACAACGCCGCCCTCATCTGCCTGGCCCGCCGCCGCTGCGATGTCCTCTACGCCATGCTCAAAACCAAACAGCCCTACCGAGATTCACCCACAGTCACGGCGAGCGCTCCCTAACGAAAATCCTCCTGGTCCCCGCGCGCCACGATCACAACCTGCCCGTTCCCCTCACCGGCTGTCTGGTCGACCCGCAGCACTTGCTTGGCCCGAGTTTCTTCCACGACATGCCGATACGACGGCGACAGCAACGACTCCACCTGACCGAAGACGCTCGGGCCCACCCCGGCGTTCCGGGGCCGGTGACGCCAGTAGATCCAGCCCCGCCCTTCGGCCCACACCGCAACACGATCGACAACGACCGCCCCGACGACCAGCCCCAGCACCCAGAACATCCAGTCCATGCAGCGACCTCCAGCCAGATTGCCTCACCGCAAACCAACGTATCGGAATCACACCACGAGTGCGGCCGCCGACAGGTTGACGAAAACCATAGGGACACCCCCC
>NZ_JBEYYI010000086.1:0-1844 GCF_040645495.1 Nocardia sp. NPDC046763 | reverse complement strand
CCGGGGCCTCGTTGCACACCGAGACCCTCGGCGCGGTCATCGACCGGATGGCCGCGAAATGGGTTGCCGCACAACGGGCTCTGGGCAATGCCGAGCACCTCCCCACTCAACAACTCCGGCTTCACGGTCTCGACGACCTCCAGCACCTCAGGCCCACCAAAGCTCTTCTGAATCACCGCAAGCATCGCCTTCAACTCCTCTGACGCTGTCCCTCGGCCCGTGACCCGAACCGAACACAGACAACGTTAGGGAGCAGATTGAAGACTCTGAATGCCCTGAAGTCTCTACTTTTTGTCCATTCATACCCACATGAAGACTGATCTCACCGAAGGCCACGTTCACCGATTACCGTCGGTAGTTCCGCTTATCCTCCAGCACACCGAGATCGACCGCGCCGTCCGCGACCGCCCTCTGCAGCCGCGCTAGCGCGACCGATCGGCGTCGCACGTCGTAAGTCCGTCGAATCCAAGCCCACAGCGATCGCATGTTCAGCCACCCCTCGTCGACATAGTTCTGAACTAGTTTAGAACTCCGGCGTATCCTGGCGCTATGGCTACCCACACCTTTCCTTTCTCCACGCTGATCAACAAGCAGACCAGCGTGTTTCCCGCCTTGGACGACGCCGACGTCATCCTCGAGCGGCGCGATGCGGAAAACCTCGTCCTCATGCGCTCGGAGCGTTTCGAGGCCATGGTCAAGGGGCTCAGCCTGGCGGCGCGTTCGCTGGCCATCATCGCGAAGGCGAATCGGGCGTTGGCCGAAGAAGTCTTCGCCGAGGAACTGCCCTGGCTGACCTGGCTGCCCGCTGACGCACGACTGGAGTGCGTCACAGAGTTGCTGGATAATCTGCTTGCCGGCGCGGAAACCGGTCTGCTACTTCCCTTTTCTCGCGCTCTTCGAGAATGGCAGTCGACCGCCGAAGTGTACTCCGATCCTGAACTGACTCGTCGCCTACTCGGGCCGTTCGACACAACTGACTCGTCGATTGTCGAACGTCCGGGTGGCACCGATGGCTGACCAACCTGGCAGAGGCGATGAAGCACGGAGGCCCACAGGGTGGATGGTCAGATTTCTCGATCGGCAGGCTGCAAGAGGTTGGTCGGCACTGCTCTCCCAGGTTCCAGGAAACCTCGACCGAGCGTGGTTGGCCATTACAGCAAATCCGCGCTGCCTTGATGAGCCGTCACGACAGCATCAGCTCAGATGGGCTCTCAGCCACGTGGAGATCGACGGCTCCAGATTCGAGCAGGGCAGTACGAGGTCACCGGAGGCGGCCGCATCTGGTACGCGATCGACGATGCCCAGCGCATTGTTTGGGTAACTCAGGCTGGCACCGGCCATCCGCGCCAGACTGATCGACGTCGTCATTGAACAACTCTGGGCCGCAACCGGAGTCGGTTGCGGCCCAGTCAGGGTGCACGTCAGGCGTTGGCGGCTGACTTCTCCTTTTCGCGCTGGAGTTCCAGGGCGATGTCGATGAGCTGGTCTTCCTGGCCGCCGACGAGCTTGCGCTGGCCGGCGCGGACGAGCATCTCGGCGGCGGAGACGCCGTAGCGTTCGGCCTGACGCTCGGCGTGCCGCAGGAACGACGAGTAGACGCCCGCGTAGCCCATCATCAATGCCTGGCGGTCGAGGAGGCATTCGCTCGGCATGGCCGGGCGGACAACGTCTTCCGCGGCATCGGTGACGGCGAAGAAGTCGACGCCGGTCTTGATGCCGAGCTTGTCGCAGACGCCGATGAACGCCTCGACGGGCAGGTTGCCCGCGCCCGCGCCGAAACGGCGGGTCACGACCAGGTATGAGGGTCACCGCTCTCTCCGAGTAGTGGTCGATGAAGCAGGCCG
>NZ_JBEYYI010000085.1:0-2286 GCF_040645495.1 Nocardia sp. NPDC046763 | reverse complement strand
CGAGGAACCGCCGAGACCGTCACCGTGGGTGACCTCGAGGACCGGCACGCCCGCCGCGTCCAGGGAGGCGACGATGTCGCGCACTTCCTGGACGGTGAACTGGTGGCGCTTGTGGTGCGAGCCGTCACGCAGGCTGGTGTCCGTCACGCGGATGTCGAGATCCGCAGAGAACGGCTTGAGAATATTCGAATTGCTCACTGTCGGAACTCCTTACACCCGAGCCGAGATGATCTGGTCGGCCAGCACGTCACCCACGCGGGTGGCGGCGGCGGTCATGATGTCGAGGTTGCCCGAGTACGGCGGCAGGAAGTCGCCCGCGCCCTCGACCTCGACGAAGATCGAAACCTTCGCCATGCCACCGGAAACCAGCGACGGCTCGTCGAACTGCGGCTCGTTGAGCAGCCGGTAGCCGGGGACGTACTCCTGAATGGACTTCTCCATCCGGTGGATCGACTCGGTGATGGCGTCGCGATCCGCATCCTCGGGGATGGCACAGAAGATGGTGTCGCGCATGATCATCGGCGGCTCGGCCGGGTTCAGGATGATGATCGCCTTGCCGCGCTTGGCGCCACCGATGTTCTCCACACCGGCGGAGGTGGTCTTGGTGAACTCGTCGATGTTCGCGCGGGTGCCCGGACCGGCCGACACCGAGGACACCGACGCCACGATCTCGGCGTACTCCACCGGCACCACACGGGACACCGCGTGCACCATCGGAATGGTCGCCTGGCCACCGCAGGTGATCATGTTGACGTTCATCTCGTCACGCAGCGAGTCCAGGTTGACCGGCGGAATGACGGCGGGGCCGACGGCGGCCGGGGTGAGGTCGACGGCCCGGATGCCGGCCTCGGCGTACTTGGGCGCGTAGGCCCGGTGCACATACGCGGAGGTGGCCTCGAACAGCAGGTCCGGCTTCTCCGGCAGCGCCAGCAGCCAGTCGGCGCCCTCGGCGGAGGTCTCCAGGCCCAGGCCGCGGGCGCGCTTGAGGCCCTCGGACTCCGGGTCGATGCCGATCATCCAGCGCGGCTCGATCTTCTCCGAACGCAGCAGCTTGTACAGCAGATCGGTGCTGATATTGCCGGACCCGACGATCGCGGCGGTGACTTTGCTTGCAGTCACGGCTTTCTCCTACTCGGTGAGGTCAGTGTCTGTGCGACGCGGCCTGATTGGCTCAGGTCTACGCGAAACCCAGGTGGACGGAACCGAGTCCGGCGAACTCGGCGATGAACTCGTCGCCCGGGCGGGCGTCGATGGCGCGGGTGCAGGAGCCGGGCAGCACGATGTCGCCGGCCTTGAGACGCACTCCGAAGGACGCGACCTTGCGTGCCAGCCACGCCACCGCGATGGTCGGGTCACCCAGCACGGCGTCCGAGCGGCCCTCGGCGATGACCTCGCCATTGCGGGTCAGCACGGCGTCGATGTTCTTGATATCCAGCTGGTCCGGCGAGACCCGCTGTTTGCCCAGTACGTATCCGGCGGAGGACGCATTGTCGGCGATGGTGTCGCAGAGCGCGATCTTCCAGTCCTTGATGCGGGTGTCGATGAGCTCGATGGAGGGCGCGTAGGCGACGGTGGCCTTGCGCACGTCCTCCTCGGTGCAGTCTTCGCCGGGCAGATCGGCGCCCAGGATGAAGCCGACCTCGACCTCGACGCGCGGGTACAGGTACTTGGAGGTGTCGACCGGAACGTCCTCGAAGACTTCCATCTCCGCGAGCAGGTGCCCGTAGTCGGGTTCGTCCACACCCATCATCTGCTGCATGGCCTTCGAGGACAGGCCCACCTTGTGGCCCACGACCTTGGCGCCGCCGTCGAAACGCTGCCGCATATTGATGAGCTGGATCTCGTAGGCATCGACCACGTCGATCTCGGGATGCCGCACAGCCAGCGGATCGATCGGAACCCGGGTCCGCTCGGCCGCCGCGAGCTCGTCGGCCAGTTCCTTACGTAGCGCGTCGGTCAGCACGCTGTGTTCCTTCCCTCGGGGGTACCGGCCGGTGGCCATCCAGTAACGAGACTAGAAACTGAAACGAGTTTTTGTGAATAACGTCGCTTCAGCAGTCCCATCTGCCAGACCAACATAGACCAAACCAGGATCGATTCTATAACGTGTTCTACATGACTGATCGGGATTACGACGTGGTGGTGGTCGGCAGCGGTGCCGCCGGTATGTCCGCCGCCCTCACCGCTGCGCACCACGGTCTGCGCACGGTGCTCATCGAAAAGGCCGCTCATTACGGCGGTTCTACCGCGCGATCGGGCGGTGGCGTCTGGATTCCCGGAAACAAG
>NZ_JBEYYI010000084.1:0-2664 GCF_040645495.1 Nocardia sp. NPDC046763 | reverse complement strand
GATGAATCCGACCACGGCGGCGGCTATCACGGACACCACCAGCAGCGCGGCCGCGCCGACTCGATCCTGGCCGGCCAGCTGATCGCTCGGACCGGCCGGTACAAGTACTTCCCGCCGGTCTCCTTGATCCAGGCCAGCACCACCGAGGCGAAGGCCTCGTTGATCTCGATGACGTCCATGTCGTCGATGGTCAGACCGGTCTTCTCCAGGGCCCACTTGGTGGCCGGGATGGGCGCGGTCAGCATGTAGATCGGGTCCGCGCCGCGCGCGCTCACGTGGTGGATGCGCGCCCGCGGGGTGAGCCCGTACTCCTGGACCGCCCAGTCCGAGGCCAGCAGGGTGGCGCTGGAGCCGTCGGAGATCTGGCTGGCCAGGGCCGCGGTGATGCGGCTGCCCTCGGCGAGCGGCTGCAGCCCGGCCATCTTCTCCAGGGTGGTCTCGCGCGGGCACTCGTCGATCCAGAAGTCGCCGACCGGCACGATCTCGCGCTCGAACTTGCCGTCCACGATGGCCTTGCGGGCGCGCTCGTTGCTGCGCAGCGCCCACTCCTCCATGTCGCGGCGGGAGATGTCCCACTTCTCGGCGATCATGTTGGCCGAATTGAACTGCGACACTTCACCGGTGCCGTAGCGGTGGTCCCAGCCCTGCGCGCCGACGAACGGCGAGTCGAAGCCGTAGGCCTGCCCGGCCAGCATGGCCGCGGAGATGGGGATGGCGCTCATGTTCTGCACGCCGCCGGCCACGATCACCTCGGCGGTGCCGGACATGATGGCCTGGGCGCCGAAGGTGATGGCCTGCTGCGAGGACCCGCACTGCCGGTCCACGGTCACGCCCGGCACCGACTCGGGATAGCCCGCGGCCAGCCACGAGGTGCGCGCGATGTTTCCGGCCTGCGGGCCGATGGTGTCGCAGCAGCCGAACACCACGTCGTCCACCGCGACCGGGGCCAGGTTGGTGCGCTCGATGAGCCCCTTGATGGCGGCGGCGCCCAGATCGGCCGAGTGCACGGCGGCCAGCGAGCCGCCCCGCTTGCCGACCGGGGTGCGCACGGCGTCGATCACATACGCCTCACGCATCGGCGAATACTGGCGGCGGGACGGTGCTGACATGGGGAACTCCTACTGGCTGCTGCTGCGGTGAAGTTGTCGCTGAGCGTTGGTTATGTGAGCTTTTCGGGGTTGGTGAGCCCGTCGAGCACGATGGTCAGGTACTGCTTGGCGAGGTTGTCGACGGTGATCCGGCCGCCGGGCTGGTACCAGCGCACCGACACCCAGACGGTGTCGCGCAGGAACCGGTAGGCCAGTTCGATGTCCATCTCGGGCCGGAAGCTGCCGTCGGCGACGCCGTTGGCCAGCACCTGGTGCCAGAGCTCACGGAACTCGCTGTTGTATTCCGCGATGTAGTCGAATCGCGGTGTGCCGCTGAGTCGTTTGGCCTCGGCCTGGTAGATGGCGACGGCCGCGTGGAACCGATCGAAGGATTCGTAGGAAGCGGTGACCAGTGCTTCCAGCGTGTCGCGGGCGGGGACGCCGGCCGCCACGATTTCGCGGTAGCGACCGAAGAGGTCGTCGAGGAACCCGCGCAGGATTTCGTCCACCATGGCTTCTTTGGAATCGAAGTGGTGGTAGAGACTCCCGGATAGAATCCCCGCCGCGTCGGCAATGTCACGAACCGTGGTGGCGCGCAGGCCCCGTTCCGCGAACAGGTTCGCGGCCAGGCCGAGCAGCTCGGTGCGACGTGCTGATTTGGAGGGGTCAGGTTGGGTCACCCCGTCAATATACAACCAAGCATTTGCTTGGTCCACCTGCCTCCCGTTCAGCGCATCGAATACCGCAGCGGCGACGAGACCGATAGGTCAGCCAGCAGGCGATCGCAGATGACCACGGGTGACACCCCAGCCCGCGCCATCCGCGCCACCAGCGCCAATCGCCGTTCCGGACTGTCCCATTCGACGGTCAGCGGTTCCCGGCCCGGCCCGGCGTCCACGGTGGCCATGACCCGCGGGGGTATGCCGTCGCGACCGGGTTCCTCGATGAGCTTGAGGACCATCCCCCGCTGCCAGGCCCGATAGGTCTCCATATCGGCGCCCACCACCAATTTGTCCGTGGCAGCACATAATCCCTCCGCGATACCGTCGGCGAAGGCGACATGGTCGTAGCGCAGGCGGCGGCAGTTGCGCACCACCTCCAGCAGATCGGCCCGGACCTCGCAGAGCAGGGCCGTTCTCTTGCGGCGACGCCGATCGGCCTCGGTGTCCGAATACCCGATCCGGGACAGGCCGATCCGGCGGGCGCGCTCGCGATCGCGCACCATGTCCCGCCGCAACGCGCCACGCGGGTCGCGTGTCACGTCGGTTTCGTCCACGGCGTGTTGTTCCAGGATCTGCGCCGCCCGCATGGCGGTGGCGCACTCGGAGTCGTGATCGAGTAATTCCGCACCCAAAGTCAGTGCGGCCAGAACGACATTGTCGAGTCTTCGGCGCGCCAGAACGACCTCACGCACCAGCTCGAGTTCCAATTCCTCGTGGGCCTGTTCTGGGGCTGCTTGTTGTCGGCGATCCGGACCCATGGGTCGTGCCCTTCGACTAGCGGTACCGGCCTAAACCAGGATTGCACAACCGCACCCTCGACGCGCCAGCCATTTTCCCGGCCCCTATAAAACGGC
>NZ_JBEYYI010000083.1:0-2696 GCF_040645495.1 Nocardia sp. NPDC046763 | reverse complement strand
ACCACATTCGTGGTGGCGTCGTAGCCGAACAGGTAGTCGACGGTGGCGGCCATTTCGAACGCGCCCTTGTAGCCGTGGCGGCGCATGGCCTCGAGGCGCGGGCGACGCCGCCGGCGGCCGCGCCCACGATGGTGGCCAGAGCGGTGGCGATGAACAGCGCATTGCCCAGGCCCCAGCCGGCGCGGAAGCCGACGATCTGCCCGACCGTGCTGGAACTGCCTGCGAGAGCGGCGAACACGACGATGATGGCCAGGCCGGACAGCAGGGTCTTCTTGGCCCCGAAGCGGCTGGAGATGACGCCGGTGATGAGCATGGCCACGCCCGTGACCAGCATGTAGCTGGTGAACAGCAGTGTCACCTGGGACGGTGAGGCGTGCAGCTGCTCGCCGATCGGCTCGAGGATCGGATCCACCAGCCCGATACCCATGAACGCGATGACCGAGGCGAAGGCGACGGCCCACACCGATTTGGGCTGCTTGGGTTTCGAGCTGGCGGCATTGTCGGCGCCGACGGCCGCGGGGAAGGCGGGCCGGGTGATCGGGGTGCTGGTGGTCACTGGAGAGTCCTCATCTACGAATGATGGTGAGTCGCAGCTGCTTTCGGTCGAGTTGCGAGAGGCCGGATTCAGGCTCCGGCGGCCTTGAAGGCCTCGGCGAGGTCGTTCAGGTCCCGGCTCAGACGGGTGAGCAGGGCCGGATCGAGGTCGGGAAGGCGTGCGGCGAGGGAGTTTCCGAGGTGGTCCCGGGCGGCGGCCAGCCGGTCTCGTCCCGCGGGCGTGAGTTCGACGACCACGGCTCTGGAGTCGTCGGGATCCTTGGTCCGCGTGGCGAGACCGGCGTCGGTCAGCCGTCCGATCAGCGCCGTTGCTGCCGGTTGGGAGCATCGGTCGAGGCGAGCGAACTCGCTGATCCGCAGGGGGCCGTACTCGTCGAGGGTCCCGAGGGCCCGCATGACGGCGTGCGGAAGATCGATGCCGCCGAGTACTCCGGCCAGGCGGTTGAGCCGTGAGGTGGCGACGACGATGTCGACCAGCCTGTCCCCGGTGTCCTCCGGGGTGAGCTCGGTTGCCTGTCTCAGCTGCACCGATTGATTGTTGCATAAGCTAACTATCTATTTATATAGGCTAACGATATTTCGCCGAGTGAGATACGGCACAACGCAAACGGCCCGTGCGCAGCGAACTGCGCACGGGCCGTTTCCGGAAAGGATTCGCCGCTAGGCCGGACGGGCCAGCGGACGAGCGGGAGTGCCGAAGAGCTGGGCGTCGGCGTGGGCGCGCTTGAAGAACAGGTGCGCGTCGTGCTCCCAGGTGATGGCGATGCCGCCGTGCATCTGGACGGTCTCGGACACCACCGAGTTGAAGGTGTCGATGGCATGCAGGCGGGCGGACTGCACGTCGACGGCCTCGACCGCGCCCTCGGCCAGGCCCGCGATGGCCAGGTACGCAATGGAGCGGGTCGACTCGACCAGCACGTACATGTCGGCCATGCGGTGCTTGAGCGCCTGGAAGCTGCCGATCGGACGACCGAACTGCACCCGGGACTTGGAGTACTCGACGGTCATGTCGAGGCACTGCTCGGCCGCGCCGAGCTGCTCGGCAACCACTGCCGCCCAGGCGATTTCACGCAAGCGGGCGACATTTGGCTCGCCGAGCGGACGGGCCTCGACCGAGTCGAAGTCGATGCGCGCCAGCTTGCGGGTCGGATCCTGGGTGACGACCGCGGTGCGGGTGACGCCCGCGGCCTTGCCGTCCACCTCGAACAGGCCCGCGGCGGTCAGCACCAGCAGCGTGTCCGCGTGCACGCCGTCCAGCACGTAATGCGCCGAGCCCGAGAGCTTTTCGCCCTCGGCGGTGACCCCGAACGAGTCCCAGCCGCGCGGCCCGGCCCAGCACAGCGCCAGCGTGCGGACACCCTCGGCGACCTCCGGCAGCAGCCGCTCATTGGCCTCGGCGTTCCCGGCCAGCAGCAGCGCCTGCACACCCAGCACGGCCGAGCCGAGCATGGGCGGCGCGGACAGCGTGCGCCCGAGCTCCTCGACCACCAGCAGGGACTCGACCAGACCGACCCCGATGCCGCCGAACTCCTCCGGAATCGCCAGTGCGGCGACACCGACCTGCTCGCACAGCAGCTTCCACAGCTGCTCGTCGTAGCCGCGCTCGTTCTCCAGCCCGCGCCGCATGGCCGCGCTGTCCCCGTGCTTGGCCAGCACCGCGCGCACGGTCGTGGCGAGTTCCTGTTGCTCGGCCGTCAGGCTCATGCCTTCGCTCCCAACGTGTAGAAGTGGCGCGCGGCGCGTCGGCCCGGTGCGCTGATCAATGTGGTGCTACCCGGGGTGTTCGCCACCCTGGCAATGGATTTCGCCCCGACCTGCCGACAGTCCGCACGCGTTGTCATCGGTCTGCCCGCTCGATCTCGGCATGGGTGAATTCCCGGTGGCCGGGCGCGTACTCGCCCGTGGTCGAGGCCAAGAGCGATCGGACGCACCGGGCGACGAGCGGGGTGTGCACCCCGCCCGCGCACGATGCGTCGAGCGTTGCCGCGTCGGCCACCGGGGCGCTCATGCGACGTTTCCGGCGCGCAGTGCGGCGGCGATGCGGGCGCGGTGTTCGGCCGGGGTGCCCCAGGCTGAGCGCAACGCGGTGACCTTGGTCAGCCACAGCGACAGATCGCATTCGGCGGCGTAGCCGATGGCGC
>NZ_JBEYYI010000082.1:0-2702 GCF_040645495.1 Nocardia sp. NPDC046763 | reverse complement strand
CTGGTTGCACGAGGACGGCAATCCCCGGCAGTGGTTTCGATACGAGATCGACTGCTGATCGACCGCCGCTACACCACTGCGCAGCTATGCGGTCGACACTGAGGTTATTGCCCGAACGTTCTGATCTGTAGTGCACATTTAGAACGGTCGGGTTGGCCGTATTGGCGCGAAATTGCTGTTCTACAGGGGAATGTGCGGGACTGCACCGGTCGCACGGAACTCGGCAGTAGCTGACGTTCCGCTGGCCTCGGATCCACACGGCCAGTTGATCTTCCGATGCCTGGGCTTGCCGGTTCGGTCAGCGCGGTATGCGGCAATTGAGGACGTTCGCTGATCGTTGGATCTTCGCGGATCCGAGGTCACTGTCTCCTGATCGTGGTGTCCGTTCGTGCGTGCGTGGCGAAGAACTGTAGAACCGTGGTGGTGATCTGTTCGGGTGTCTTCTCGGGTGCGAAGTGATCGAGTGTTGGAAACGCCGAGATCTCGCAGTCGGGGATCGTGGCTCCAAGTTGTGTGAGGGCGAGGATTTGCCGACTGGTGCGGCGCCCCTTCCCGTGCATGATCAGGGTGTTCGCGGTGATCTCGTGGTAGTCGGAGAGGCGAGCGTCGAGGTGGCCGACCTCGATGTGCTCGTTGACCGCTTGGGGCATCAGTGCGAGGTTCTGCTCCATCTCGATGTGAGGGATGGCGTGCCGCAGGATGATCCGCAGGAACCAGCGTGGGATTCGTCCTGTCTGGCTGGGGTTGATTCCGCGGATGAACGTGAGGAATGCCTCGAAGTTGTTGCCCGCGGCGAGCTCTCGGCGTGCTCGGTCGGTCCAGTCGGTCGGGATCGACTTATCGACCGATACGCCGGGCTCGTAGACGGCCACAGCGTCGAACGCCGGGTTTGCGCATGCGGCACGCAGAGCCACCAGTCCGCCGAAGCTGTGTCCGAAGATCAGTCGCGCATCGGTTCGCGCGCGTATCGCCTCGATGTCGGCACATTCTGAGGCGATGCTGTAGCGATCGCCCTGCGGGCCACTGTCGCCACGGCCCCGCCGCTGCACGACGTGCACGGTATGCCGGGCAGCCAGGAGTTCGGCGAGAGCGCCGAGGTCGAATGCTGTCGCGAGTGCGCCGGGCACCACGATGACATCGGGTCCTTCACCGACGCTGAGATATTCGACGGCGGTGCCGTCGGCCGATCTCACGACTTGGACGATCGGATCGAACATGCTCTGTCACTCCCTACATTCCTCGCGATTCAGGCCCTGTCAGGCCGACGTTTACAATGTATGCAGATCGGCTCAATTGGGCTGCTGAGCGCGGCATCACAGTAGTGCACTCAAGTATTCATGCAGTTCAAGAGCGACAGGCGATCAACGAAACATGCTGACCGCACTAGTGCACTTGGAGGGTCGTGACGGACCGAGCGCTCTACTTACGGATCGCCGACGAGATCGCGGATGAAATCCGCAGCGGTCGACTGACCGACGGCCAGCCGGTCCCCTCGACCCGGCAGATCGTCCGAGACTGGGGCGTCGCGATGGCCACCGCCACCAAAGTTATCAACGCTTTGCGGACCGCCGGCCTCGTCGAGACGAAGCCCGGCAGCGGGACCGTCGTGCGACCGCGCGAGCAGTGCCCGGCTGGTACGTCGCGTTCCGGAGTCGCCGAACCCGCACGGCACGCTGTGCTGACCCGGCACGAGATCTGCGATGCCGCAGTGCAGATCGCCGATGCGGAGGGGCTGGGCTTCGTCACGATGCGGCGAGTGGCCGCCGCCGTGGGGGTCTCCACGATGGCCCTCTACCGTCACATTCCGAACCGCAACGACCTGACCGTACAGATGGCCGACAGCGTCTTCGCCTCGATCCGGATTCCGCCGATCCCGGTGACCGACTGGCGGCAACGTCTCGACTCCGGTGCGCATCTGCTGTGGACGGTGTTCAACCGGCACCCGTGGGCAGCCGAGGTGTTGTCTGTCTCGCGGCCGCAGCAGATGCCCAACCTGCTGCCCATCGTCGAGTGGTCCCTCAGCACGCTACGCGCGATGGGATTCGACGCCCACGACATGATGTGCACCCACATCAACCTGTTCGGACATGTCCGCGCCATGGCACTCGTCCTGCTCGCCGAATCACAAGCCCAAGCCGACACCGGGATGTCGGCCGACGACTGGATGCGTCACCGGGCAGGCAGCCGCCAGCGGCAGCCGACCAGCACCGGCCATCCCGGAATCGACTACGTCACCCGCGAGCAGTTCGACTTCAACCTCGACACAGTCTTCGAGTACGGCTTGCAGCGCATTCTCGACGGCATCGACGCCCACCACCGCACTCTCGGACTCGCGACCTGAACAAGTGAAACCACCTCTACCGAATCAGAATTCGATCCCCCCAAACACGCGACATTCGGCAGAAGAGGACGTTCAGCCGGCCTCAGATGGCCACGGCCAGTTGATCTTCCGTCGCCCCGCGCCGGCCGGTTCGGTCAGCGCGGTATGCGGCAGAAGAGTACGTTCGGTGCTGCTCGGCTGTCGGGGTGTGGCGTACCGCAGGACAGTTGAGAGTTCAGAGCACGTCATGACAGGCTGAACAGTATGGACTGGCGAGCCGACAGCCAGGAACTCTGGGCGTTCCTGGAATCATTGCAGGGCGGCGAGATCCTTTCCGGCACTGTCACGGCGATTGAGCGCTTCGGCGTCTTCGTTACCTTGG
>NZ_JBEYYI010000081.1:0-2925 GCF_040645495.1 Nocardia sp. NPDC046763 | reverse complement strand
ACGGCGGTGCGCTCCACCGGAATCGACGCGCCGTCGGCCATCTTCACGCCGCCGGTGTAAGCGGGCGCGAGCTGAATGAAGCGCGCCGACACGAGCGACGGCGAGATGATGATGGCCTTGGCGTCGGCCGGAACATCGACACCGCGGTCGACCGTCATCTTCACGGTCACCCGGTCCTTGCCGGGATCGATGGAATCGATGCGGCCGACCTTCACGCCGAGCACCCGGATCTCGTCACCGGCGTAGAGGCCGTTGGTCGAGGGGAAGTACGCGGTGACGTGTTTCTTGCCGATATCGGAGACCAATCCGTAGACCAGCCACCCGGCCAGCACGACCACCACGGCCGCGGCCGTGAGCTTGGTCCACCGCGGCAGTTTGCGAAGTGCGTTCATCGCGGCGGCTCCTGAGGGTTGGTCTGAACTTGGAAGGCGCCGTTGAGCATGTTCTGCAGCGAGTCGGGTAGATGCTGCGGCCAGACCATGGAGTCGACCAGCAGCTGCAGGGCTGGGCTCGCGCCGTTGGCCAGATAGGCCTGGAAGTACGGTCCGCTGCCGACCTGCTCACCGAGCGCGGCCTCGAACGGGCCGAGCTCGTCGACCGCCTTGCCGATGTTGTCCTTGTTCTTGATCAGCAGCGCCAGCACCGAGTTCAGCTTGTCCAGCGTCGGTTTCAGCTGGTCCTCGTTGTCGTTGACGAAGCCGGTCAGCTGCTGCGCCAGACCGTTGATGTAGACGATCAGCTGGCTCAGTGCCGAGCGACGGGCGTCCAGCTCGCCGAGCAGGGTATTGCCGTCGACCAGCAGCGAATTGATCTGCAGCGCACGGTCACCCAGCACCTTAGTTACGTTCTGGGCGTGCGAGAGCAGATCGGTGAGCGCTTTGTCGCGGGCGTTCAGGCTGCGTGAAAGCGCGGTGACGCCATCCAGCGCCGAGCGCAGCGGTCCCGGGGTGTCGCTGAAGGCTTCCGACAGGGTGTCCAGGGTCTTGTTGACCTGGTCGGTGTCCATCCCCTTCACGTCGGTCGCCAGATCGCCGAGGGCATCGGTGAGCGAGTACGGAGATGTGGTGCGCTCCAACGGGATCGGCTGATCCTCACGCAGCGCGCCGTCACCGGCCGGCACCACCTGCAGCGACTTGCGGCCCAGCACGGTGTTCGTCTTGATGACCGCGGTGGTCTTGGTGCCGAGCACGATCGCCTCGTCGAGGCTGAACCGGACCTTGACCTTCGCGCCGTCCAGTTTCACCGCCTCGACCTTGCCGGACTTCACGCCGGCAACCTGCACCTGGTCGCCGGGCAGCAGCCCGCCGGCATCGGCGAAGTACGCGGTGAACTCCGCGCCCGAACGGATGAACGGCAGCCGGTCGAACTGCAAGGCGGTCAAGCAGATCGAGACCACCACGACGATACCGACGACGCCGACATTGATCAGCGGTGAGCGTTGTTGGTTCAATTTGCCGCGCACCTTCCGGTGGTCTGACCACCCGGCAGAGTGATCCGTGTGGTGCCGCCGCCGGGGGCGTCCACGAGGAGGGCAGCACCACAGACGAACATGTTCAGGAACGAGCCGTAGGAGCCGATCCGGATCAGCTTCTTGTAGGTCTCGGGCAGCAGATTCAGGACGTAGTTCAGTTCGTCGCTCTTGTCGTCGAGATTCTGCGACAGTGTGCCGAGCTGTTGGAAGTCCGCCTTGAGATCCGGGCGGGTCTGCATCAGCAGATCCTGGAGACCGCCTGTCGCCCCGGCCAATCGGGGCAGGGCGTCACCGATCGGATCCTTGTCCGCCGCGAGACCGCTGACCAGCCGCTGCAATTCGGTCAGCGTGGTCTGGAAGTCGGCGTTGTTCTGATCGATGGTGCCGAGCACCGTCTTCAGATTCTCGATCACGCTGCCGATCAGGGCATCCCGGTCGGCGAGGGTCTTGGTGAAGGAGCCGCCGCTGTTGAGCAGCGACACCAGCGTGCCGCCCTGCCCCTGGAACACCTGCAGCAGCGCGCCGGTCAGATCGTTGACCTGGTCCGGATTCAGGCCGCGCAGTAGCGGTTTGAAGCCACCGAGCAGCAAGTCCAGGTCCAATGCGGGCTTGGTCTGGCCGATCGGGATGGTGGCACCCTTGCCCAGCGGCTGGGCCGTGCCCGGGCCGTCCATCAATTCCAGGTAGCGGTTGCCGACGAGGTCCTCGTAACGCACCGCGGCCTGGGTGCCGGAGTAGATCCGGTACTGCTGGTCGAGGTCGAAGTCGACGTGCGCCAGATGGTCCTTGCCCACATAGACACGGCTCACCGAGCCCGCCGGAACACCGGCGATACGCACCTTCGCGCCCGGCAGTATTCCGGACGAGCTGGCGAAGGTCGCGTGGTAGCCGGTCGCGCGAGAGAAGCGCACCTCGCTGAAGACCACCCCGAGCGCGGCCAGCACCAGCACCATGGTCAGGGCGAAGATGCTCAGCTTCACCGTGGTGCCATGCGGTTTGAACTTCACTTGCCCACCCCCGGAACATCGCCGAACAGCAGCTGGAACACCCGCGGACCGTTGAGGCTGGTGCTCGTCGGCGGCGTCCACACCTCACCTTCGGAGGTGTCGGTGACGAGGAAGTTGGAATGGCTGCCCGGCACCCGATCGAGAATGTTCTCGCAGTGCGGGCCACCGGTGGCATTCACCTTCGGCAGATCCTTCGGGTACGAGTACGGCGTGCCGCCACCCATGAAGCCGGCGTTCAGCGTCACGTACGGGCCGTCACCACCGAAGATGCGGTTGCCGTCCGGCAGCGCGTTTGCCGCGCCGACGACCAGGCAGTACAGCGCCGGGTTGTACTCGTTGAGCAATTCGGTGGTCGGCCGCAGCACCCCGAGGGTGTCCACCAGGGCCTTCTCATTGTCGGAGAGCACGCCGCCGGTGTCGTTGGCCAGGCCCACCAGGTTCAGCAGC
>NZ_JBEYYI010000080.1:0-3284 GCF_040645495.1 Nocardia sp. NPDC046763 | reverse complement strand
AGCGCACCGCCGTTCCGGTGGAATGGGATGACATCAAGGCCGAGCTGACCAAGCTGTCCACCGCCCTCGGCCCGATCGGCGAGGACAAGCAGGGCTCCTTCGGCCGGGCCATCAATACCGCCGCCGACAACCTCGGCAATGGCAATGCCCAGGCCTTCCGCGACACCCTGAAAGAGCTGTCCAGCACGCTGAGCACGCTCTCCGACGGTCGCACCGACCTGTTCGGCACCATCCAGAACCTGCAGAAGTTCGTCGATGTGCTGTCCAAGTCCAACGATCAGATCGTGCAGTTCGGCGGCCGGTTGGCCTCGGTCTCCTCGGTGCTCGCCAATGTTTCGACCGATCTCGGTTCCGGCTTGGACAATCTCGACTCGGCCATCGGCGACGTGAAGCGGTTCCTGGACCAGCGCGGCGGCGCACTGACCGAGAGTGTGCAGAAGCTGGCCGACGCCACCCAGATCCTCGCGGACAAGAAGCCGGAACTGGAGCGCATCATGCACTCCGCCCCGACCGCGCTGGCGAACTTCTACCAGCTCTACAAGCCGGCCCAGGGCACGATAACCGGCGCCCTGGGTGCACCGAACTTCGCGAACCCGACCGCCTTCCTGTGCGGCGGCGTCGAGGCCGACCCGGTCAACGATTCCCAGCACAGCGCCGAGCTCTGCAAGCAGTACCTGGCGCCCGTGATCCAGTCGCTGATGATGAATTACCCGCCGCTGCTGGTGAATCCGGCGACCGAGCAGAACGCGTTCCCGAATCAGCTCACCTACAGCACGCCGGACCTGGCCAACCAGACCCCCGCGGCAGACGGTGCACAGGTCGCCTCCCCCAAGTCCCTCGCCGATCTGCTGACTGGAGGTGGACGATGACCAGTCGCCGACGAATTCGCCTGGCGGGCATGGCGATCAGCCTGGTCGCGCTGTTCGGTGTGGGCGGTTGCTCCTGGGACGGCTTGAACTCGGTGTCCATGCCGGGTGCGCCCGGCACCGGCGCGGGCGCCTGGCATGTGCGCGTCCAGATGCCGAATGTGACCACGCTGACCCGTAATTCGCCGGTCATGGTGAACGACGTGGCGGTGGGCTCGGTCACCGGCATCGAGGTCGAGAACTGGCACGCCCTGGTCACCCTCTCCCTGGACAAGGGAGTCACGCTGCCCGCCAACGCCATCGCGCGCATCGGACAGACCAGTCTGCTGGGCTCCAACCACGTGGAGCTGGCCGCACCGACCGATCAGCCGGCGCAGGGCCGTTTGCAGGACGGGGATCTGATCCCGCTCGACCGTGCCGCGGCCTACCCGACCACCGAGCAGACGCTGTCCTCACTGTCGGTGGTGCTCAACGGCGGTGGCATCTCCCAGGTGGAGACGATCACCAAGGAACTCGACGCGACCTTCAAGAATCGCACCGATGCCATCCGGGATCTGTTGCCGCAGTTGAATCAGCTGACCACCACCCTGGACAAACAGACGGCCGACATCATCGCCGCCATGAGTGGGCTGGACCGGTTCGCCGGGGTGTTCGCGCAGCAGAAGGACGATGTCACCAAGGCCATCACCCAGATCCACCCGGCGCTGACCGTGCTCGCCGACCGCCGTGAGAACATCACCAAAGCCATTACGGCACTGGGTGGTTTGAGCGACACCGTGCAGAAGGTCATCGACCAGGGCGGCGACAACCTGAAGGCGGACCTGTCCAACCTGGAGCCCGCGTTGCAATCGCTGGCCTCGACCGGCGGCAAACTCGCCGACTCGCTGCAGTGGCTGCTGTCGTTCCCGTTCCCGATCAAGAACATCGACAAGGTCATCAAGGGCGACTACATGAACCTGTTCATGACCGTCGACCTCACCGGCGCCCGGCTGGACTCGAACTTCCTCACCGGCACGCCGCTGGGCGGCAGCCTGGGCGGTGCCCAGGCCACCCTCGGCACCGGTATCACCGGCGCGAAGACCCCGCAGGGCATCGGTGACCCGCTCACCGATCCGCTGAAGACCGCGCCGCAGACCACCACGCCGACGCCGACCCCGAGTATCGCTGGGCTGCCGCCGATTCCGGGTCTGCCGGCCATTCCGGGCCTGACCGTGCCCGCACAGCAAGGGGGTGACGGGAAGTGAAGCTCACCAAGTTCGTCAAGGTACAGCTGGCCATCTTCTCGGTGCTGACCGTGATCGGCCTGACCGTTATGGGCGGCGACTACGTGAAGCTCCCGGCCATGCTGGGTATCGGAAGGTACGGCGTCACGGTGCAATTGGCCGCTACCGGCGGCCTGTACCCGACCGCCAACGTGGCCTACCGTGGCACCAATATCGGCAAGGTGGAGGACGTCAAACTCACCCCGGCCGGTGTGGACGCCAAGCTCTCCATCGACAGCGACTACAAGATCCCCTCCGATGTGACCGCCTACGTGAAAAGCGTGTCGGCCATCGGTGAGCAGTTCGTGGATCTGGTCCCGGCCGATAATCCCAAGGGCGGCAACCTGCACGACGGCTCGGTCATCCCGGTAGACCAGACCAAGCTGCCGCAGGACGTCGGAGCCATGCTCGATCAGGCGGACCGGCTGCTGTCCACCGTCGCGGACACCAAGTTGCAAGAGGTCATCAACGACGCCTTCGTCGCCTTCAACGGCGCGGGCCCGGATCTGCAGCGGTTCATCGACTCGGCGTCGCTGCTGGTGCAGTCGGCCAAGGACAACACCGACGCCACCAAGGATCTGCTGGACAAGATCGGCCCGCTGCTGGACACCCAGAACCAGACCTCGGACGATGTCCGGACCTGGACCAAGGACCTCGCCACGGTCACCGATCAACTGCGGGAACATGATCCTTCGCTGAAGGCGATCCTGCAGAACACGCCGTCCACGCTCGACAAGGTGAACTCGACCTTCCAGAATCTCAAGCCGACCTTGCCGATCATGCTCGCCAATATGCTCAGCGTCGGCCAGGTCGGGCTCACCTATCACGCCGGGCTCGAGCAAGTCCTGGTTCTTTATCCGCCGCTGCTGTCGGCACTGCTGACCGCCATTCGCGGGCCTGTGCAGTACGGCGCCATGGTCGACTTCATGCTCGGCCTGAACGACCCGCCGGGTTGCACCACCGGCTTCCTGCCGGCGTCGGAGCGACGCTCGCCCGCCGATCTTTCCCCGATCGACACCCCGGACAACATGTACTGCAAGGTGCCGCAGAACGCCAAGGAGGCCGTGCGCGGTATCCGCAACACCCCGTGTGTCGATGTGCCGGGCAAGCGCGCGCCGACTCCCGAGCTCTGCCACGATCCCAACGGCTACCAGCC
>NZ_JBEYYI010000079.1:2445-4213 GCF_040645495.1 Nocardia sp. NPDC046763 | reverse complement strand
TTCGCGAAGGATGTTCCGGCGGTGTCCTACTCTCCCACACCCTGTCGAGTGCAGTACCATCGGCGCAGGTGGCCTTAGCTTCCGGGTTCGGAATGGGACCGGGCGTTTCCCCACCGCTATAGCCGCCGTAACTCTATGAAACTATCCACAGAGAGCCAGTCCCTCGGCCCGCGAACGGGATCCGGTTCTGTCTTCCTGTATCTGTGTGTTGTTTCAGATACTGCACAGTGGACGCGTAGCTTCTTTGTTGGTAAGTCCTCGGCCTATTAGTACCAGTCACCTACATCTGTTACCAGACTTCCAGTTCTGGCCTATCAACCCAATGGTCTGTTGGGGGCCTTACCCCCTCGAGGGGGTGAGAAACCTCATCTTGGAACAGGCTTCCCGCTTAGATGCTTTCAGCGGTTATCCCTTCCGAACGTGGCCAACCAGCCGTGCTCCTGGCGGAACAACTGGCACACCAGAGGTTCGTCCGTCCCGGTCCTCTCGTACTAGGGACAGCCTTCCTCAAGTTTCTAACGCGCGCGGCGGATAGAGACCGAACTGTCTCACGACGTTCTAAACCCAGCTCGCGTGCCGCTTTAATGGGCGAACAGCCCAACCCTTGGGACCTACTCCAGCCCCAGGATGCGACGAGCCGACATCGAGGTGCCAAACCATCCCGTCGATATGGACTCTTGGGGAAGATCAGCCTGTTATCCCCGGGGTACCTTTTATCCGTTGAGCGACACCGCTTCCACTTGCCGGTGCCGGATCACTAGTCCCGACTTTCGTCCCTGCTCGACCTGTCGGTCTCACAGTCAAGCTCCCTTGTGCACTTGCACTCAACACCTGATTGCCAACCAGGCTGAGGGAACCTTTGGGCGCCTCCGTTACATTTTGGGAGGCAACCGCCCCAGTTAAACTACCCACCAGGCACTGTCCCTGAACCCGATCAGGGTCCGAGGTTAGAGGTCCAATACGATCAGAGTGGTATTTCAACGATGACTCCACGAACACTGGCGTGCCCGCTTCACAGTCTCCCACCTATCCTACACAAACCGTACCGAACACCAATACCAAGCTATAGTGAAGGTCCCGGGGTCTTTTCGTCCTGCCGCGCGTAACGAGCATCTTTACTCGTACTGCAATTTCGCCGAGTCTGTGGTTGAGACAGCAGAGAAGTCGTTACGCCATTCGTGCAGGTCGGAACTTACCCGACAAGGAATTTCGCTACCTTAGGATGGTTATAGTTACCACCGCCGTTTACCGGGGCTTAAATTCTCAGCTTCGCGCCGAAGCGCTAACCGGTCCTCTTAACCTTCCGGCACCGGGCAGGCGTCAGTCCGTATACATCGTCTTACGACTTCGCACGGACCTGTGTTTTTAGTAAACAGTCGCTTCTCTCTGGTCTCTGCGACCCAGACCAGCTCCCACCGCAAAGGTGTTCACCAGACCGGGTCCCCCTTCTCCCGAAGTTACGGGGGCATTTTGCCGAGTTCCTTAACCACAGTTATCTCGATCGCCTTAGTATTCTCTACCTGACCACCTGTGTCGGTTTGGGGTACGGGCCGTGTATCAACTCACTAGAGGCTTTTCTCGGCAGCATAGGATCACTGAATTCGCCTCAATCGGCTACGCATCACCTCTCAGGATATGTGCGTGACGGATTTGCCTATCACGCTCCCTACAGGCTTACACCAGGTATTCCATCACCTGGCCCAGCTACCTTCCTGCGTCACCCCATCGCTTGACTACTACGGTCTGGGTCCTGTGCAGCCCCCTCCGG
>NZ_JBEYYI010000079.1:1227-2348 GCF_040645495.1 Nocardia sp. NPDC046763 | reverse complement strand
AGCCACCCGAAGGTGGTCCATTGGGTTTTGGACAGTTAGCAAAACCGGCTCGCCATTGGGCGCGGATACACGGGTACGGGAATATCAACCCGTTGTCCATCGACTACGCCTGTCGGCCTCGCCTTAGGTCCCGACTCACCCTGGGCGGATTAACCTGGCCCAGGAACCCTTGGTCATTCGGCGGACGAGTTTCTCACTCGTCTTTCGCTACTCATGCCTGCATTCTCACTCGCGCAGCCTCCACGGCTGGATCACTCCGCCGCTTCCCTGGCTACACGACGCTCCCCTACCCATCCAGACTCCTGGCTCGAAAGCGGGATAATGTCTGAATGCCGCGGCTTCGGCGGTGTACTTGAGCCCCGCTACATTGTCGGCGCAGGATCACTTGACCAGTGAGCTATTACGCACTCTTTCAAGGGTGGCTGCTTCTAAGCCAACCTCCTGGTTGTCTTCGCGACCCCACATCCTTTTCCACTTAGTACACGCTTAGGGGCCTTAGCCGGCGATCTGGGCTGTTTCCCTCTCGACTACGAAGCTTATCCCCCGCAGTCTCACTGCCACGCTCTCACACACCGGCATTCGGAGTTTGGCTGACTTCGGTAAGCTTGTGGGCCCCCTAGGCCATCCAGTAGCTCTACCTCCGGCGTGAAACACGTGACGCTGCACCTAAATGCATTTCGGGGAGAACCAGCTATCACGGAGTTTGATTGGCCTTTCACCCCTACCCACAGCTCATCCCCTCAGTTTTCAACCTAAGTGGGTTCGGGCCTCCACGACGTCTTACCGTCGCTTCACCCTGGCCATGGGTAGATCACTCCGCTTCGGGTCCATAGTGTGCGACTCAGGCGCCCTATTCGGACTCGCTTTCGCTACGGCTCCCCCACACGGGTTAACCTCGCCACACACCGATGACTCGCAGGCTCATTCTTCAAAAGGCACGCCATCACCTTATAAGGGCTCTGACGGATTGTAAGCGCACGGTTTCAGGTACTATTTCACTCCCCTCCCGGGGTACTTTTCACCTTTCCCTCACGGTACTAGTCCGCTATCGGTCACCAGGTAGTATTCAGGCTTATCGGGTGGTCCCGACAGATTCACAGCAGATTTCACGGGCCCGCTGC
>NZ_JBEYYI010000078.1:0-4766 GCF_040645495.1 Nocardia sp. NPDC046763 | reverse complement strand
ACCGAGGCGGTGGCGTGGCCGGAGGTGGATCGTCCGCGTCGTGCTGGTGTGTCCTCGTTCGGTATCAGCGGCACCAATGCCCATGTCATCGTCGAACAGGCTCCGGCGGCGGCCCCGGCTCCGGCGGCCAGGACGGCCCCGGCCGGTGCAGTGCTGCCGTGGGTGCTTTCGGCACGTACTGCCGAGGCCCTTGCCGATCAGGCTGCCCGCCTGACGTCCCATGCGGACGACCACGACCCGATCGACATCGGCTTCTCGCTCGTGACTTCGAGAGTGCTGTTCGACCATCGCGCCGTCGTTTTGTCCCCCGAGCACGACGGCCTGCGGGCAGGCACTCGAGCGCTGGGGCGCGGCGAAACGACTCCGGGTGTGGTGTCCGGTCGGGTGAATCCGGGTTCGACGGGTGCGGTGTTCTCGGGTCAGGGTGCGCAGTGGGCCGGTATGGCCACCGAGCTGCGTGCGGCGTACCCGGTGTTCGCCGAGGCGTTCGACGCGATCGTCGCCGAGCTGGATCCGATGCTGGGGCAGTCGGTTTCGCTGAGTACAGCACTGGCCAGTGCCGACCTCGTCGACCAGACGGTGTACGCGCAGGCAGGGTTGTTCGCGTTCGAGGTGGCGTTGTTCCGACTGCTCGAATCCTGGGGTGTGCGCGCCGATGTCGTGGCCGGTCACTCGATCGGAGAAGTCGCTGCCGCCCACGTCGCGGGTGTGCTGTCTCTGGTGGATGCGTGTGTGCTGGTGGCCGCGCGTGGCCGGTTGATGCAGGCATTGCCCACAGGTGGCGCAATGGTCGCTGTAGGTGCCGCCGAGACCGACGTTCGGGCGCTGCTCGCGGCCGGCGACGTGCCGACCGGTGCGGTGTCGATCGCGGCGGTCAATGGCCCGTCGTCGGTCGTGCTCTCCGGCGTGGAAGCTGCTGTCGTGGCTGTCGCCGAGCGGTGTGCAGGGCAGGGATGGCGGACGCGCCGGTTGCGGGTCTCGCATGCCTTCCATTCGGCCTCGATGGAGCCGATGCTTGCCGAATTCGCCTCGGCGATAGCGGGTTTGGCCTTCCGAAGCCCGACCATCCCGTTGGTGTCGACGGTGACCGGTGCCCGGATCGGTGACGAGATGTCGGATCCGTCGTACTGGGTCGGTCAGGTCCGGGACACGGTGCGTTTCGCCGATGCGGTCATCGCCATGGCGGGTATGGGTGTATCCAGATTCGCCGAGGTCGGGCCCGACGCGGTGCTGACCCCGATGGTCGCCCAGACTCTCGATGACGGCGCTGCCGCGGTGGTCGCGTTGGCGCGTCGTGGTCAGGCGGATGCGTCGGCTGTGCTGGGTGGAGTGGCCGGGCTGTTCGTGACCGGCGCTCACGTCGACTGGGCCGGCCGCTACGCCGGTACCGGAGCCGAGCGAATCGACCTGCCCACCTACGCTTTCCAGCGCAGCCGCTATTGGATGCTCGACGGCTCCGCCGCCGGCGGTGACGCCCGGGCCATCGGTCTCGCCGCCACCGGGCACCCCCTGGCCTCGGTGGTCGTGTCCCAGCCGGATTCCGACGCGGTGACCCTCACCGGCCGGTTGTCGGTGCAGGCACACCCCTGGCTCGCCGACCACATGGTCATGGACACCGTGCTGTTCCCCGGTACCGGTCTGGTCGAACTCGCCCTGCACGCTGGCGAACAGGTGGGCTGCTCGACCCTCGAGGAACTGGTTCTCCAGGTCCCGCTGGCACTCCCGGAGTCCGCGGGACTCGCGGTGCGCGTGGTGGCCGGTGCTCCGGACGAGACCGGCCGTCGCGCGGTGCGGATCTTCTCCCGCCCCGAGGACGGCGTCGATGCGGCGCCATCGTGGACCTTGCACGCCGAAGGTGTGCTCGCACCGGGAATCGGCAGTGCGCCTGTCGATCTGGCGCAATGGCCGCCCGCCGGCGCGGTCGCCGTGGACATCGACGGTGCGTACGACTCGCTCGACGCGCAGGGCTACCACTACGGTCCGGTGTTCCAGGCACTGAAGTCGGTGTGGCGCGCCGCCGACGGGCTGCTCTACGCCGAGGTCGAACTGCCCGAGGCGGCTCGCGCCGAGGCGGAGCGGTTCGGTCTGCATCCGGCTTTGCTGGATGCGGCGTTGCACGCGTTGCGTTTTGCCGAGGACACATCGGCGGAGGGCGCCGGGCTGGCGCTGCCGTTCCAGTGGTCCGGTGTCACCGTGCACGCGGCCGGCGCCGACGCACTGCGAGTCCGGCTCACCCGAGCCGGTGAGCACGGCGTCGCCATCGATCTGGCGGACTCGACCGGTGCTCCGGCGGCCACCGTGCGGCACTTGGCGTCCCGGCCGATCGATCCCGCGCAGCTGACCACCGGCGCATCCGTCGTCGGCAATGGGCTGTTCCAGATCGACTGGCCGCCGATCACGGTGCGTCCTGCCGAGGTCACCGCCGTAGCGTGGCCGGATCTCGGTGAGAAGGTCCCGCCGGTGGTCGTGCTGGAATGCCCCACGGGCAACGATTCCGCCGCCATTCATGCTGCGACGCACGACGTTCTGGAAATCCTCCAGTCCTGGACCGCAGACCGGCGATTCACCGAATCGGTGCTGGTGGTTCGAACCAGCGGCGCGGTTTCGGTTGCCGGGGAAGACATTACGAACCTGGCCGGTGCGGCCGTGGGTGGTCTGGTCCGCTCCGCGCAGGCGGAGAACCCCGGCCGGATCGTATTGATCGACAGCGACTCCGCGCTCGACGGGCTGCTCGGCGGCATCGTGGCCGCGGCCGAACCGCAGGTGGCCGTGCGCGACGGGCAGGTGCACATCGCGCGGTTGGGCCGAGCGGCCGCCGCCGGGGCGATCGCCGCTCCCGCCTTCGATCCGGACGACACTGTTCTGATCACCGGCGCGGGCGGGTTGCTCGCCGGGATGTTCGCCCGGCATCTGGTCGCCACCCGCGGTGTCCGTCGCTTGCTGCTGTTGAGCAGGCGCGGCGAATTCGCCCCCGGCGCTGCGGAACTCGGGGCGGAGTTGCGGCAGCTGGGTGCCGAGTTCGAGTTCGCCGCATGTGATGTCGCCGATCGTGGCGCCCTCGCCGAGGTGCTGGCAGGCGTGCCCGCCGATCGTCCGCTCACTGGCGTGTTCCACATGGCCGGTGTCCTCGATGACGGTGCGATCGCGTCGCTGACCCCGGCTCGGATGGATACGGTGCTGGGGCCCAAGGTCGATGCCGCGCTGCATCTGCACGAACTCACCGCCGGACTGCCATTGCGGGCGTTCGTGCTGTTCAGCTCGGTCGCCGGTGCCTTCGGCAACCCCGGTCAGGGCAACTATGCCGCGGCCAACGCATGCCTGGATGCGCTGGCGGCACACCGCAGGGCTTCGGGTAGCCGCGGTAGTTCTCTGGCCTGGGGCCTGTGGGACGGAGGCATGGCCGGGCAACTCAGCGACGTTGACCGCCAACGCCTTTCGCGTTCGGGCATGCTGCCGCTGCCGGAGCAACAGGGCCTCGCGCTGTTCGATGCCGCACTCGGGATCGACGCGGCGGCTCCGGTCCTTGCCCGCCTCGATTTCGAGAGCATCCGCAGCGCGGGTACTGCCGCGCCGACGCTCTTCGCGAGCCTGATCCCGGCTCGCCGCAAAGCGGCCTCGGGCGCCTTCACGGCGCTGCGGGCTCGTCTGGCGAACACTCCCGAGAGTGAACGTTTCGATGTGCTCGTGGAGATCGTGCGTGCGCAGGTCGCCACGATTCTCGGTCATCAGAACGTGAATGCGGTCGCGGCGGACAAAGCCTTCGGTGAGTTGGGCTTCGATTCGATCACCGCCATCGAGTTCCGCAACACTCTCAAAGCCGTCACGGGGTTGCAGTTGCCCGCGACCTTGGTGTTCGACTACCCGACACCCCAGGCCCTGGCGAAGTATCTGGCCGACGAATTCGCCGGCACCAGCCGGGACGTCGAGGTGGCGGCCAGCAGAGCCGTCGACTCGGACCCGATCGCCGTCGTCGGCATGGCCTGCCGCTACCCCGGAGGCGTCACGTCCCCCGAGGAACTGTGGGAACTGGTCCGGGTCGGCGGGGATGCGGTGTCGGCACTCCCGACCGATCGAGGCTGGGACATCACCGGCATCTACGACCCGGAACCGGGCCGCGCGGGCAAGTCCTACACCCGGGAAGGCGGATTCCTGCACACCGCTGCGGAATTCGACGCGGACTTCTTCGGCATCGGCCCCAACGAAGCCACGATGATGGATCCGCAACAGCGGCAACTCCTGGAAACGACCTGGGAGGCGCTGGAACGCGCCGGCGTCGATCCGGCGGTGCTGCGCGGCAGTTCGACCGGTGTGTTCACCGGCGTGATGTACCACGACTACGCCCAGGGCAGCGGGAACAGCGCGACCGGCAGTCTCGTCTCCGGTCGCATCGCCTACACCCTGGGATTGGAGGGCCCCGCCGTCTCGGTCGACACCGCCTGCTCGTCGTCCCTGGTGGCAATGCATCTGGCCGCGCAATCACTGCGGTCCGGTGAATGCGACCTGGCTCTGGCCGGTGGTGTGGCGGTGATGGCCACGCCGGAGACCTTCGTGGAGTTCAGTCGTCAGCGCGGGCTCGCACCGGATGGGCGGTGTAAGTCCTTCTCCGACGCGGCCGATGGTGTCGGGTGGTCGGAGGGCGCCGGGATGCTGGTGCTGGAACGACTTTCTGACGCGCAGCGCAATGGGCACCAGGTGCTGGCGGTGATCGCCGGTTCGGCGGTGAATCAGGATGGCGCGTCGAATGGTCTGACCGCGCCGAACGGTCC
>NZ_JBEYYI010000077.1:0-5049 GCF_040645495.1 Nocardia sp. NPDC046763 | reverse complement strand
GCTCCCAGAAGCGGCCTGGATCAACCCGCCTCCGAAGGAGAATGCCGACACAGAACAGGCAGCCTGACCCGTCTCATCCGGTTTGACAGATTCCGTACCGGATCAGCCGGTAGTTGGGTAATCCGTTGTGCCGCCGCTTGACCCGCTGATACTGACTAGCGCTCGGGCCTCCCGGTGCTTGCGCGATGTACTCGTCGAGCACCGACAGTGCCACGTTCGACAGCAGTGGTGACAAGATCGACCCTTGTGGGGTGCCGGCGTCGGAATCCCGCAGTCTGCCATCCTTTTCGAGGATGCCAGCCTTCAGGAACGCCTTCGCCAAACTCAGAATCCGCTTGTCCCCGACGCGTTTACGCACCCGGTCCATGAGCGCTGGATGCGAGATTTCGTCGAAGCATGCCTTGATGTCGCCTTCTACCACCCACTCGTAGGAGCGGGAGGTGAGAAACCGCACCTCGGCCACGGCGTCGTGAGCCCGGCGATTTGGGCGGAACCCATACGAGCATGGGAGGAAGTCCGCCTCGAAAATCGGCTCCAACACCAATTTCAGGGATGCCTGGACCACCCGGTCCCGCACTGTCGCGATCCCCAGGCGACGCATCTTGCCATTCGCCTTGGGGATCAACCGCTCTCGCACCGGCAGCGGAACGAAACTGCGGTCCTTGATCTGCGACCGCAACTCGCCGAGGAACGCATCGACTCCACCACCACCATCCGCAATGGACGCGGCGGTCGCACCGTCTACCCCGGCCGTGCGCGCACCCCTGTTGCCCCGCACCCGATCCCACGCCACCAACAAGAAGGCGGGGTCGGCGACGAGGTTGAACAGGTCGTCAAACCTCCGATGAGGATCACTCATCGCCCAACGATGCAACTTCGTCTGGATCTTCAGTACCCCGGCGCTCCGCCCTCAGCAGGGCAAGCCCCGGATCGACGGTATTCACCGGCGACCTCCTGACATTCCAATCCCTCCATTGCTGACTTGCTGGTCCCCTTCGCCATGTACGGAGCTTTCCTCCGCTCGGACTACTACGAGACCTCCGCCCCGCACCACGGCCGTCAGTCGGCGACGGACCTGCCCCACTTCCGTTCTGGCTGACCGGAAGTGGGGCGACCGCGGACGGTTCCCACGTTCACTTCGGATCGATCGACGGGTGAAGTGCCCAGCTCTGCCCCTGCGGTATCGCCACGGACTACGCCGCAGTTCTTCGTCGTGGCCTCCCTACCGACATCACACACCGGCCCAGGAGTTCCCCGTCCGACCGAAATCGGCGGGTGCGCACCGCATCCCAGCCCATATCCACCAGATTTGAGCTGGCCATGAGTTTGAGGGGCTTTAAGATCGCACTGGTTCCTTGCGTACACCTTCCCATCTCGCTCACCAGGCCCGATCCGTCTGGCAGTGCCGGACCGTCCTGACTTTGTCGGAGCTGCTTCCCACCCTTCCCGGCGTCCCCCGAGGCAGGCTGCTCCCAGCTTCAGCCGATCGCTGCGACGATCAGCAGGTAGGGGTCTTTCACCTCCTACTCGATTCCGAAGCGCCTCGTGGCGCACTGTGCCATCTCATGAGATTGGTGTCGGCAGTCGGCCGCTGGGGCAGCTCGCCAGTCTCGTGAACCAGCCTCCGGAGTGCCTCCAGCGCCATTGTCCAGCAGAAGCATCCGGACTACGAAACCACCGCGCCCGGACCACCACCCAGCGCGTACACATTGCTAACGACCAGAACCGATCCAGAGCAACACACTATTTTGCCGCATACCGCGCTGACCGAATCGGCCAGCGCGGGGCATCGGAAGATCCACGGGCAGAGCGCCGTACGACCGCTAGCAGTGCGCGCTCATGCCGAGTTCCGTGCGACCGGTGCAATCCCTCACAATCCGGCGTAGAGCAGCAATTTCACGCCAATTCCTCAGCTGTAGTGCACGTTTAGAACAGTTGGGTTGACCGTTCATGCCCGCATGGCAGCGCACTCTCCTGCCGCATACCGCGCTGACCGAACCGGCCAGCGCGGCGTGGCGGAAGATCAACTGGCCGTGGCGATCCGAGACCGGCCAAACGCGCTATGCCGACTTCCGTCCAATGGGCCTCATCGTGCAAAGTCCCATGGAGGTCATCAGTTTTCCGACGCTGGCTCGGCCTGGTTGCACGTTCAGGCCCCTTCGAAGCCTGGCCCGTTGCTGGAGTACCGGACTTCTGCTGCACAGCTGGGGCGGCTCCGAAGGCAATCCGCGCATCGAAATCCTGTTCAAGCCCGCCGCCTTCGTGTGCCTCGCGAACAGGTTGACCGGCATCAACATTGGTGGGCGTCCTTCCCTTTCGACCCCCCGGATGGGGGTGTCGGTGTGCGGCACCGCGAGTTTGACTCGGTGACTATCTGAGGAAGCTCGAGGAGGATGGTCATGAGCATGCCCGCGGAGATCGTGCCGATGGCGGCACGCCGGTTCGGCGACAAGGTCGCATTGATCAGTGGCGGAAGATCGTTCACGTTCACCGAGCTGGCGGAGTTGTCCGGCCGGGTCGCGGCGGCGCTGGCCTCGCAGGGGGCCGAGCCGGGCGAGGTGGTGTCGATCTTCTCGCCGAATCGCTGGGAGTGGCTGGTGGCCTATCACGGCGCATTGCGGGCGGGGTGCGTGGTGAACCCGATCAACGGCATGTTGACGCCGGAAGAAGTCCGCTATGTGCTGGGTAACTGCGGTGCCCGGTTCGTGTTCGTTCCGGGCGACAAGGTGGCGGCCGTGGCCGGGACGGCTACTCCGATCGCCTTCGGTACCGCCCCGACCGGCGTTCTGTCGTTCAACGATCTGCTGGCTTACCAGGGGCTCCTGCCGCAGTTCGAGACCGGCACGGACAGTGAGCTGTGTCTGATCGCGTACACCTCCGGCACCACCGGGCATCCCAAGGGCGCGATGCAGTCGCATCGGGCGATCTATCTCAACCATGCGTATACCGCGACGATGCACGGCCGGACCAGTGCGGACGTACTGGTGACCGGGTTGCCGGCGCCGCACGTGTATGGCAATGGGGCCATCCACTCGACCTGGCTGGCCGGTGGGACGGTAGTGCTGATGGATCGGTTCGAGGCCGGCCGAGCGCTGGAGCTGATCGAGCGGCACCGGGCGACGATTTTCGAGGGGGTACCGGCCATGTTCTCGATGATGCTCGCGCACGAGCGCATTCATCAGACCGACCTGTCCTCGCTGACACGGTCCACCGTCGGCGGCCAGACCATGCCGATCGCCAAGATCGAGGAATGGGAGCGGCGCAGCGGGGCACCGCTGCTGGAGCTGTGGGGGATGACCGAGCTGGCGGGCTTCGGGACCACACACTCGGTGTTCGCGCCCAACATCCACGGCTCGATCGGCGTGGCCTTTCCCGGGACCGACGTGCGGGTCGCCGATCCCGAGGATCTCCGCCGACCGCTCGCGCCGGGCGAGGTGGGGGAGCTGATGATCAGGGGACCGATCGTCATGCTCGGATACTTCGGAAACGAGACGGCGACCAAAGAGGCCATCGAGCCGGACGGCTGGCTGCACACCGGGGACGTCGCCTATGCCACCGACGACGGGCACTTCTTCGTGGTGGACCGGCGCAAGGACCTCATCATCACCGGCGGCTACAACGTCTATCCGGCGGAGATCGAACGGGTGGTGGCCGCACATCCGGCGGTCGCCATGGTCGCTGTCGGCGGGATTCCGGACCCGGTCAAGGGCGAACTGGCCCGCGCCTGTGTGGTGCTGCGCCCTGGGCGCAATGTGACCGAACAGGAGATCATCGACTACTGCCGCGATCACCTCGCTCCGTACAAGCTGCCCCGGGCCGTGCTTTTCGTCGACGACCTGCCGAAGACCTCCTCGGGGAAGATCATGCGACGAGAACTTCTCGCCCTCTGGCCTGTCGCGTAAGTTCATGTCATGCAAGGGCTCGCCGACTACCTCGACGTCGTCCGGAAGCTCGACCGGGCGGCGGCACTTCGCCGCTGTGCCGAGCTGATCGGGTCGCTGCCCTACTTCTCCATCGCCTGGACCGCCGAGCCGAGCAGTCCGGGCCTGCTGGTCGTCCGGCAGGCCAGCGGGGTCCGCACCGATCTGATGCGTGAACTGCCGGTGCCGACCGGACGCGGTCTGACCGGCAAGGTGTACGGCTGCGCACGCGCCGACTGGGTGGACGACTACTTCAACTCCGCCTCGATCACGCACGACTTCGACGAGCAGATGGCCGGGGAAGGGGTACGACGGCTGTTGGCCGTGCCGATCGTCCTCTCCGGCAAGACCTTCGGGGTCCTCGCCGCCGGGTCTCGCAGCGAGGGCACGTTCGGAGACACCGCGGTGGCCGAGGTGACCGCGGCAGCGCAGGCCGCGGCGGTCGCCATCGAGGTTTCGGTGCGAACCGAGCAACGCATCATGAACCTGCACGACACCATCGGGGCGAACCTCGCCTCGATCGGTTCCAGTGCTCGCCGCCTCAGCGTCGATCCCGCCACCGATTCGGTGCTGCGCGGTCGGCTCGGCCGAATCGCTGAGCAGGCGGCCGAGCCGACCGCCGCGCTGCGCGCGCTGCACGATGCGGTCCCGCCCGTGCTCACCCGACGCGAACTGGAGGTGCTGCGCCGAGCCGCCGCCGGCGAGACCAACCCCGAGATCGCCCGTGCCCTCGGCCTGTCCCGCCACACCGTCAAGGACTACCTCCGGCAGGCGCTGCAGAAACTGGGCGCCCGCAACCGCGTCCAGGCCGCTATGAAAGCAAGCGGGCTGGGCCTGCTCTGAGTTCGAAGTGCTGCGCGCTCCGGGTTACTGCGGCCATTCGTGGTTTGCGCAGAAAACCAGCTGTGGGTGGGAAACTGCCTCGCAATTGGGGTCCCGGTAGAACTCGCCGAGTGGGTCCGGCGGAAGATCAACTGGCCGTTGGGTTGCTATCCGAGGCCGGACGAACGCACCGTAATCAGCGTAAGGCGTTTTGTGATGCTCCTATAGATGTCAAGCAGTTTCGGCTGGTTGGTGCTGCGGAGGATGTTCGGTGAGGGCGTGGTAGACCTCGCGGGCGATGAATCGT
>NZ_JBEYYI010000076.1:0-5502 GCF_040645495.1 Nocardia sp. NPDC046763 | reverse complement strand
CACCACCCCCCGGATCATGAGAAAGACAGGGGGAATTAGTCATACCGGGCCTGGCGACCGTGGGCCCGTGTCAGGCCCACCAAGAAGGTAACGGGTGAAGCGTCCGGTGGTCACCGGTTGCCCTGCGGTGGAGAAGGAGATACCCATCGTGCCTTCGCTGGCGCTGACCAGGTCGTGGATGATGGTGTGTGGAAGGTGTTGCAGGAGTGCTTCTTTCACCGGGGAGGAGAACATCGCGCCCGAGGAGGTGATCAGGCGCAGCGAGCTCAGGTCACGGTGTGGGCCCGACCGCAGGGCTTCGAGCAGCGGACGGGCGAAGGCGTCGCCGACGATCGCGAGGCTGGATACCTGGTCGCGTTCGACGGTTGCCCATACCTCGCCGGCGTCGAAGCCACGGCTCTGCAGCATCGTGACGGTGCCGCCGAAGGTGAGAGCGGGCACAGCGCCGAGGTTGATGCCGGTGCCGTGGACCAGCGGGGAGGCGGGCAGGGAGACCAGTGTGCGGCCCGCGGCGCGTGCCCGATGAGCCAATGCGGCAATGTGTTCGGGTGCGGTGATGGGTTGTTGTTCCAGCAGCGGCGGGACCGCTGCGAGCAGGAATCTCAGTGCCGGGCCGAGGGGGGTGATGACGCCTTTGGGTTTGCCGGTGGTGCCGCCGGTGTAGAGCAGGGTGATGTCGGTGTCGCTGCGAACGCAGCGGGGCTGCGGTTCGTACATCGAGATCGCCTGCTCATAGCCGAGGCTGGTGGGCAGGCCCGGGCCGCCGTCGTCGACCTCGAGGACCGAGGTGAGCCAGTGGGGCCGCGTCAACGCTGTGGCCACGACATTCGCGAGGCTGGAGTGGTAGACCAGCGCGTGTGCCTCGGTGTCGGTGAGCAGATAGGTCAGTTCGTCGGCGGTGTAGCGGAAGTTGATGTTGAACGGCACCGCGCGGATCTTCAGGACGGCGAAGTAGGTCTCGAGGAATTCGATGCTGTTGTGCAGCATCAAACCGACTTTCGAACCCGGCCCGACACCGGCTGCGGCCAGGGCGGCGCTCAGTCGAGCGGCCCGCTGGTCGAATTCGCGCCAACTGCGGCGGGTTTCGCCTTGGACGAGGGCGAGACGGTCGGGCTGGGCGTCGGCGAGCGACTCCCAGACGGTCGCGGGATGTAGTTCCATGCTGGCTCCTGGCAGGGTGGAGGTGTCGGTGGGCTGGGTGTCGCAGATGTTCAGGCGTGTGGTCCGCCGGCGACGTAGAGGACCTGCCCGGAGACGAAACCCGCTCGCTCGCTGACGAGGTAGGAGACAGCGTGGGCGATGTCGTCGGGACGGCCGGTGCGCTGTACCGGGATCTGGCCGGCCACGGCATCGATGAAGTCTTCGAACTCCATGCCCAGGCGCGCCGCGGTGGCGGCGGTCATGTCGGTTTCGATGAAACCGGGTGCGATGGCGTTGGCGGTGACACCGAATCGTCCGAGTTCGAGAGCGAGGGTTTTGGTGAAGCCCTGCAGCCCGGCTTTGGCCGCGGAGTAGTTGGCCTGGCCACGGTTGCCCAGCGCCGAGGTACTGGAGATGTTGACGATGCGGCCCCATCCGGTGGAGGCCATGAACTTCTGCACCGCGCGGCCCATCAGAAATGCGCCTCGCAGATGCACCTTCGTGACTGCGTCCCAATCGTCCACGCTCATCTTGTGCAGAAGGTTGTCCCGGGTGATGCCGGCATTGTTGACCAACACGGTGGGATCGCCCAAGCGGCCGGCGACTGCGGCCACCGCGTCGGTGACCGCCTGTTCGTCGCTGACGTCGGCGCCCACGGCCAGCGCCTGTCCTCCCGCAGCCGTGATCTCGTCGACGACCGGCGCGCATGCTTGCTCGTCGAGATCCAGTACTGCTACGGCGAAGCCGTCCTGTGCCAGCTGCTTGGCAGTGGCGGCGCCGATGCCCCGGGCCGCGCCGGTGACGATCGCGGTGCGCTCGAGTTGTGCACTCATGTGTCCTCCTGGACGAATGAACGACGATGTGTCGATGACGAGCCGCCGGGCGGTCGATGGACCATCAGCACAGCGGCCTTCGCCGATCGGCGGCGGCCCGCCGATCGCGAGAGTTTCCTCGGGATCGAGTTAATTCTTTTGTGGCTCAGCGTCTTACAGTTCGAGGCACAGTAGGGCCGAGTGTTGGGGGCTGGCCACATAGAGGTGCCCGTCGTATTCGGCGGCGCCGGTGGCCATGTGGAAGTCCGGCCGGGTGGTGTGCAGGTCCTCGATCACCGTGCCGTCGGGGGCGATGGCGCGAAGCCAGACGATCCGCTGTGGAGGAGGGCTGAGCCGGTCGGGCAGTCGCCAGAGAGCTTTGCGGAGAATGCCCGGCAGCCGTGCGGCGTGGTCGAGGGCGGCATTGCGCGGGTTGGTGAACGCCAACCACGCGTGGCCGTTGTGGAAGGCCGACAGGTTGTCGGGGAACCCGGGGAGATTGTCGGCGAGTGTTGTCCGCACGCCGGCCTGCGGCCCGTTCAGGTCCACGCGGCTGAGACGGTAACCGCCGGTTTCGGCCAGCACGAGGGCGTTCCGGTCCGGGGTCAGCGCGAGCCCATTGGCGAAGTAGAGGTCGTCGAGGACGACGTGCACGCTGCCGTCGGGGTCGCGGCGCAGCAGCCGACCCGACGGGCGATGCTCGAGAATCGCCCCGAGGTACTGCTCGAAGTCGTAGCGAGTGGTCGATTCGGTGAACCAGATCGCACCGTCGGGTGTGGATACGGCGTTGGAGCAGAAGCGCAGTGGGACATCATCGACGTACTGGGTGAGGGTGTCCACGCTGCCACGTGCCGGGTCGACGAGCAGCAATCCTCGGTGTGCATCGCAGACGATCAGCCGCCCGTCGGTGGTGGGTTCGAGTCCGAGGGGGCGGCCACCGGTGTCGGCGACCACCGTGACCTTGCGGGTGTGCGGATCGATACCGACGATGCCACCGCCGCTGAGCCCGCAGTACAACTGCCGATCGGCCCCGACGACGACATCCTCGGGGCCGTCGCCTGGCAGCGCGATGAGTTCGGACTTGGGGAAGGCCCGCGTGGGCGCGGGGACCGCCGGTGCCGGCGCGATGGTGCGCGTTACCGGCTCCAGTTTCGGTTTCGGCTCAGGACGAAGCTGAGGAACGGTCGGACAGCCCTCACGCCGGTATACGTAGGTGGCAGCCACCGGATAGGCGTGCACCGCCGAGCACACTGCGGCGACACCGTCGGCGAGTACGGCCAGGTCGGGGCTGTTCAACGCGGCAGAGAGTGCGTCCGAGTCGGTGGCGCCGAGGAAAATGGCCGCGTGATAGCGCTGGTCGGACGGATAGTCGTGGGCGACTCCGGGGGAATCCCACATCAGTTTCGAAAATGGCAGGAAGGCTTGGGTGCGCACCTCGGTCACCCCGGGCAGCCCTGCCAGCGCCGCGCCGAGCTGGCGATGCACGAGCCTGCGGAGGCGACCGGCGCCGACTCCGTCACGGCGGCGCAGCAGGGCCACGGCCCGGGCACCGGTCGCAGCGGTCGCAGCGGTCGAGGAAGTCTCGAACCAGCGGCCGCCTCTCACACCGGTAGCGTGCAGGATGGTTCTTCCGAAGACATTGGCCTCGTCGGCCAGGACTTTGCGGTTGTGGCGCATCGTCTTCGCGATGGCCAGCGGTTGCGAGAACCACACCTCGGGGGTTCCGTCGATACGCCGATGTGCGGGTATCGCGGTCTCCACGCCGGGCGTGACCGGCCACAGCCCCGTCGGCTCGGGCGGGAAGTGATGTTGCCGGTACTCGAGGAATCCGGGGGTCCGCGCCACCAGCTGGCTATGTGGGCCGCGCCAGTACTCCATCGCGGTCTCGCGAGGCATGTCCTCGCGCATCCACAACAGCACCGTGCTCCCCGCCATCGGCCGGGACGAGGCCGACACCGTTGTCGCATGGCTCATGAGCAGTCCTTAGTCGCGTTCGATACGGAATCAGCGCTGGTCAAGAACCAAAATCGCTACCTACGTTCCGTAAGTTACGATTCGTAGAATACGGGCTGTAAAATACTGGCGTCAATGGTCGAATCGATCAGATCCCGGAAAGCGGAGCCCACGCGTGGAACACTCGCTCGACACGCCCCCTCACCTCACCCCAGCCGCGCGCGACCAGGCACGCACCGGCAAGCGCCGGCGGCTCTCGGCCGCCGAACGCGGGTCCCAGCTGTTGGATGTGGCCGTGGAATTGTTCGCCGAACGCGGCATCGAGGGCGTCTCGCTCGAGGACATCGCCCGCGTCGCCGGCGTCACCCGCCCCACTGTTTACGCCCACCACGGTTCCCTGGCCGGCATCTTCGTCGCGTGTGCCCGCCGGGCTCGAGCCGAATTCGAGCGCGACCTGCTGCACAGCGCACAGATCGCGACGGGAACCCCGGAAGAAGCGCTCGCAACCGCAGGCCGCGTGTTTCTCGAGCTGATCGCGCATGACCCCGCGCGGTGGGCGTTGCTGTTCGCCACCTCGGCCAGTTGGACCGGCGAAATGGCCGAACAGCTACTCGAACTGCGCCAGTCGACCATCGACCTCATCGCCGACCTGATCGCCCCCCGAGCCCCTCACACCGAACGGGCCACCCTGCTCGCCGCCGCCCACATCGTCTCCGGCATCGGCGAACAACTGGGCCGATGGTGGATCCGACACCCCGACAAGAGCCTCGACGACGCCCTCGACCTCTACGTCGCATCGACCAGTGGTGCGATCCGCGCCATACTGCAGGCACCCGACGAGACATCGTGACGAATTCGACGTGGTCGCCGTAGACCGAGCCCGCCGCCCGCACCGGCGGATACCGCAGGTCAGCGGACGAAAGCCGTTGCGGCACAGGCATTGCTGGATCGATACGCCGACCGTGCAGCCCGATCCTCACATCGCCGTGCCACGCCGTGGATTCACGTTCGGACCTTCACGCGACTTCTGTCGCCACAGTTACCGATAACTTCGTCACCACTGAAAAGGATCATTGCCCGGCTTCACATCCCGATGCGCGATGCCGCGGCGATGCGCGCCCTCCCGCGCCCCGGCGATCTTCACCCGATCCACAACCACGGGCCCTACCGGCAGCGGACCCTGCCCGCGGATCCGTGCGTCCAGGGAGCCGACCGGGTGATATGGCATCACCAGATCCGGTCGTCCGCTCGGGCGGGGCGGTTTCGGTGTGGTCTATCGCTGCACACAGCGCCACCGCCGCCAACTCGCTTCCGAACGTCGGCAACCGAGTTTATCGGGAAGGCGCTCCAGAGTTGGAAAACGGGATTCGAACAGCCGAATTCAGGGACACGGGCCGGCCCGTCATCGCAGCTGGGCGAGGGGTCTCGGTCGCTACGCGCGGCCCCGGACACCGAACCCGCGACGCCGGGTACCGACGACGCGGCGGAGTGAGCAAAAAGCAGAAATAGGTATGTCTGCGGGAGATCGGCCGTCGTGCCCGAACAACCCCACAACCGATGCTGTCACCACTGCCGACCGCGACGAATTCACCCGAAA
>NZ_JBEYYI010000075.1:0-5616 GCF_040645495.1 Nocardia sp. NPDC046763 | reverse complement strand
GCTGCTGGGCCCCCGGCCGCTGGGCATCTTCGTGGTGCGGGGTGAGACCGTGAAATGGGAACCCGCCGTGGATTTGAGCCGGATCTCGCTGCTCGGAGTGTTGACCGGGTTGATCGCCGCGACCCTGGGCACCGCGGCGGTGGTGCGGCGGCCGCCGTGGCCGGACACGATGATCAGGATTGTGCGGCGGTCCTGAGCTGAATCGCCAGTATCCGTGCGAGTTGGCGCACGCTCGCAGCGGATCCGGGAGCCAGTGTGATTCTGGCTCCGGCGAAGCGATCGAAGACCATGCCCTCGAGGACCGCGACGAAATCGGCTGCGGCGGTGGCCGGGTCGGGTGCGCCGAGGGTTTCGAAAAGCGTGGTCGCGTGCTGGTGGGAGAACAGGCAGCCGACGAGTTTCGCGTGCAGCTCGGCATCGCCGAGCAGGTCGACGATGAGCGCATGCCGGGCGATCAGATGGTTGCGGCGTTGTGCCAGTAGACGGTCCAGCCAGCCCGCGATGCCGTGCGCGATCCGATCCAGGTCGATCTGGGTGCGGGCCTTCACTTCTCCCTCGGGCACGGCCAGATCGGCCTGCCCGGCCGCGAAGTCGGTGCGGGAGCGGGTGGTGATGCGGTCCACGATGGCCTCGATGAGGGCCCGTTTGGTGCGGAAGTAGTAGGACGCCGATCCTGCGGGGAGTTCCAGCGCGGTGTCCAGGGCGCGGTGGGTGAGCGCCCGGAGTCCTTGTGTGGCGATGAGATCGATGGCGCTGTCCACGATGAGGGTGCGCCGGTCGGGTGTGGAGGCGGTCACCTTTGCTCCTCTGCATCTCCGTGATCCTCTACAACTATAGAGGAAGCTCTATAAGTGTAGAGGATGCCGGGAGGGTGTCATGGAAACGCCGGAGATCGTGCTCGATGCCGACCAGCGCCACGCCGCCGAGCAACTGGCCGCCATTGCCGAGCGGGTGGGCCGGAGGTGGCGGCGGCCGCGCGGGCTGTACCTGTACGGCGGTCCGGGGCGCGGCAAGACCATGCTCATGAACCGCTTCTTCGCATCGGTGTCGTCGAATCGCAAGCGGCGCTACCACTTCCACGCCTTCTTCGCGCAGTTGAACGCCGGAATCCACGAGTACGGGAGTATCGACGCCTCGGTGGACGCGCTGCTCGGCGACGCGGATCTGATCTGCTTCGACGAATTCCATGTGCACGACTCGGGCGATGCCCGGCTCGTGGCGCGACTGCTGGACACGCTGTTCGCCCGGCGCGTCACCCTCGTGGTGACCTCGAACTATCCGCCGCAGGACCTGCTGCCCAACCCCCTCATGCACGGCATGTTCGTGCCGACCATCGAGCGCATCCTCGAGCACCTGGACGTGGTGGCGGTGGACGGGCCGCAGGACTACCGCACGCTGGGGGGTCGGCACACCGGCTTCGCCGCCGGGCACTACGTGGTCGGGGCATGCCCGGTGAGCGGCGCGGTCGACCTGCCCGTCGCGCATCGGCGGCTGCATGCCCGCGCGCTGGAAAACGGGGAGCTCACCGTCGATTTCGCGGAGCTGTGCGGGATCCCGGTGTCGGCGGCCGATTTCCTGGGGCTCACCCGCGAGGTCCGCCGCTGGGTGGTGTGCACGGTGCCGCCCATGGGGACGGTGCCGCCGGACTGGGTGATGCGCTTCGTGAATCTGGTCGACGTGCTCTACGACGCCGACCTGGAACTGTCGATCTTCGCCGACGTGCCGCTGGCGGAGCTGGGCGGTGCGATCGAGCGGGTCCCCGATCTCTATCGCACCCTCAGCCGGCTCGCGGAGCTGCGCGAACCGGCAAACCTCGAGTCTCGATAGCCGTTCGGCGAAGCCCCGGTGAACTGGCCGACTTGATCGACGCGCACGGTTCACGTGCCGTCAACGCGGAGGGGGTCTGGCGTTGCGGGCCGCTTCCTACCGTGGCGTCAGGAGCAGCACCGAACCGGAGGGGAACGATGCGAATCCGCGAGCAGGCAAGGGATTCCGCGCCGCGGAACCCGAGCATACCGAGTAGTCCCCATATCCGGAAAAGCGCCCGCCTGCGGGTGCTGGTCGTCGCCGAGTCCTTTCTTCCCCAGGTCAACGGCGTCACCAACTCCGTGCGGCGGGTGCTGGATCACCTGGCCGCCAAGGGGCACGAGGCCACGCTGGTGGCCCCGACCGGCCCCGGCAAGTACGCCGGGTTCCGCGTGCACGTGGTGCGCGGGGCCCGGCTGCCCTTCTACCGGGATTTCCGGATCGGGCTGGAGACCCGCCGCCGGCTGCGCAAGATCATGCGCGAATTCCGGCCCGACGTCGTGCATATCGCCTCGCCGGCGACGCTCGGCTATCAGGCGGCCAAGGTCGCGAACGAGCTTGGGATTCCGACCGTCGCCATCTATCAGACCGATCTGGTGGGTTTCGCGCTGCGCTACGACCTGCCCGGCGGCGTCCGCGCCATGACCGCGCTGACCCGACGCATCCACCTGCGGGTAGACCGCACCCTCGCGCCCTCCACCGCCAGCCTGCGCCAGTTGGAGCTGATGGGCGTTCCGGGACTGGGCCGCTGGCCGCGCGGAGTCGACCTGCAGCAGTTCGGCCCGTTCCGGCGGTCGGCGGAACTGCGAAAGCGCCTGGCCCCCAATGGCGAAGCGCTGGTCGGCTATATCGGGCGCCTCGCGCCGGAGAAGGAGCTCGAGCTGCTCGCCGCGTTGCGGCCGCTGCCAGGCGTCCGGCTGGTCGTGGTGGGTGGCGGCCCCGAGGAGAAGCGGCTGCGGAAGCTGTTGCCGGACGCGGAATTCCTCGGCGTGCTGCACGGCGATGAACTCGCGGCGGCCTACGCCTCGCTGGATGTCTTCGTGCACACCGGACGCCACGAAACCTATTGCCAGGCAGCGCAGGAGGCGCTGGCCTCCGGTGTGCCGGTGGTCGCGCCCAAGTCGGGCGGTCCGATCGACGTGGTCACGCCCGGCACGGGTTTCCTCTATCCGCCCGGCGACGCCGAGGCGATGACCGAACTGGTGCGCCGCCTGGTCGAGGACCCGCGCCTGCGCGAGCAGACCGGGCAGAACGCGGTGCGCAGCGTGCGCGACCGGTCCTGGACGGCCGTCAACGATCTGCTCATCCGTCACTACCGCGAGGTGATCGCGGAACGCCTGCAGTCGGATTCGACTCTGCAGTCCGATTCGACGCGGGGCGAGTTCCCGGCCACCAAGGAGGCATCCTGATGCTCTGCATCTCCGTCATCGGCACCGGATACCTGGGCGCCACCCATGCCGCGGGCATGGCCGAACTCGGCTTCGACGTACTCGGGGTGGACAGCAATCCGGCCAAGGCCGCGGCGCTGTCCGCCGGGCGGGTGCCTTTCCACGAGCCCGGGCTGTCGGAACTGCTGGCCGGGCACGTGGCGGGCGGGCGGCTGCGCTTCGGCACCTCGCTGATCGAGGCCGCCGAGTTCGCCGACGTCCACTTCCTCTGTGTCGGAACGCCGCCCGGGGTGAACGGGGCCGCCGACCTGTCGCAGCTCTACGCCGCGCTGGACGGGCTGGTGCCGCACCTGACCCGCAACTGTCTGATCGTCGGCAAGTCCACGGTGCCGGTGGGCACCGCCGAGGCGCTCACCGCGCGCATTGCCGAGCTTGCGCCGGAAGGGATTTCGGTCGATCTGGCCTGGAACCCGGAATTCCTGCGCGAGGGGCACGCGGTCCACGACACGCTGCATCCGAACCGCCTGGTCTTCGGTGTCACCACGCCGGACGCGGAATGGGCGCTGCGACAGGTGTATGCCACGCCCATCGCCGCGGGCTCGCCGGTGGTGATCACCAACCTGCCGACCGCAGAGCTGATCAAGGTCTCCGCGAATGCCTTTCTGGCGACCAAGATCTCGTTCATCAATGCCATGGCCGAGCTGTGCGACCTCACCGGCGCGGACGTGACCCTGCTGGCCGACGCCCTGGGCCATGACGACCGGATCGGCCGAAAGTTTCTGGGCGCGGGCCTCGGCTACGGCGGCGGCTGCCTGCCGAAGGACGTGCGCGCCCTGATCGCCCGTGCCACCGAGCTCGGCGCGGGGGAGTCGGTCGACTTCCTGCGCGACATCGACGCGGTCAACCTGCGCCGCCGCGAGCGCGTGGTGCGGGATACCTTGGAGCTGCTGGGCGGCCACCGGCCGCAGGGCCGGGTCGGGGTGCTGGGTGCGGCGTTCAAGCCGCTCTCCGACGACGTCCGCGATTCACCCGCCCTCGATGTCGCGCAGCGGCTGCACGCGGCCGGGGTCGAGGTGACCGTATTCGACCCCGCCGCAACGGGTCCGGCGCGCGCCGTCGCCCCGCAGCTGGTGTTCGCCGCCACCCCGGCGGCCGCCCTGCACGAGGCGGATGTGGTCCTGCACCTGACCGAGTGGCGTGAATTCCGGGAACTGGATCCGGGGTTCCTGCGCACGGTCGCCCGCGGCCGGGTCATCATCGACGCCCGCAATACCCTCGACCCCGAGCCCTGGCTGGCGGCGGGCTGGGACTTCCGCGCTCTCGGCCGCCTGGTCGAGCCGCGCACCGTGGCCGGCCGCGTCGGGGCTCCCGCGGGAACCGCCTATCCGGCACCGGCGGTCCGGGAACCGGTGGCCGAACCCGCTCGCGCCCTGGCCCAGCCCTCGCCGCTGACCCGTCTACGCGCCCGCGTCCGCCGCACCGCCTGATCGCGACGGTCGCGGACCGTCGACCGCTCTGCCCGGCACGCGGTGTCCCCGCGTCGCCGGGCTGCCGCGCCACCGGGGGTGCGGGCTTCCGGCCTCGAATGCGCCGAAGGGCCGGGCGGCCCGCCCGCCTCGCGAGACCGGCCTGCCTCCGCTGTAGCCGCGATCCTGATCTGTGGCCCGGATCGTGCACGGATGGCGATAAGTGGGGTTGCGGCGGCGGGGTCGGCTTCGACCGGGATGACCTGGGTTTTCGGGTCTGGTGCGGGACGCCGTGCAGGTGGGGGATTTATGTGCGGCGGGTATGTGATTCCAGCTTCTCGATTTTGGTCCTGACGGACCACTCGGCATGTAACTATGTGCCTGATTTCTGCTGGACTCTGGTTAGGAGTGCTCGTGACTGGGGTGGGGACGGTGGCAGCGCGCGCGATCGCATTGATCGGGCTCGTGATGCTGGCTGTCGTCGCACTGCGCGGGTACATTCCGGGAACCGGAGGACCCGCCGCGCCACATCCGTCGTCCGCGGTGTCGCTGGCCTTGATGCCGGTGCTGCTGCTGGTCTCGATGGTGATCCTGGTGGCGGGTGTGATCAACAGCCAGCATCGCCTCCCGCTCGCCATGCCGGAACCCGATCGCGAATCCGCAGTGCGCGTGCCGGGCCTGCGGCGGCTCGGGCTCTTGCTGCTGGTCGGGATCGCGGCCATCGCGCTGATCGTGACCGCGGTGCTGTCGGTGTACCTGGTGACGCCAGCGCGGCAGACCCACGTGGTGACGCCGCCGACCGTCTCCGCCACCGGAACCGCCCCGCAGCCCCAGGAGACCGTGGCACCGCCGGAGGAATCGGCAAGCGTGCTCGACGAGTTCTACTGGCTCAACAAGGACGACCCGAACTTCTCTCTCGAGCGCGCCACCGTCAACCGCGGTCAGAGCGCCCGGAC
>NZ_JBEYYI010000074.1:0-6131 GCF_040645495.1 Nocardia sp. NPDC046763 | reverse complement strand
CAGCCCGATGTGGGCATTGGCCACGTGGTGCTTGATGGCCTGGTAGCGCCCGATCGGGGTGCCGAACTGCTGCCGCTGCTTGACGTACTCGACGCTGGTGTCCAGCAGCGCCCGGCCCGCACCGAGCAGCTGCGCGGCGGCGGCCAGGGCGGCGGTGTCGAAGGCGAGATCGATGGCGGCGCTGACGCCTTCGCCCTCGGCCAGGGTCTCGCCGGCGGTCACGGTGAACAAGCGGCGAGCGGCGTCGACCGACGTCACCAGGCCACCGACGGTGGCCAGCGCGATGCGGTCGCCCTCGGCGATCAGCACCAGGTCGGCGATGTCGGCGTCCAGCGCGGTGGCCGCGCCCTCGGCCCGGCCCGCATTCGCGCCGGCCGTGGCGGTCACCGCGAGGGTGCCCAGCTTCGCGCCCTCGGCCAGCTCGGGCAGCCGCTCGGCGGCGAGTGCCGAGTCCGGAAGCGCCTGCAGCAGTGCGGGAATCGCGGCGGCGGTCTCCACCAGCGGGCCCGGCACCGCGGCCCGGCCGATCTCGGTGAAGGCCACGATCATCTCGACCGGGCCCGCGCCGAAGCCGCCGTTCTCCTCGGTGACGGTCAGGCCCAGCGCGCCCGCCTCGGCCAGCTGGCCGATGAGTGCGCGCCCGGCGGCGGAATCGCCCGCGCCCCACGCCCGGACGACGCCGGGAGTCTTGGCGGCCTCGCCCATCTTGCGCAGGCTGGCGGCGAAATCGTTCTGTTCTGCGGTCAATGCGAATCGCATGTCGTCCTCCGGGTGGCTATCGCGGCAGGCCGAGCAGGCGTTCGGCGATGATATTGCGCTGGATCTCGTTGGTACCGGCGTAGATCGGGCCCGCCAGCGAGAACAGGTAGCCGTCGGTCCAGGCCGATTCCTGTTCCGCGGCCGCGCCGTGCAGGTCGAGCGCGGTCTCGTGCATGGCGATGTCCAGATCCGACCAGAACACCTTGTTCACCGAGGATTCCGCGCCGAGCTGACCGCCCTCGGCCAGTCGGGTCACGGTGGCCCAGGTGTTGAGGCGGTACGCCTCCGCACCCACCCAGGCGTCGACCACGCGGTCGGCGAGGGCGGTGTCGGACTCGGCGGCCGCGCCGCGCCACAGCTCGATGAGCTTGTTGGCGGTGGCATTGAACCGGCCCGGCGAACGCAGCGACAGGCCGCGCTCATTGCTGGAGGTCGCCATGGCGACCTTCCAGCCGTTGTTCGGCTCGCCGATCACGTCCGCATCCGGCACGAACACGTTGTCCAGGAAGATCTCCGCGAAGCCCGGCTCGCCGTCCAGCTGCGGAATCGGCCGCACCGTAATGCCTTCCGCGGTGAGCGGGAACATCAGGTAGGTCAGGCCGCGGTGGCGCTCGGCCTCCGGGTCGCTGCGGAACAGGCCGAAACCCCAGTCCGCGAACGAGGCTCGCGAACTCCAGGTCTTCTGGCCGTTGAGCAGCCAGCCGCCCTCGGTGCGCTTGGCGGTGGAGCGGATGCCCGCCAGATCGGAGCCGGCCTCCGGCTCCGACCAGGCCTGGGCCCAGATGTCGTCGGCGCGTGCCATTCTCGGCAGGATGCGGGCCAGCTGCTCCGGCGAGCCGTGCTCGAACAGGGTCGGCGCGAGCAGGAAGATGCCGTTCTGCGAGACGCGGCCCGGCGCGCCCGCGGCGTAGTACTCCTCCTCGAAGATGACCCACTCGGTCAGCGAGGCGTCGCGGCCGCCGTACTCGGCGGGCCAGGCCACACACGATAGGCGGGCCTCGGCGAGCTTGGCCTCCCACGCGCGGTGCGCCTCGAAGCCCTCCTTGGTGTCCATGGAGGGCAGGGGAGTGGCGGGCACATGGGCCGCCAGGAACTCGCGCACCTCGGCGCGGAACTCCTCTGTCTTGGCGTCGAATTCGAGATCCACTTATTTCGCCCCGTCGTTGTTGGCGGATTCTGTTTCGCGGCCGACAGCGGCGTCGGTCGCGGCGGCCTTCATGGACTTGGCGTTCATCCCGCCCAGCGAGTCCGCGCCGACCTCGGCATTGTGAGCGTGCGCGAAGTGGTGCAGCCCGAACACCGAGTCCATGCCGGCCCGCATGCCCATGAGGTCCTCACACTGATTGACGGCCTTCTTGGTCAGCGCCAGCCCGAACTGCGGCATCTCCGCGATCTTGTCGGCCAGCGCGAAGGTCTCGGTCTCCAGATCCGAGCGCGGGACGACACGATTGACCATGCCCCATTCGTAAGCCTGTGCGGCGGTGAAACGCTCACCGGTGAACAGGATCTCCTTGGCGCGGCGCGGCCCCAGCACCCACGGGTGCGCGAAGTACTCGACGCCCGGAATGCCCATGCGGACAACCGGATCGGAGAAGAACGCGTCCTCGGAGGCCACGATCATGTCGCAGGACCAGGCCAGCATGAGCGCACCCGCGATGCACGCGCCCTGCACCATGGCGATGGTCGGCTTGGGGATCTCCCGCCAGCGGCGGCACATGCCCAGATAGACCTCGGACTCACGGGCGAAGCGCTGATCGCCACCCGGGCGATCGGTGTGGTCCCACCACAGCGCGGCTTTGTTCTCGTACTTGATGTGGTGGTCGCGGCCCGGCGTGCCGATGTCGTGGCCCGCACTGAAATGCTTTCCGGCGCCGCCCAGCACGATCACCTTGACCTCCGGATCCTCGACGGCCCGCACGAAGGCGGCGTCGAGCGCGTAGGTCATGACCGAGTTCTGCGCATTGCGGTAGTCCGGCCGGTTCAGCGTGACGACCGCGATCGGCCCCCGCTTCTCGTAGAGGACGACCTCGCCCTCGTCCGGGATGGGTCCCAGTTCCTGGCTCACACTGTCTCCTTTGCGCGTGATCGAGAGCCCTACGTGGTTACGCTCCGCTGCCGCCTCCGGGCTCGACTCGCTCACGCGATCTCCTCACGTAGTTGCCGCTTGAGAACCTTTCCGGCGGCGTTGTAGGGCAGCTCGTCGCGGAATTCCACGTACTTGGGCACCTTGAAGTTGGCCAGCTGTGCCTTGGCGTAGGCCTTCACATCGTCGGCGGTCAGCTCCGAGCCGGACCGGCGCACCACGAACACCTTGCCGACCTCGCCCATGCGCTCGTCCGGCACGCCGATGACCGCGGTCTCGGCGACACCCGCGAGCCGGGCCATGGTCTGTTCCACCTCGGCGGGATACACATTGAAGCCGCCGGAGATGTACATGTCCTTGAGCCGGTCGGTGACCTTCATGTAGCCGCGGTCGTCGATGACGGCGACGTCACCGGTATGCAGCCAGCCATCGGCGTCGATGGTCGCGGCCGTGGCCTGCGGATCGTCGAGGTAGCCGCGCATCACCTGGTCGCTGCGCAGCAGCAGTTCACCATTGTCGGCGAGCTTCATCTCGAAGCCGTCGATGGTACGCCCGCAGGTATTGGCGATGGTCTCGCTGGAGTCCTCGGGCCGGCACATGGTGCCGAACCCGCCGGATTCGGTCTGCCCGTACGCGGTCAGCACCACCTCGAAATCGAGCTCGCTGCGCATTCTTTCGATGAGCACGACCGGCACCGTGGCCGCGCCGGTGACCGCGACGCGCAGGCTGGACAGGTCCGCCCCGTCGCGCTCCGGGTGGTCGAGGATGGTCTGGTGGATGGTCGGCGGACCGGTCAGCACGGTGATGCGCTCGTCGTGGATGAGCCGCATGGTCTCCCGCACGTCGAATACGGCCTGCGGAATCATGGTCGCCCCGGTGACCAGGCTGGTGATGATGCCCGCCTTGTACCCGAAGCTGTGGAAGAACGGCGGCACGATCAGATAGCGGTCGGTGTTGTTCAGCGTCGCGCAGTCGGCCCAGGCCCGGGCGCTGCCCAGCACCTGGTGGTGCGCGATCAGCACGCCCTTGCTGCGCCCGGTGGTGCCGGAGGTGAACAGGATGTCCGAAAGATCGTCCGGCGACACCGATTCCGCGCGGGCGATGACCTCCTCGAGGCTCACCGCCTCGGCCACCTTGCCCAGTTCCGACCATACGATGGCGTCCTCGACGGGGGCCTCGCCCTCGACGGGGATCACGATGGTGGTCTCGATGCCCAGTTCCGGTGCGGCGGTTCGCAGTTCGGTCAACCGGTCGCGCCCCAGGAATCCGCCCGTGATGAACAGCGCCTTGGCGTGAACCCGCGACAGCACATCCGCCGCCTCGGCGGCCACGTACCGGGTATTGAGCGGAACGATCGCCGCACCCACGTAGTGGCTCGCCAGAACCGCGGTCACCCAGTGATGCGTGTTGGGCGCCCAGATGCCGATGCGGTCGCCGCGCTGAATGCCGCGCGCCATCAGCGCACGCGCGGTCTCACGCACCGAGTCCAGCAGTTGCGACCAGCTCAGTCGCACGGCACCGTCGCCGACAGCGGGCGCGTCACCGTAGGCGTGCGCGGCCGCGTGCAGGGCGAGCGGTGTGGTCTGCGGAGGAGATGTCACAGGGCTTCCTCGCTGTCCGGGAATGGGTCTAACAAAGCAAGTGCTTGGTAGGTTACTCTACCGACGTGAGCATGATCCAGACCCCCGAACCGGCCAGCGGGACTGAGCCCCCCGAGGACGCCGAATTCCGTGCTGAGGTGCGCGAATGGCTGGCCGAGAACCTGAACGGCCAGTTCCGCGAGCTGCGCGGTCTGGGTGGTCCCGGGCGCGAGCACGAGGCTTTCGAGGAGCGGCTCGAATGGGATCGCGCCCTCGCCGCCGCCGGCCTGACCTGCCTGGGCTGGCCCAAGGAGTGGGGCGGCCGCGACGCCACCCTGCGCCAGCAGGTCATCTTCCACGAGGAATACGCCAAAGCCGATGCCCCGAGCCGGGTTTCACACCTCGGCGAGGAACTGCTCGGACCCACGGTCATCGCCTTCGGCACCGAGGAGCAGAAGAAGCGCTTCCTGCCGGGCATTCGCAATGTCACCGAGCTGTGGTGCCAGGGCTATTCGGAGCCGGGCGCGGGTTCGGACCTGGCTGCCGTCACCACCTCCGCCCAGCTCGAGGGCGACGAATGGGTGATCAACGGCCAGAAGATCTGGACTTCGCTGGCGCACCTGTCCGACTGGTGCTTCGTGGTCGCCCGCACCGAGAAGGGCTCGACCCGCCACCACGGCCTGTCCTACCTGCTCGTTCCCATGAAGCAGCCGGGCGTCGAGGTGCGGCCCATCATCCAGCTCACCGGGACCGCGGAGTTCAACGAGGTCTTCTTCGACAATGCCCGCACCGCCGCCGATCTGGTGGTCGGGCAGCCCGGCGACGGCTGGAAGGTCGCCATGGGCACGCTCACCTTCGAGCGCGGCATCTCCACCGTCGGCCAGCAGATCCGCTACGCGCGCGAACTCGCCGACCTCGAGGCCGTGGCCCGGGAGAACGGGGCGATCGAGAACCCGGTCCTCGCGGACCGTTTCGACAAGGCGTGGGTCGGCCTGCGGGTGTTGCGCGCGCACGTGCTGCGCACCCTGGAGTCCGGACACGACGGAGCCTCCGTGGATGCCCGCACCGCCGCCGGGCAGGCGTCGGTGACCAAGCTGCTGTGGGCCAATTGGCATCGCGGCCTGGGTGAATTGGCCATGGACGTGCTCGGCGCGCCCGGCCTGATCGCCGACGGCCCGGGTGATGACCTCAACGCCTGGCAGCGCATGTTCCTCTTCACCCGTGCGGACACCATCTACGGCGGTTCGAACGAAGTGCAGCGCAATATCATCTCCGAGCGCGTGCTCGGACTTCCCCGAGAGGCTCGACCGTGAGTGAGCGAAGCGAACGTCAATTGGGCACTGTGGACCTGTCCACCGCCCCCGAAATCACCCCCGGCCACAACCTGCTCGCGGGCAAGATCGCGGTGGTGACCGCCGCCGCGGGCACCGGCATCGGTTCGGCCACCGCGCGCCGCCTGCTCTCCGAGGGCGCGGACGTGGTGATCTCCGACTGGCACGAGCGCCGCCTGAAGGAGACCGAGCAGGCGCTGCAGGCCGAATTCCCGGACCGCCGAATCGCTTCCGTGCCCTGCGACGTCAGCTCGACCGAACAGGTGGACGCGCTGGTCGCCGGTGCCGTCGCGGCGCTGGGCCGGATCGACATCATGGTCAACAACGCGGGCCTCGGTGGCGAGGTGCCGGTCGTGGACATGACCGACGAGCAGTGGG
>NZ_JBEYYI010000073.1:0-6141 GCF_040645495.1 Nocardia sp. NPDC046763 | reverse complement strand
AGCTCGAACCGGCGGCCCGCACTGGAGCGCACGCCATTACCGCAGCCCGCGGCCACCGAGGCGGTCTCACTGGCCAAGGTCGCCGAGATGGGGCTGGCGGCCATGATCGCGCCGGGCCAGGATCCGCGCACCGCCATCATCGCCTGCTATGTCGCCATGGAAAGGGGTCTGGCGCAGGCGCGGGAGGTCGCCCCGCTGGCCTCCGACACCCCGTCCGAGGTGCTGGCGCGGGCCTTCGACCGCGGCTTCCTGCACGACGCGTCGGCCCGCGAACTGGTGGCCCTGTTCGAGGAGGCGCGGTTCAGCCCGCACTCCATGCTGGAGTGGCAGCGGATGCGCGCCGAGCAACTGCTCCGCATCGTGCTGGCCGATCTGCAGGGGCAGGCGGCATGAAAGACGCTGTGGCAGTGTGGATCTCGAGAGATCGAACGGGGGTCCGGCCATGAATCGGAGTGCGATCGTGGTGGGCGCGGTGGCGCTGGTCCTCCTGTTCGAGCTGCTCGCCCTCGGCGATCAGCGCGAGCATCTGGTCGCCCTCACCGCCGTTCCGGTGGCTGCTGCGCTGGGACTGCTGCTGTGGTCGCTGGTGGAGCGGTCGCGTCGGCTCGCCCCGCCCGAACCGGACGACAACGACATCGACAACGGCCCCGTCGAGATGCTGCACCGCTGGCAGGCGCGCGCCGAGATGCTGGCCGACCGCTCCGAGGGTTCGCGCGCCGACTGGGATCGGCACCTGCGGCCGCTGCTGGCCAAGGAATTCGAACTGACCAGCGGGTATCGGATGGCCAAGAACCGGCGTGCGCTGGAAGTGGCGGGACAGCTGCAGTTCGGGCCCGAGCTGTGGCGCTGGGTGGACCCGGCGAACTCGGCGCCACGTGATCAGGTCAATCGAGCACCCGGCCGCGAGGCCCTGGACGAAATCCTGCGCCGACTGCAGAACATGTGAGATGAGATGCGAGACATGCGATGACATCACCGATGGACGTGACCATCAAGCGCACCGATGCGGTGCTGCGTGAAGTATCCCGGGTCGTGGTCGGCAAGCGGGACGAACTGCAGCTGATCATGATCGCGGTGCTGTCCGGGGGCCACATCCTGATCGAGGACCTGCCCGGACTGGGCAAGACCCTCATCGCGCGCTCCTTCGCGACCGCGCTCGGGCTGAACTTCACCCGTGTGCAGTTCACTCCGGACCTGTTGCCCGCAGACCTCATCGGGTCGACGATCTACGACATGCATTCGGGTCGTTTCAGTTTCCGGCGCGGCCCGGTCTTCACCAATATGCTGCTGGCCGACGAGGTCAACCGCACCCCGCCCAAGACCCAGGCCGCGCTGCTGGAGGCCATGGCCGAGGGGCAGGTCTCCATCGATGGCGAAACCTTCCCGCTGCCACAGCCTTTCATCGTCTTCGCCACCGACAACCCGATCGAGTACGAGGGCACCTACCCGCTGCCCGAGGCCCAGCTCGACCGCTTCGCCATGCAACTGCGGCTGGGCTACCTGTCGGAGACCGACGAGATGAACATGATCCGCCGCCGCCTGGAACGCGGGTCGCAACCCGCCCAGATCGGGGTGGTGGTGGATGCCGACGGCCTGCTGGAGATGCGGCAGTCGGTGGAATTCGTGACGGTGCACCCGGATGTGGTGGGCTACGTCGTCTCGCTCGCCTCGGCCACCCGCGGGCATCCCCAGGTGGAGGTCGGCGCGAGCCCCCGCGCCGAACTCGACCTGGTGCAGATGGCCCGCGCCCGGGCCCTGCTGCACGGCCGCGACTACGTGGTCCCCGAGGACGTGAAGGCGCTCGCCGTGCCGGCCATGGCCCATCGCATCACGCTGCGCCCCGAGATGTGGGTCCGCCGCATCCGTGGCGAGGACGTGATCTCCGAACTGCTGCGCCGCCTGCCGGTCCCACGCGCCACCCAGGCCTGAGGCGCGTATGAAGCATCGCGACACGAGTACGGCGGTCGAGGCCGAATTGCGCTGGCGGCCCGCACCGTTGGTGTTCATGCTCGCCGCGGTGTCCGTGCCCGCACTGGTGCTGGCGCTGGTACTGGGGAAGTGGCAGCTGGTGGTGTTCGCCGCGCCCATGCTCGGGGTGCTGGCCACCGCGCCGCTGCAGCAGTCCCGCACCCGTATCCAGGTGGACGGGGCGGGGGTGCTGCGCTGCTTCGAGACCGAAGAGGTGGTGCTGACCGCCGCGGCGTTCGTGGAACGCGGGCACGCGCTGCTGCGGCTGCATCCGGAACCCTTGCAGAGCATGGAGGTCCACGTCGAGGAGACGGTGGACTCCGGGACCGCGCCCGCCGGGCTGCGGCTGGCGCTGTCGGCTCCGCGCTGGGGCCGATATCCGGTGCCGATGCGGGTGACCGCACTGAGCCCGGCCGGGCTGGCGGTGGCCTCGGTGCGCTTGTGTGCGGGCGAGGTATACGTCTATCCGATCACCGATCCGCAGCGGATGCGCCTGCCGCGCACCGAACTTCCCGAACGGATGGGTACCCATCTCACCCGGCGGGCCGGGCCGGGCGTGGAGTACGCGGATATCCGCGCGTATACGCCGGGAGATCAGCTGCGCACCGTGAACTGGCCGGTGAGTGCGCGGCGCGGCCAGCTGTTCGTGACCGAGCGCTTCACCAACCGGGCCGCGGATGTGGTTGTGCTGGTGGACACGTCGATGCAGGCGCCCGGGCCCGCGTCGGATTCGCTGGAGCTGTCGGTGCGCGGCGCCGCCCAGGTGGCCCAGTCCGCGCTGCAGGCGGGCGACCGCACGGCCGTGGTGTGCCTGGGCCGTACCCCGCGCTGGCTGCGACCGGATATCGGCCGCCGCCAGTTCTATCGCATCGTGGACGCCGTGCTGGATGTCGGTGACGAGCACATCCTCACCGAGGGCACGCTGGCGCCGCACGCCGCGGTGCCCATCGGGGCGGTCATCGTCGCCTTCTCGACGCTGCTCGACACCCAATTCGCCCTGGCCCTCATCGATCTGCGCAAGCGCGGCCACGTCGTGGTGGTGGTCGACGTGCTGCGCGGAACGCCGTTCGGCGACGGCCTGGATTCCACCCTCGCGCGCATGTGGCAGCTGGAACGCACCTCCATGTATCGCGATATGGGCACCGTCGGCGTCGACATCGTGTCCTGGCCCGAGGACACCCGCCTCGATCAGGTCATGCGCCTGCTGCCCGAACACCGCCGCACCGTGAGGGTCCGCCGATGACCAAGTTCCTCGCCGTGTTGTCCGGGCTGCTGCTGGCGGGTGCGGTGGCCATCGTGCTGCCGTGGGCCGCGATACCGGTGATCATCCTGGCGGTGGCCGGCTGGCGCTGGCGGGTGTGCGCGGTACTGGCCGTGCTCGCGGCCATGGCGGCGCTGGCCTGGGTCGGGACCGGGGCCCTGGTGGCGGGCGGCATCGGGCTGGTCGCGACCACCTACCTGCTGAACACGGCTACGGTGTCGGCTCCGGTGGGCGTGGTGCCGACGACGATTCCGTCGGTGGCCGGCGCACTGGTGTTCACGGTGGCGGCGGGGGCCGCGACCGTGCTGCCCACCGGACTCACCTGGGTGCCGATCCTCGCGCCGTTCACCGTGATCGCGTTGTACGCCTTGCTGGTTCGCGGACTGACCGACGACCGGACCGGCGGCCGAGCCGAGCACACGCCCGGCGGCTGAGGCGAAAATCGCTTCGAATCCGGCTGTGGGGCTGGTTCACTCGCGCCATGGACGAACAGCAGATGATCAAGGCCTCGAAACGCCTGTCGAGGCATCTACGGCACGCACCCGAGGCCATCGGCATCGAGCTGGACCCGGCCGGGTGGGTGGACGTCGCCACGCTGCTGTCGGCGCTGGGCCGGCACGGGCGAGCGCTCTCGCGTCCCGAACTGGACGAGGTGGTGGCACGGAACAACAAGCGCCGCTTCGAATTCGATGCGACGGGGACCCGGATCCGCGCGAGTCAGGGGCACAGTGTCGACGTTGACCTGGAGTATCGGGCGACCGTACCGCCCGCGGTTCTCTACCACGGCACCGTTGCCGCGGCCCTGCCCGGAATTCGCGCCGAGGGGCTGAAGCCCATGCGCCGCCACGACGTTCATCTGTCGGCGGATACGGAGACCGCCGTCAAGGTCGGGTCACGACGTGGCAGACCCGTGGTACTGACCGTGGCTGCCGGCGCGATGCACCGCGACGGGTACGAATTCCGGGTCAGCACCAATGGGGTCTGGCTGGTGGCCGCCGTCCCGCCCGGATACCTGTCCGGACTCTGAGCGGGGCGGCCGCCGCGGCGACTACTGGAGGGCGGGGGGCATGCGGGTCGGCTTGATGCGGCCGGCGTCGATGAGCGCCCGGAATGCCGCGGCTTTGCGCGCGCACTCCGCAACCGGGCAGCGGCGGTGCTGCTGCATGGTGCGATGGGCTTCCTGGACGCTCAGCGGGTGATCCGGGGCCAGATGCGACCAGGCGGAGGCGTCGGGGGTTGCCAGCGCTAATACGCTGCGTTCCTTGTTGATTCGATCGCGGATCCGTTCTACGGAGAGTCTGTTCGGATCCTGATGGGGGTGGTGCAGGCTCGTGATGGTGACGGCCATGATCACGAGCGTTGCGAGAGTGGCCGTGAACACTTGCCAGGCGGCCATTTGTTCACCTTCTCCGTGTCTTTCGGTCGTAGTCAGCTAGGTATTCGGTTGGTTAGCCAGATATTCACCATATTCCTGAAGACGTTACGCCTCCAGCGCGTCCTGGGTCAGGGTCAATCGAATTTCGGCCGCTTTGAGCAACTCCGCCGCCGCCGATCCCGCTGTCGCGCTGAAGGTTTGCGGCCATCTCGATATCCGGTATGCGACATATGGCCGGATTGCGGTGTCACCCACCGGGTCTCGGCCCGCGAATCAGCGCGCACTCCCCGCACGCCCTGCCCAACAAGATCAGGGAGCTCCCACCGGGGAAATCTGTCCGATTTCCCGCAGTGGGAGCTCCCTGATCTTGAAGCCCTGTTCGGGTTACGAGTGGGTGAGGACCACGTCCGCGAGGACGGGGGCGTCGTCGCGCTCGACGACGGTGACCGCGATGACGAGTTCGCCGTCCTGCTGCCAGATTCGGGAACGCAGGGTCTCACCGGGGTACATGACGCCGGCGAAGCGGGCGCGGAAACCCTTGACGCGGGACACATCCGAGGCCAGGACGGTGTCGGTCGCGGTCTTCAGGACCAGGCCGTAGGTGCACAGGCCGTGCAGGATCGGGTTGGGGAAGCCGGCGTTGCGGGCGAATTCGGGGTCCGAGTGCAGCGGGTTGCGGTCGCCGCACATGCGGTAGAGCAGCGCCTGCTGCGGCAGGGTGGGGGTCTGGACCTCGAAATCCGGTGCCCGGTCCGGAAGTTCGGTCTTCGCGCTGGGACCGCGGTCGCCGCCGAAGCCGCCCTCGCCCTTGGCGAAGATGGAGGAGCGCGACGTCCATAGGGGTGCGCCGTCGGAGCCGACGGCGGTGTCCTCACGCCAGATGACGGCGTTGGAGCCCTTGTCCCAGATCTCGCTGATCCGGCCGGAGATGCTGCCCTTGCCGGAGGCCGGGATCGGGCGGTGCACTGATCTCCTGGTGGCCGTGCACGACCTTCGCCAGATCGATGTCGATGCCGTCGAACTTCACCTTCGGCGGCTCGGTCTCGTGGAAGGACGGCGCGACGGTCGCGAAGGACGGCAGCACCTGCGGCTCGCGGTCGTCGACGTAGCGCAGCTCGGCGGCGTCGGTCCAGCGGTTGCCCGCGCCGAGCGCCAGGTTGTAGGTCTGCACATCACTGGCGGACCAGCTGAATTCGCGCGCGGGAATCTGCGCGCCGAGCGCGACACTCAAATCGATGGGCATGAAAGGTTCTCCTCGTCACTCGCGTCCGATGGTTCGGCGCGGCTCGTCTCCCCGCAAGCCGCCGCCCCGCTGACCGGGTCGCGCTCGAAAGTCTGGTTCCCGGCCCGCCGCCGGAAAGAGCGTTCGCGGCGGCGGGCACGGGCTGTTCAGTTGTCCGCGCCCCGCCTGGATAGAGCGGTACGACGGGGCATACGGGGGTGGGGTTGGGGCGGGCACGGCGGGACCCCCAACGCCCCCCACCCCCAACTCAAACCGGGTTTGGGGGGTGAGGATTGGTTATAGGCCCCCCGCGCC
>NZ_JBEYYI010000072.1:0-6274 GCF_040645495.1 Nocardia sp. NPDC046763 | reverse complement strand
GCCCGCGGCTACGTCGCCCGCCCCGACCTGACCGCGGAACGGTTCGTGGCCAGCCCCTTCCGGCGCGGCGAGCGCCTCTACCGCACCGGCGACCTGGTGCGCTGGAACAGCGACGGCGAGCTGGTCTACCTGGGCCGCACCGACTTCCAAGTGAAGCTACGCGGCCTGCGCATCGAACTCGGCGAAATCGAAGCCGCCCTCACCTCCCACGCCACCGTCGACCAAGCCGTCGTCGTCATGCGTTCCGACACGGACCGCGGTGACCAGCTCGTGGCCTACGTGGTTCCCGAGCGCTCAACCGCCGCGAACCCCGCCCACAGCGCAGCGGAGGGCGAATTCAACACAACGCTGGTTCGCGGCGCGTCTCGATTCTGGACTGACGGAGCGGGGGAGCGAAGCGGAGGAGCGGAGGAGGGAAGAATCGAGACCTCCAGCGCCGCGAACCCCGCCCGGAGCGCAGCGGAGGGCGAATTCAACGCAGCGCTCAAGGCGCACCTCGGCGCCCGGCTGCCGTCCTACATGGTGCCCGCCGCCCTGGTGGTGCTCGACGCCATGCCGGTCAACGCCAACGGCAAGCTGGACCGGAAGGCGCTGCCCGCACCGGAATTCGAGGGCCGCGAATTCCGCGCACCGGTCTCCCCGGTCGAGCAGACCGTCGCCACCGTCTTCGCCGAGACCCTCGGCCTGCCCGGCCCGCTCGGCCTGGACGACGACTTCTTCGCCCTCGGCGGCAACTCGCTGGTCGCCACCCAGGTGGTCGCCCGCCTCGGCGCGGCCCTCGACACCCGGGTGCCGGTCCGCCTGATCTTCGACGCGCCGTCCGTGGCCGCGCTGGCCGACCGGCTGGAGCGGGCCGCGGGCACGGGCCGCACCCCGGCCCTGGTGGCCGGACCGCGCCCGGAACAGGTGCCGCTGTCGCTGGCTCAGCAGCGCATGTGGTTCCTCAATCAGTTCGACACGGCCGCTTCGGCATACAACCTGCCGATGGCGCTGCGCCTGGACGGCGAGCTGAACGTGGACGCGCTGTGCGCCGCGGTCGCGGATGTCGTCGCCCGGCACGAGACCCTGCGGACCGTCTACCCGCAGACCGGCGGCGCCGCCCACCAGGTGGTGCTGCCCGCCGAGCAAGCGGTGCCGGATCTGATCGCCGAACCCGTGGCCGCCGCGGATCTGCCCGAACTCATCGGCACACTGCTGTCAACCGGCTTCGACGTCACGCGTGAGATCCCGCTGCGCGTGCGGCTCTTCCGGGTCGAACCGGCCGTGCATGTCATCGTGCTGGTGGCCCACCACATCAGCGCCGACGGCTGGTCCATGGGCCCGCTCGCCCGCGACCTCATGACCGCCTACATCGCGCGTTCGGCCGGCGCCGCGCCCGCCTGGACGCCGCTGCCGGTCCAGTACGCCGACTACAGCCTGTGGCAGCGCACCGTGCTCGGCTCGGAAAGCGATGAGCAGAGCCTGATCTCGCAGCAGGCCGCCTACTGGCGCGAGGCGCTGGCCGGACTGCCCGACGAACTCAACCTGCCTGCCGACCGCCCGCGCCCGCCGGTGTCGAGCTTCGGCGGCGGCCTGGTGCCCTTCCACATCGACGCCGACATCCAGCACGGCCTGCAGCGTATCGCGCGCGAGCAGAACGCCACGCTGTTCATGGTGGTGCACAGCGCGCTGGCGGTGTTCCTGGCACGGCTGTCCGGCACCGAGGACATCGCCATCGGCACGCCCGTCGCGGGCCGCGGCGAGGCCGCGCTGGACGACGTCATCGGCATGTTCGTCAACACCCTGGTACTGCGCTCACACGTGGACGGCGGCCTGGGCTTCCACGAACTGCTGGCCCGCACCAAGGAAACCGACCTGCAGGCCTTCGCACACGCGGACCTGCCGTTCGAGCGGCTGGTCGAGGTGCTCAACCCGGAGCGCTCCACCGCCCGCAACCCGCTGTTCCAGGTCATGCTGGCCTTCCAGAACCTGCCGGGCAACGACTTCGAACTGCCCGGATTGCGCATCGCCGCACTGGAATCCGGCATCCAGACCTCGCAGTTCGACCTGTCGCTGACGCTGCGGGAGAGCAGTGACGACAGCGGCCTGCACGCGGTCTTCACCTACTCCACCGATCTGTTCGACGCGCGCACGGTCGAGGTGTTCACGGAGCGGTTCGCCCGCCTGCTCCAGGCCATCGTGGACCATCCGGTCACGGCCGTCGGCGACCTGCCGCTGCTCGACTCCGACGAGTACGAGCTGCTCACCCACGTGCACGGCGACGAGGTCATGGCCACCGTGCTGCTGCCCGAACTGCTCACCCGCGGTGTGGAACTGGGCCGCGACCGCATCGCCGTCCGCTACCGCGGCCACTCCACCACCTACGGCGAACTCGACGACTATTCCTCGCAACTGGCGCGGGTGCTCATCGCCCGCGGCGTCGGCCCAGAAAAGCTGGTCGCCGTGGCCTTCCCGCGTTCTTTCGAGATGGTCGCTTCAGTACTGGCGGTCGCCAAGGCCGGTGGCGCGCACGTGCCCGTCGACCCGAGCTACCCGCCGGATCGGGTCCGGCACATGGTCACCGACTCCGGCGCCGTCATCGGCATCACCGGCAAGGCGTTCGAGTCCGCGCTGCCGGGCGAGGTCGACTGGCTGTGCCTGGACGACGCCACCACCGAGCACCTGTGCGCGGCGGCGGCGCGCGAGCCGGTGACCGACGCCGATCGCCTCGCCCCGATCCATGTGAGCAATCCGGCCTATGTCATCTACACCTCCGGGTCCACTGGAATGCCCAAGGGCGTCAGCGTGACCCATGCCGGTCTGGGCGGCCTCGCCGCCTACGCGGCCAGGCTCCACGATCTCGATCCCAACGGCAAGGTTCTGCACATCTGCTCGCCCAGCTTCGATCCCTCGGTGCTGGAATGGATCTGCGCGTTCTCGCTCGGTGCCACCCTGGTCGTGGTGCCCCGTGAGGTCCTGGGCGGACCCGAGCTCGCCGAGCTCATGCGCTGCGAGGGCGTCACCCACGCCCTCATCACCCCGGCCCTGCTCGGCACGGTCGACGCGGCTGCACAGCCGCAGCTGAAACTGGTGTCGGTCGGTGGCGACGTGACACCGCCGGAGCTGGTGGCCAAGTGGAGTACCGCAGATCGGGTGTACCACAACGCTTATGGCCCCACCGAGACCACCGTCATGGCCGCCTACTCACAGCCCGAGCCCGGCCGCCACATCACCGTCGGCGCGCCGGTGCGCGGCATGTCGGCGTTCGTCCTCGATGCTCGGCTGAACCCGGTGCCGCCGGGCGTCGTCGGCGAGCTCTACCTCAGCGGAGCCGCACTCGCGCGCGGCTACCGCAACCGGAGCGGGCTTTCGGCCGAGCGATTCGTCGCCAACCCCTGGGGCGCGGCGGGTGCGCGCATGTACCGCACTGGCGATGTGGTCCGCTGGTACGCCGAACCCGACCAGCGAGACGGCAATCATGCTGGGGGAGAGGGGAATTGGGAGATCGATTATGTCGGCCGCTCCGACTTCCAGGTCAAGGTTCGCGGGTTCCGCGTGGAGCTCGGTGAGATCGACAGTGTGTTGGCCACCCACCCTGACGTCGAGTACGCGGTCACCCTCGGCCGCAAGAACGCCGTAAGCGTCACGGTGCTGGTGTCCTACGTGCTCGCTGTGCCCGGCCGCCGAATCGATGCGGATCGGCTCACCGCGCACGCGGCGCGGACGCTGCCGCCACACATGGTGCCCGCCGCCATCGTGGTCCTCGACTCGCTGCCGCTTACTCCGGTCGGGAAACTGGACCGCAAGGCGCTGCCCGAACCCGAACTGCGCCAAGGCGAATACCGCGCACCCACCAATCTGCTCGAGGACGCGGTGGCCGCGGCCTTCGCGCAGGCGCTCGGCCTCGATCTCGTCGGCATCGACGACGACTTCTTCACCATCGGCGGCAACTCGCTGCTGGCGACCGGTATTGTCGCCAAACTGCGCGAACTGACCGGGGCCGAGGTGATGGTGTCGTGGTTGTTCACTGAACCCACTGTCGCCGGGCTCAGCGCCCGCATCGCGGCTGCGATGCGGGGACACCACGATGACGACGCTGCGGCCGACTCCGCGCTCGGTGTCCTGCTGCCCATCCGGGCCACCGGCACCCGCACCCCGCTGTTCTGCGCGCCGCCCATGGTCGGCATGGCCTGGCCGTATGCGGGCCTGGCCCGCTTTCTACCCGAGGACCAACCCATTTACGGTCTCCAATCGCCAGCCCTCACCGGGGACGACTACCGGCCACACTCGCTGACACAGGTCGCACGGCGCTACATCGAGGTCATGCGCAAGGTGCAGCCTGAGGGCCCGTACCGGCTACTCGGCTACTCCCTCGGCGGTGTGCTCGCGCATGCCATCGCCACCGAATTGCAGGCTGCCGGACAGCGAGTCGATTTGCTCGCCATCCTCGACGCTTACCCAGGGGCCGAATTCTCCGATTTCCGCCAATCCCTGCGCGAGCAGTTCGCCGAATTCGGCATCAGCGAGGACGCGCTGCCCGCCGGCGATCTCCAGGATCTCAGCGACGAGGCGCTGAAAGCGCTGCACGCCGCCATCCCCAGCGATCTGGCCGCGCTCACCCCGCAACGGCTGCGCCGCATGTACCGCGGCGCGGTCCGCACTGTGGAACTTGGTGCGCACTACCAGCATTCGGTGCTCGACGCCCACATGGAACTCTTCGCCGCCGAATTCGGCCGCGAAGACGGCATGGCACACAGCGCCGCCGACTGGCGGCCGTACGTTACCGGGAACATCTGCGAGTACAGGGTGCCCGTCAAGCACCAGCTCATGTGCACACCCGAAGCCTACGCGGTCATCGGCCCGCGCTTGGCCAGCCTGATCGAGCGAGCCGACGACACCGCCTGAGAGCCTTCCGGGCCCGGCACCTGGAAGCCCGGACCGAGCAAGCCTGGTGCCTGACTCTGGCCACCAACGCGGTAATCGCCTGGACCACAGAGTATTACGGGCTCGCTATCGAGCAGATGCGTCGTGAAGGCCGCCGCATCGACGACGAGCATGAAAGACCAGAAGTTGGCCGACTGCGCCGCAAAGCTGTTCATCGATTCGGGCATGTCGCAGGACGGCCTGAAGGTCATGGCCAAGCCCGGCATCTTCACCGAGACGGACCCGTCGGCCCTCGGCCTGAGTAACGACGACCTCGAAAAGGGACGGGCCGCTATGCAGAAGATCATGACCAACTGCGAGTAACCGCCCGCGCCACACCGATTCGATCCGATCGAAATAGCCCCGGCCCAGCAAGCCATCTGCCTGGATTATCCGCCTGAAGGCACGATGTTCCAGACCCGGTCCGCTGAGTATGGCTGGCCGGAGAGTGGACGGGGGCCGTGTGGCCAGCCGCAATCGGTTGGCGTGCAAGCGGGGTCGGGCGGTCAGCCTACGCCCGTGTCTGCCGCAGCGCTGTGCCGCAGCAGCCTGAGGGACCAGAGTTGCCTTACGCGAACCGGTTTCCTGACAAACGTGACCAAGGTGAGCGAGTCCGGGCGGACGACGGCCGACCATGTCCGGACCTGTCGCCATGCGACGCCAGCAGTCGCGCCACGGCCCGACCGTCCGATGGATATCGCTGTTCCCAGCGACATCGAAACTCGTCGCGGATTCGGGTGGCGGACAACGGCCGGGCACCCCATAATGCATGCGTCAGAAGGCTCATGAACATGAAAGCTACAACTATGACGTCTGCTCAGCCTCCCGTCGGCCAACCGTCGCCGGCCGGCTTGAACAAGAAGACCAGCGCCATCCTGTCTTATGTGTTGGGGTGGCTCACCGGAATCGTCTTCCTTTTCGTGGGGAAGAACGACCCGGATGTGAAATTCCATGCCGCGCAATCGACCGTTTTCTTCGGGGCGGCCTCGGTGGTCAATATCGTCCTGAGCGTGATCAGTTCGATCCTCGGCACGCTGGGGATCATCTTCAGCCTCGTCGGCCTGGCGGTTGGGGTATTTACGTTCGTCGTCTGGATCATGGCGATGATCCAGGCGAACAACACCGGTGGCGTCCGCGCAGAGCTTCCCATTGTCGGAAAGTTCATCGCGCCCTACGCCGATAAGCTGGCCAATTCGGTCAAGTAGCAGCGCAATCGGCCTCTCGGGTACTTCAACCCGAGACCTCACCCATACGCCGACACAGACAACGGCTTTCACACAACAGTTGAGGGGTGCCCTGCAGCGCGCCGCCCAGGCAGCGCATGGCGGCCGCGGCGATGATGCCCTCGGGGGTACCGCCGATGCCGATCAGC
>NZ_JBEYYI010000071.1:0-6682 GCF_040645495.1 Nocardia sp. NPDC046763 | reverse complement strand
GCTCGCGGCGCTCAAGAACGCCGGATTCTCGGACGCCACCCACCTTCAGGGCGGAGTCGCGCCGTTCAAGGCTCTTACCTATCCGGGCCTGCTGCTGGTGAGCGTGACCGCGCTGCTCTACAACTACGGCTTCTTCACCCTGCTCGCCTACACCCCGTTCCCGCTGAACATGGGCACCTATTCGATCGGGTTCATCTTCTTCGGCTGGGGCCTGCTGCTCGCCCTGTCCTCGGTGGTCTTCGCCCCGAAACTGCAGCGCGCCTTCGGAACCGTCCCCATGATGGCCCTCGCCCTGGCCCTGTTCGCGGCGGATCTCGCGGTGATGGCCATGTTCACCGACCACAAGCCGGTCCTCATCATCGGCACCGTCCTGGCGGGCCTGTTCCTCGGCGTGAACAACACCCTGATCACCGAGGCCGTCATGGAGGCCGCCCCCGTCGAACGCTCCACCGCCTCGGCCGCCTACAGCTTCGTCCGGTTCGCCGGCGGCGCCGCCGCCCCCTACCTGGCAGGCAAACTCGGCGAACACCAGGCCTCCCTCCCCTTCTGGGTCGGCGCCGCCTGCACCGCCGCCGCGGTCGCCGTTCTCTTCTCGGGTCGAAAGCTGCTGGCCCACATGGACGACCACGCCCCCGCGCCCCACAGCCAGGCGGAGGCGCAGGCCATCACCTTCGGCGAGGACTGATCCGTCCACACAGCGGACCGCATCCCACCGGGGGTGCGGTCCGTTCACATATCCGCACGTCGCCACCGCTGGCGATTACTTTCGACCATCCGGGTCGTCTGAATATCGACATCGCTACGTCCCGGGGAGCTGCCATGCCGTCGACCGTTTCCGGTGATCTCGATCGCGAAGAATTCCTGCGCGCCGCCGAGGCGTATCGCGGTGAGCTGATCGCGCACTGCTATCGAATGGTCGGCTCGGTGCACGAGGCCGAGGACCTGGTACAGGACACGTACCTGCGGGCCTGGCGGGGTTGGGAGGCGTTCGAGGGGCGGGCGTCGACGCGGAACTGGCTGTATCGGATCGCCACCAACCTGTGCCTGACCGCGGTCACGAACAAGCAGCGCCGGGTACTGCCATCCGGATTGGGGCCCGCCGCGGCGGGATCCGGGCCCAGACTCGAACAGCTGTGGCTGGAACCGTTCCCCGACCGCTGGCCGGATACGGACCCCGCCGAGATCGTCGCCGGTCGGTCGAGTCTGCGGCTGGCGCTGGTGGCGAGTCTGCAGCATCTGCCGCCACGGCAGCGGGCCGTGTTCATCCTGCGGGAGGTGCTGGCCTACCCGGCCGCGGAGGTCGCCGACATGCTCGGCATGAGTCTCGCGGCGACCAAGAGCGCACTACAGCGCGCCCGCGCCAAACTCGACGAGGTGTCCCCACGAGCGGACGCAGTGATCGAACCGGATTCCCCGCACGCGCGGGCCCTGCTGGAGCGCTATATCGCCGCGTTCGAGAACGCGGACGTGGCCGGGCTCACCGAGCTGCTGCGCGACGACGCCATTCTCGAATCCACCGCGACGGGCCGCTGGCTGGCGGGCAAGACGCACTGCATCGAGCGGCTGCTGATCTGGGCTCGATCCGGGGAGTACCGGCTGTATCCGGTGATCGCGAACGGGCAGCCCGCGATGGTCGCCTACCGGGGCGAGCACGCGGACCCGGCGCTCACCGCGTTCGGCGTGGTGGTGCTGGCCGTCGACGACCGGCACGTCACCCACGTGACCGCCTTCATCGACCCGGGCATGGCGCGCCACTTCGGGTTTCCCGAGGTCGATCCGGGGCACTGAGGGCGGCGATTCCTTTCGCGGGCCGGCGTGGTCTCTATCCCGACCACCGCACGAAAGGAATCCTCGTCGTGAAACTCAGCCTGTACCTACCGACCGGCACCACCCAGGAATTCGCCGGTTACAGCGACCCGACCGCCGCCTTCGAAGCCATGCGTGAACTCGCGGTCGCCGCCGACGACTGCGGGTTCCACACCCTGTGGGCCCCGGACCACTTCATGCCCTTCGGACCACCCGGGGCCTATGTCTTCGAGGTCTGGACGACACTGTCCGCGCTGGCCCGCGAGACCCGGACCATCCGGCTCGGGCAAATGGTGACCGGCAACGGCTACCGCAATCCGGCGCTGCTCGCGAAGATGGCCTCGACCCTGGACGTCATCTCCGGCGGCCGCTCCACTTTCGGCATCGGCGCGGGCTGGTACGAGCAGGAGTATCAGGCCTTCGGCTACGACTATCCGGCCGCTCCCGAACGGTTGCGGCGGTTGGAGGAGGCGCTGCGGATCATCGCCTCGATGTGGACCGAACCCTCCACCACCTTCGACGGCGACTATTACCGCGCCGACGGTGTCGTGAATCAGCCTGCGGGAGTGCAACATCCGCACATTCCGCTGATGGTCGCGGGCGGCGGTGAGAAGGTGACCCTGCGGTTGGTCGCCCGTTATGCCGACCTGTGCAACGTACAGGAGCCGCCGGATGCGGTGGCCCGCAAATTCGAGATCCTGGCCGGGCACTGCGCCGCTGTCGGACGCGAATTCTCTTCCATCACAAAGACTTCGACGTCGTACTGCATCATCGCCGACACCGACGAGCAGGCGCGAGCGGCCGTACCGCCGTGGGCGCCGCTGGTATTCCCCGGCGACCTCGCCGACTACGGCCTGATCGGCACCCTCGACACCATCGCCGAACGGCTCACCGCCTACGAGAAGGCCGGAGTGGACGAACTCGTCGTCGGCTTCGGCAATGCCCTCGACCCGAACACCCTGCACACCTTCGCATCCGCATTCATCCAGAAGTGAGGTAGACCCATGTTCCTGCTCACCGGAGTAACCGGCGCGGCCGGTTCCATCGTCCTGCGCGAGTTCGTGAAACAGCAGGTCCCGGTTCGCGTACTGGTGCGCGACCCCGCCAAGGCCGTGCAGCTCGCCGCGGCGGAACCGACAGTAGAGGTCGTGGTCGGCGACATGCTGCACGCCGACACTCTCGGACCCGCCATGGAGGACGTCGACCGGGCGCTGATGATCTCCTCCCCGCGCGACCGCATGCTGGAAACCCAGTGCCGATTCATCGACGCCGCCAAACAATTCGGGGTGCGGCACATCGTGAAGTTCGGTGGCAAGGAATCCGGAACCACCTTCGATCTCACGGCTTTTCGCGGCACCCGCTGGCATTTGGAGATCGAGGCCTATCTGGAGGCTTCCGGCCTCGAATGGACGCATCTGCGCCCCAGCCAGTTCATGCAGAACTACCTGCCGGAGGCGCTGACCGGAGTCGACAGCGCCCGCCACGCGCTGGTCATGCCGATCGGTGCGAGCAGACTGGCCCCGGTCGACATCCAGGACATCGCCGAAGTCTGCGTCGCCATGATGCGAACCGAGGGCATCGAAGGCCAGGCGTTCGACATGACCGGCCCCGAGGCCCTCACCTCCACCGAGATCGTCGAACGGCTTTCCGCCGCAACGGGAACCACGTTCACCTACGAACTCGTGACCCGCCGGCGCAAACGCGAGCTGCACGCCGAGCAGGGTCTACCCGGCCCGGTCATCGACCTGCTCGACGAGCTCTACGCCGGCCGCGCCGGATCCCCCGAAGCTCACATCGACGTGTCCACCCACGAACGCTTCGGCGTCACCCCCACCACCTTCGCCGAATTCGCCCGCCGCAACGCCCCGGTATTCACCGCCTGACCCCGGGCAAACCCGATGCGGGCCGCGCCATTCCGGTTCGGTCCGCGTTCGGGTCCACCCCGTACGATCCCGCTCATGAACCAACCGATGCCACCGCAACAGCCGTACCAGCAGCAGTACCCGCAGCAAGGCCAGCAGCCGTATCCCCCGCAGGGCCAGGCCCCCTACCCGCAGCAGGGCCAGCCGCAACCGCAGCAGCAGCCGGGCCCGCAGTTCCCGATCCTGGTCTCCACCATGAACGATGTCCCGGGCCAGGAAATCGTCAAGGTGATCGGCGAGGTCGCAGGGCTGACCGTCCGCAGCCGCGGCCTGGGCGCCAACTTCGCGGCCGGATTCCGCGCCCTGGGCGGCGGCGAGATCCACGAGTACACACAGCTGCTGTACCAGTCGCGGCACGAGGCCATCATGCGAATGTGCCAACATGCCATGGCCTATGGCGCGAACGCCGTGATCGCCATGCGCTTCGACTGCAACGAGATCGCCAACACCATGAGCGAGGTCGCCGCCTACGGCACCGCCGTCGTCGTCAAACCCACGCAGTAGGCACCGGGCTCGGGAGCTATCCCTCCTTGCCGAGGATCTCGGTTATCGAGCTCGCGGTGAGCGAGCGATCGAACCAGGCATCGAGAGTATCCAGCTCACTGCACGATTCGATGCGCTGCCGAGCCTCCTGCGACACCTCGATGCCGCGCGCACGCAGGCTGCGGAGTATCGCGTCGACGAGGGTCTGGACCCGGCCTTCGACCCGGCCTTCGACCCGGCCTTCGACCCGGCCTTCGGCACGGAGCCGCTGGGAAGTCTCGGAGCGGAAGAACGAGAGATCCACGGTCATCAACTGCCTCCATGTCTGTGCGGCATCTTCATCGATGCTCTGTAGCGCAGTGGCCAGCGCTTTCAGTATCGGACCGCGATACTGGCGTCGTTGGCGTGAGTGATGGCGGACAGGGTCGCGAGCGGGACATCACCGGCCGCGATGCACGGATCCGGGCTGTTGCCCAACCCGAGTTCGGTGAGTTCGGCGAAGATCAGAGCGCGGAAAATCCTGTGCATCGCTTCGTGTTTCGAGCTGACCATGAGTGGGACGGTAAAGCCGGTTCCCGAATGCATGTTCGAGAACCGGCTATCTCGACCGGAATCGCCCGATTCGTTGCGAGAATCGGTGCGGCGCACTGGATTCGGGTCAGTGGTGGAGGACCTCGACATCACGGACCGGCTTCTTGCGGCCGAATTTGGCGCGCAGGGGGTAGATCGCCATGACTGCCAGGAGGCTGATGGTGGAGGCGATGAGCTGGTTGCGCTGGTCAGGGTTGCGGGCCATGGCTACGAAGACAGCGAAGAGGGCGATGATGACGGCCCAGCTGATGTAGGGGTAGCCCCACATGCGGTAGGTGAGGGCGGAGGGGTCTTCGCGGCGGAGGCGGGCGCGAAGTCGCAACTGGGAGAACATGATCGCCACATAGACGAAGGCCAGGACGACGCCGATGGAGTTCACCAGGAAGGTGAAGACCTTGTCGGGTGAGACGTAGGAGGCGATGACCGCGCCCCAGGCGGCGACGGTGCCGAGCAGGACGGCCCGGGCGGGGACGCCGCGCTTGTTGAGCTTCACCAGGGAGGCGGGCGCGTCGCCGTCGCGGGTGAGGACGTAGAGCATCCGGGAGGAGACGTAGATGGCCGAGTTCAGCACCGACAGCACCGCGGTCAGGATGACGACCTGCATGATGGTGCCGGCGGCCGGAATCCCGATGTGCTCGAGTGCGCTCACGAACGGGCTCGTCAGCACCTTGGCGTCGTTCCACGGCAGGATGGTCACCACCAGGAAGATCGAGGCCACGTAGAACAGGCCGACCCGCCACAGCACATTGTTGGTGGCGCGGGCCACCGCCGGGCCCGGTTCCTTGGATTCCGCGGCCGCCACCGTCACGATCTCCGTACCGCCGAACGCGAACATCACCACCACGATGGCGGAGAAGACGCCGCCGATCCCGTTGGGCGCGAAGCCGCCGTGCCGGGTCAGGTTGGCGAAGCCCGCGTCCGAACCCGGCCACAGCCCGAACACCCAGGCCAGTCCGATGGCGAGGAAGGCCACGATCGCCACCACCTTGATGGAGGCGAACCAGAACTCGAACTCGCCGAACGACTTGACCGACACCAGGTTGACCGCGGTCATGACGACCAGCAGCCCGGCGGACAGGATCCACTGGTCGAGATCGATCCAGTTGCCGAGAATGGCGGCGCCGGCCACCGCCTCGGCCCCGACCAGGATGACGTAGAGGTACCAGTACAGCCAGCCGACGGTGAATCCGGCGAACGGTCCCATGGCCATCCGCGCGTACTCGCCCATGGATCCGGCGACTGGGCGGGCCACCACCATTTCGCCGAGCGCCCGCAGCACGCACAGCACGACGAGTCCGGCGCCCGCGTAGGACAGGATGGCGGCGGGTCCGGCGGTCTCGATGACCGAGCCGCTGCCCACGAACAGGCCCGCGCCGATCGCGCCGCCGATGGCGATCATCGTCATGTGCCGGCGCCGGAGTCCGGCACGCAGTCCCGGCTGTCCGTCGCCGCCCGGTTCCGTCAGCTGGGCACTGCCGGGTTCCGGCTTCAGGACGCTGCCGGGTTCCGGCTTCAGGACGCTGCCGGGTTCCGGCTTCAGGACACTGTCGGGTTCCGACATCTGACCGCCACCTTCTTGCGTTGCTCGAGTGTTGCTCGAACACCATATCGGGCCTGGTCAGGCGGGGAAAATCGCCGGTCGGGCCCCGGTTTCCCGGGCTGCCGCCGATACGCGAAACCCGCTCCCCGACAGCGGTTTACCCACGGGCGTACCGTCGGAAGGTATGACCGAGACACAGCGTGGCCGGGTACGCGTCGAACCGAGCGCCAAGCGGGTTCGCGCCTAACCCGCCGCCACCCATCATCCGGTCGCCACCCATCATCCGGTCGCCACTCACAAACCCGCGGCCACTCATAGACCGGTCGAGGAACCGGAGGAA
>NZ_JBEYYI010000070.1:0-6695 GCF_040645495.1 Nocardia sp. NPDC046763 | reverse complement strand
GGTGATCGGGAGACCGAAGGCGTGCGTGCCGAACATGGCGTAGGCGCGCTCCGGATCCTGCGAGGCGTGCACGCGTCCGGCGTGCGCGTCACGCCAGAACCGCTGCAGCGGAGTGCCTTCCACGAGCGCGGTGGCGCCGGAGGCCTCGAACAGCCGGTCGATGGAGGCGATCACGCGGCCGGTGGCGCGCACCTGGTCGCGGCGAGCGGCCACCCGCAGGTCGAACGGAACTTCCTTGTCCGCCAGGATGTACGCGTATTCCTCGGCGATATTGCCGGACAGCTGACGCCAGGCGGCGTCGATGTCACTGGCGGCCTCGGCGATGCGCACCTTGCCGAACGGGTCGTCCTTGGCCTTCTCGCCCGCGAAGGCGGCCCGGACACGCTTGCCCTGGTGCTCGACGTGGGCCTCGTAGGCGCCGTAGCCCATGCCGATGATCGGCGTGGTGATGGTCGCGGGGTGGATGCTGCCCCACGGCATCTTGTACAGCGGGTCGGTATTCTGCTCCAGGCCAGGCGATTTCAGGTCGCCCATGGTCTTCATGCTGAGGAAACGGTGCCGGGGCACGTACACATTCTCGACCACGACGGTGTTGGAGCCGGTGCCGCGCAGGCCGACCACGTGCCACACGTCGTTGATCTTGTACTCGCTCCGCGGGATCAGGAACGAGCCGAAGTCGACCGGCTTGCCGTTCTTGATGACCGGGCCGCCGACGAACACCCAGTCGGCGTGGTCGGAGCCGGAGGACCAGGCCCACGAACCGTTGACGATGTAGCCCTCGCCGTCCTCGGTCACCACGCCCGCACCCATCGGGGCGTAGGAGGAGGAGATCCGGACCTCGGTGTCGTTGCCCCACACCTCTTCCTGCGCGCGCTGGTCGAACAGCGCCAGGTGCCAGTTGTGGATGCCGAGGATGCCGGCGCACCAGCCGGTGGAGCCGCACGCGCTGGCGATCTTGCGGACGGTGTCGTAGAAGATCACCGGGTCGCAGGCGTAGCCGCCCCACTGCTTGGGCTGCACGAGCTTGAAGAAGCCGGTCGCCTGCAGATCCTTGACGGTCTGGTCGGGAAGGCGGCGCAGATCCTCGGTCTCCTGGGCGCGCTCACGCAGGGTCGGCAGCAGCGCCTCGACCCGCTCAACTACTTCTTGCGTCATCTCGCCAGTTGCTCCTGCCTGGTGCTGGTACGGGAAGCGGTCTTCGTTTGCCCCTGAGAGTAGAACACGTTCTTATTCCTGTCGAGAACGCAATACAAGCGCAGCTCAGAGCGCCCCCATCCTGGTAGTTGGATGTATCGCTGGCCAACCGCCAGCCAATTTTGTAACGTGTTCTAGTACATCCATAGGAGGATCAACGATGGCGACAAGCGCCCAAGGGCCCCGCGGGAAGGTCCGCGAGATCGACGTGGGCTCGATGCCCACCCGCTACGCCCGGGGTTGGCACTGCCTCGGCCTTGCCAAGGACTTCCGTGACGGCAAGCCGCATGCGGTCAACGTATTCGGTACCAAGCTGGTCGTTTTCATGAACAGCCAGAACGAACTGAAGGTACTGGACTCCTACTGTCGTCACCTGGGCGGCGACCTCTCCATGGGTGAGGTCAAGGGCGACTCCATCGCGTGCCCGTTCCACGACTGGCGCTGGGGCGGCGACGGCAAGTGCACCGGCATTCCCTACGCACGGCGCGTCCCCCCGCTGGCCCGCACCCGCGCGTGGACCACGCTCGAGCGCAACGGCCAGCTGTTCGTCTGGCACGACCACGAGGGCAACCAGCCGCCGGACGAGGTGACCATCCCGTACATCGAGGGTCCCTACACCAATGCCGACGGCAGCTCGTCGGAGACGCTCACCGAGGGTTGGACCGACTGGACCTGGCACTCGCTGCTGATCGAGGGCTCGAACTGCCGCGAGATCATCGACAACATCGTGGATATGGCGCACTTCTTCTATATCCACTACGCCTTCCCCACGTTCTTCAAGAACGTGCTCGAGGGTCACGTCGCCACCCAGTACCTGGAGACCAAGGCCCGCCCGGACATCGGCAACGCGGCCAAGGCCGGCATCGATGTGCTGCTCAAGTCCGAGGCGTCGTACTTCGGGCCGTCGTACATGATCAACCCGCTGCTCAACATCTACAGCGGCTTCGAGGTCAAGACGGTCCTCATCAACTGCCACTACCCGGTCACGCAGAACTCCTTCATGCTGCAGTGGGGCGTCTCGCTGGAGAAGCCGAAGGGGCTGCCCGAGGAACAGGCGCAGATGTTCGCGGCCAAGATGACCGAGGGCGTCAGCGAGGGCTTCCTGCAGGACGTCGAGATCTGGAAGCACAAGTCCAAGATCGACAACCCGCTGCTGACCGAGGAGGACGGCCCGGTCTACCAGTTGCGCCGCTGGTACGACCAGTTCTACGTCGATGTCGCGGACATCGACCCGAAGTCGGTGCAGCGCTTCGAATTCGAGATCGACACCTCCAAGGCCAACGAGGCCTGGGGTCTCGAGGTCGAGGAGAACCTGCGGAAGAAGCGGGAGGCCGACGAGGCCGCCGTGCAGGAGGCGAACGTCTGATGACCAGCTGGGCGAAGGCACCCGATTTCGCGGACCGTCCGGAACAGCGAGCACAGGTGCGCGCCCAGACGGTCCTCGACAAAGAGCACTACATGGAGTCGGGGCTGACACCGATCGCGTGTCAGACCTGCGGCACCGAGGTGCTCGTGCGCAAGCACAGCCACAATCAGAAGACGGTGCAGTGGACGGTCGATCCGGCCGCGCACTGCCCGGTCTTCCGCAAGCTGGCCGAGTCCGGGCCGACCACCGGTAAACCGGACTCCTGCCCGAACCTCGAGAAGACCATCGACCATGCGGTCGCGGAGGGTCTGCTCGGGATCGACGACTGAAGACTCGGGATCGACGACCCACGGCTCGGCTCCGAAAGTAGCTCAGTCGAGCCGGAAGTCGGCGAAATCGAAACCGGGGGAGACGACACAACTCACCAGCACGTAGTCGTCACCCGCGGGACGGGCGGCCTGGCTGATTCCGCCGGGAACCACCGCCTGGGGGCGTTGCCCCTGCTCGACATCGGGTCCGAGGACGATCTCCTCACCCCCGATGTTCAGCAGCAGGGGACCACCCCGGTGCCAGAACCAGATCTCGTCCGACGTCACGGTGTGTGGCGCGGACTTCTCACCGGGTAGCAGCAGGAAATAGATGGCCGTGCCGGTCGTGCGGGGGCCAGGGTAGCCCTCCGGCTCGAATTTCACTCCGCTGCGCCAGGTTTCCCGATACCAGCCGCCCTCGGGATGCGGCACCATATCCAGTTCAGCGGCCAGCTTCGGACGGTCGTCGCTCATGGTCCTCACTGTATTGCGGGGCTCGACCGAATTCCCCGCACTGCGAGCGCTTTCGGCCAGGCGCGCTCCGTGGCCGTCTCATGCCCCGGTGATCGTCCAGGCGATGCCGTGGGGCGCGAGCGAATCCAGGAAGTCCGCGGCGGCGAAGGCCTCCGCGGGCGCGAGCGCGCCCGCCTTCACAGCGCCGCCGGCGAGCCGCACGGCCGCTTCGACTGCCATCAGGCCCGAATCCCGGTAGGAATCGGCCCCGCTGACCACGCCGCGCCACGTCCGGCCATCCGCGGCGGTGGCGTCCACGATCATGTCGTAGCGCATATCCGAAGCGGCACTCGGCTTTTCCGGCAGGCCGGCGACCAGCTCCGCGGTCAGGCCGGTGATGTTCGCCCGGAACACGCTGTCGACGGCGCCGGTGACGGCGGCGGCATCGGTGTGACGCGGGATGGTGAGCACGGCGGGGAAGGCGAACTTGGCCACCTCGGTCGGCTCGGCGTCGCCGGGGTACAGCATCGGCGCCGGATCCGCCGGGCCGGTGCGGAACTCGCCGTCGGCGTAGTGCCAGCCGCCCGCGCGGAACCAATCCAGGCTGGCCAGTACGGTTTTCGCGCTGCCGCGGGAGCCATCCCCGCCACTGCGGCTGCGGTGGCTGATCACGAAGCCGACCGGTCCGGCGAGACGCGCGCCGAGCAGATCCGCGAGCAGATCGGCGGGGAGATTGCTGTCGGTCACCGAGGAGAGCACCGTCACCCCGGCACGCTCGGCGCGCGGGCCGTACTCGTCGAGGACCCGGCGGAGGAACAGCTGCTCGCCCGAGATGTCGACGTAATGCGTGCCCGCGTCGAGGGCGGCGGCCAGGATGGGCTCGCCGAGGTCCACGTAGCCGGGCAGGCTGCTGATCACCACATCCGCACCGGTGAACGCCCTGACCAGAGTGGCGTGATCGTCCGCCGCCGCGATCCGGATCTCGGCCTGCGGCAGCCGGGCCGCGTCGGCGGCGGTGCGAAGCCGATCGGCATTGCGGCCCACCAGGATCGGGGCCAGGCCGCGGCGATGCAGCTCGGACAGGATGTAGCCGCCGGTGTGGCCGTTCGCGCCGTACACGGCGATGGTAGGGGTCTGCGTGGATTCGTGCGTCGTCATGTGAATGAAGTTATTCGCGTGCGGTGAGCATATGAATGGCTGAATTACTCAGTTCAATGCTCGAAACGCTCATCAGGTGAGCAGTATGGTGTCGATGTGGACATCCTCAGCGAGACCGTCGCGGCCATCCGCACCGGCAACCCGGCCTCGGGGCTCTTCATCCGGCACGCACCGTGGGGGCGTCGCTATCCGAAGGTGCCGGGCGCGGGATTCCATGTGGTTCTTCAGGGTTCGTGCTGGCTGCTGCCGCCCGACGGGGAACCGGTCGCGCTGGGAGCCGGCGATGTGCTGTTCATGCCGCGCGGCGAGAACCATGATCTGGTCGATGCGCTGGGGGCGCCGATCACCGAGGTCGCCCTGCCGGGGGAGCCGCGCGAGATCGCGGGTCCGGGCGCGCGGACCGCGCTGGTGTGCGGCGCGTACGAGCTCGGGCGGCATCGCAGCCACCCGTTGCTCGACGACCTGCCGGAGTTCATCCACCTCCCGGCCCGCCCCGGCCGGCACCCGGCCCTGCGGTCCGCGGTCGATCTGCTCGCCGCCGAGATCGCCGAACCTCGACCGGGTGCCGATGCCGCTATCCCCGCGCTGCTCGACACCCTGCTGCTGTTCATGCTGCGCGCCTGGTTCGACGAACAGTCCACTGCACCGAGCGGATGGGCCGGCGTCTTCGGTGACCCGGCCGTATCCGATGCGCTGCGCGCGATTCACGCTGCGCCGGAACGGGCTTGGACGGTCCCGGAGCTGAGTGCCGTCGCCGGGGTGAGTCGCGCCACCCTCGCTCGCCGCTTCCTCGCCACGGTCGGCGAGCCGCCGCTGTCCTACCTCACCCGCTGGCGCATGCTCACCGCCGCGCGGCTGCTGCGTGAGACCGACACCCCACTGGCCGGCGTGGCGAGGAAAGTCGGCTACCAGAGCGAATTCGCCTTCGCCAAGGCCTTCAAACGCCAGTACGGCTCGGCCCCCGGCCACTACCGCCGCGCCGAGGACGGACCCGCCGTCCTGGCGGTCTGAGCGCGGGCCGCAGGAGCGTGGGTCGGGCCGATTCCACCATGGCGGTGCCTCCGTGGCGGGCAGCGGGCGGGGCGGGGTTCGGCCTAGGCTGAGCTGTGTGACGGACTGGCGCGCACGCAAGGGACCGATCGGCGTCTTGACCGGCGCGGGGATCTCGACGGAATCCGGGATACCGGATTTCCGTGGGCCGCGCGGGGTTTGGACCGAGGACCCCATCGCCGAACTGCTCTCCACCTATCAGAATTACGTGACCGATGCGGAGCTACGCACCCGGGCCTGGCTGGCGCGGCGGGACAATCCGGCCTGGCGGGCGACGCCGAATGCGGCGCATCAGGCCTTGGTGCGGCTGGCGGCGGGCGGGCGGCAGGTCGGGATCATCACCCAGAACATCGATAGGCTGCACCAGCGGGCCGGGTCGGACAGTGTGGTGGAGATCCACGGCAATATGTTCGAAGTCGTCTGCATCGACTGTGATTTCACCGATTCCATGGCCGCTACCCTGGAACGGGTGGCTGCGGGCGAGCCGGATCCGACGTGCCCGGACTGCGGCGGCATCCTGAAGGCGGCCACCATCATGTTCGGCCAGCAGCTCGACACCGCCGCCATTCGCGCGGCGGTGCAGATCGCCGAGAACGCCGAAATCTTTCTGGCCGTGGGCAGTTCACTCCAGGTCGAGCCCGCCGCGTCGATGTGCGCGGTGGCGGTGGACGCGGGGGCCGACCTGGTCATCGTGAACAACGAGCCGACCCCCTACGACGAATACGCCGCCGAGATCGTGCGCGACCCGATCGGGGCGGCGCTGCCCCGGCTGGTGTCGGAGATCCTGGGGGACTGAGGGTTTCAGCTGAACGGCGTCTTGGGGCGCGGCATCATCTCGCCGTCGACCCAGATGTCGACCTTCTCGTTGTAGAACGACGCCAGCCCGGCGATCTTCTGGCTCTCCGGCAGCGGGGTGCGGTAGATCCACACCAGGTCAGGGTGGCTGGTCTCGCCCAGCTGGATGTTCCAGTATTCGGCGTGGCCCTTGTACGGGCACGACGTCCTGGTCGCCGACGGCCGCAGCAGGTCCATGCGGATATCGGTGAGGGGTAGGTAGTAGCGGGCGGGCAGCCCGGTCTCGAACAGGATGCGCGGGGAGTGCGAATCGGCCAGGGTCTCGCCGTCCAGTTCGACCCTGATGTGGCGGGAGCTGGCCAGGATGTCCA
>NZ_JBEYYI010000069.1:0-7076 GCF_040645495.1 Nocardia sp. NPDC046763 | reverse complement strand
GAGTGGATCCGTCGCTGATCGATCGCAATGCCGACCACGGTCGACACGAACGATTTGGTCATCGACCACGCCTGGTGCGCGTCCTCGGGTGACCAGCCATTGGCGAAGTAGCCGGCGACGAGCGTCCCTTGATGCACGAATTCGATTGCGTCCGTTTCGGTGTCGTTCAGGAAGTCACCGACCGTCTTGGTCCGTCCGGCCCACTGATACGTGACCCCGCGCAGGTCGATCGGTTCGGCGGGCAGCGCCGAGACAGCGGTCCCGGCAGCGATATGCGCGTGCGGCAGCACGACATCCGGTTTGACGACATCGGCCGGCACCGGGAACAGGATCGTGTTGTCGTCCACCGCCTCGTGCACATAGTTCCACCAGTACTCCGGGCTCGACAGCTCGGCCGCCGCGCCTGCGGCCAGCGACGACAGCGGCGGAACTCCGAGCAGCCGCCCGCCCTGCGCGGCCGCCAACAGGGACGCCGCGTCGGCCGGCGGATCGGCCGGTGCATCGGCAGACGCCGTGGCCGCGGAGCCTTGCACACCGATCAGGGCAATCACAGCCACTGCGACCTTGAATTGCATGGGACGGCTTCGCCTGCCACGCCCACAGGAGGAGATGACCATGCGGGCAGGCTAACGGCGTCGCGACCAGTGGGTGGTCGAGTGCGTCGATCCGGTCACCGGTTGTCCGGTTTCACCACCCTTCTGGCCGGATCGGCCCTCCTGGATTCGCGGCCCGCGCGGCGGCGTTCGGCCGAGTGATCGCCACCGATCATCCGAAGCTCAACGGCGGCATCACCTTCCTGCCCACCGCACGCCATCGCGCCTACGTCGACGCCCGCGCGTATCACCGCTGTCCGGGCGTCCTGCGCAAGCGGCTGGGGCGGCAGACCCTCACCCCGGGCACGTTCGAGACGGTCGGGTCCGCCCGCGATGTCCGGCAGCGCCGGCTCGAGTGCCCGGCGCGGCGCCGGGCTCACTCCGCTTCTCGCCGTGCGGAACTCGGCGAATGCCCCGTCCAGCGGACGTACGCGCGGCGGAATTCCCGGATATCGCTGTAGCCGACCTCACGGGCGACCGCGCCGATGGACAGACCGGATCGGCGGAGCAGGAAGATCGCGCGCCGCTCCCGGACCCGGTCCCGGACCGCGCTGAAACTCGCACCGGCGGCGGCGAGTTGGCGGCGCAGGGTGCGCTCGGTGACATGCAGGTGGGCGGCGACCTCGGCCATGGTCGGCGGATGGCGGAGGTCGCGCTCGAGCACCGCCTCGACGGCCACCACGATGTCCGGGGCCGGACGGCCGAGATCCAAAAGCCGCCGGCAGGCCTCGATGGCGACGGTCCGGGTCGGCGCGCTGTGGGTGGGCAGCGGAAGCTCCAGTGCGGCAACCGGAATGACCGCGCGGTTGGCTCCGGCGGAGAAATCCACCGGGCAGCACAGGAAGCGGCGGTACTCGGCGGCGTACGGCGGAGGCGGGTAGCCGAGTTCCACTCGGGCCGGCGACCAGCCCGGGCCGAGCACCGAGCGCATCAGAATCAGCACGCTGCACAGCACTTCCTCGCACAGGAAGGCGAGCAGCCGGGGTTCGGGCCGGCGCTCGTGCAGCCGCAGCGCGATCTGCTGGCCGGAGCGCTCGACGTCCATATCCATCAGGGTGCCCGATGCCTGATGCAGATCCATCCCGACCGACAGTGCCTCGCCGACGGTGGCGCACGAACGCATGGCAACCCCCAGCATTCCCATCGACAGCAGGCTGTCGCGCATGCCCACCCGCATGCCGAGCGGTTGGCCCGGCAGCGCCTCCACCGCGCGGTGAAGGACGGTCACGGTTTCCTGGAACGACACCTTCACCGAGTCGACCGCGACCAGGCGGTCCGGATCCAAACCTGTTCCCGCGAACCATGATTCGATGTCGCAGCCGTCACGCCGCCCGATCTCGGCGACCCCGATCAGCACGGCGGGCGGAATGATCGGCAGGTCGAGTCGTGCGTTCACACGGTCCCGGTGCCGCACGGCGGGGTCGGTCACGGCCTACTCCTGCGGTGCCGGTTGCCGCTCGAGTTGCAGGGCCAGCTCGATATGCCCGCTGTCGAGCAGGAATCCGAGGAACATCGCGCGGAAGGCCGCGTGCACGGTGTCGGGCGACAGCGCACCCGGCGAGGCCATTTCGTGCAGCGCGAGCCCGTGCGCCAGCGCCGTGAAGGCGGGCGCCATGGCATCCGGGTCCGGGGCCCCGGCCGCCCGCGCGCCCGCGGCGGCGGCCCGGCGCGCGGCGGTCAGCGCGCGGGTGACCGCGTCACGGGATTCCGGACGACGCGCCGCGTGCAGGTAGGCCTCGAACAGCGCGAGGGTTTCCGGTGTGCGCGGGGCGGCGGCGGCCGTGAAGGCGGCCGCGATTTCGTCGGGTGAACCGTGCGCCTCGGCGAGCGACTCCGCGATCGCGATCTGAGTGTCGGCATCCTCTTCGGTGTAGACGCGCAGCGCTTCCTCGGTCAGCGCGTCGATCGAGTCGAAGAAATAGCCGACGGTGGTCAGCGGCAGCCCGGCCTTCTCGGTGACCGCGCGATGGGTCACCCCGGCCACGCCGACCTCGGCCGCCACCTCGACTGCGGCTTTGAGCAGGGCTGCTCGCCGAGCCAGGGCACTCGGGCGATGGCGGCGTTCGGTCACGCCGCCCAGCCTAGTCGCTCTCTGTAATTTCTTACAGATTTACCCTGGGCAAAGTCTGTAAGTTCTTCTAGTCTTTCTCGGCATGATGCCCCTCCACGCCTTTCGCGACGATGCCCTGGGTGAACACGACGCGGTTGCCCTCGCCGACCTGGTCCGCGCCGGTGAGGTGAGCCCACGGGAGCTCGCCGCCGCCGCCATCGACCGCGCCCGGGACGTCGACCCCGAGCTGCACGCGGTCGCCTGCCCGCTCTACGACTCTCCGCGCTACGCCACCGGGCCCGGCGGTGCGCTGTACGGGGTCCCGACGTTCGTGAAGGACAACACCGATGTCGCGGGCCTGCCGACGAACCATGGCAGCGAAGCCTTCCGGGCCCGGCCCGCCGCGAAGGACGGGGCCTACACCCGCCAGTTCCTCGGCACCGGCCTGACTCTGATCGGCAAGTCGCGGCTGCCGGAGTTCGGCTTCAACGCTTCCACCGAGTACATGACCGAGCCGGCCGCGCGGAACCCGTGGAGCCTGGGCCATTCGATCGGCGCGTCGTCCGGCGGGTCGGCCGCGCTCGTCGCCGCCGGGGTCGTCCCGATCGCACACGCGAACGATGGCGGCGGATCCATCCGCATTCCGGCCGCGTGCGGCGGACTGGTCGGGCTCAAGCCGAGCCGCGGCCGTCACGTGGACGGTGAACAGGTGAAACACCTTCCCCTGCACATGATTTCCGAGGGCGTGGTCACACGCACGGTCCGCGATACCGCGGCGTTCGTGGCCGCCGCCGAGGATGTGTGGCGCAATCCGAGACTCGCACCGGTCGGGGCGGTGGACGGCCCGGCCCAGCGCCGGCTGCGGGTGGGGCTGATCATGCACAGTGTGACCGGCGCCGAGGTCGACGTGCCCACCCGGGCGGCGGTCGAGCACACCGCGAGCCTGCTGGAACGGGCCGGTCATGTCGTGGAACCGATCACCCTGCCGGTCACCGCGCAGTTCGCCGCCGACTTCGTGCAGTACTGGGCGCTGCTCGCCGATCTCGCGGTCAGTACCGGGAAGATCATCCTGGACCGGTCCTTCGATGCCGCCAAGGCCGACGGCCTCACCCGCGGCCTGCGGGACCATCACCGGCGCATGTTCCACCGCACCCCGGGCGCGCTGCGGCGACTACGCCGGGTGCCGGCCGCCTACGCCCGGATGTTCACGCGGCACGAAGTGGTCGTTTCACCGGTGCTCTCGCACACCACGCCGGAACTCGGATTCGTCTCGCCGACAGTTCCGTTCCCCGAATTGATCGAGCGGCTCACCGGTTACGTGGGCTATACACCGCTGAACAATGTCGCCGGAACCCCCGCCATATCGCTGCCCATGGGCCGAACCAGCACGGGACTGCCGGTCGGCGTGCAACTCTCCGGTGCGCACGGCGACGAGCGAACCCTTATCGAACTGGCGTATCTCCTCGAATCCGAACAGCCCTTCCCGCGTATCCACGTCCCGACGGAGGGACAATTGCTGGGATGATTCCCGAAATGCCGCCCCGAGAATCGGGGATTCTCTTCGAAATTTCAGGACATTACTCGCACGTAGCCTCAACACCGGGTGCATTCTGGACTACAGGTAAGGAGTCTTCTCGGTTCGAGGGAGGTAGGGACATGGTCAGGGTGACGGCGGTCAAACCGAACGGAGAACACTGGCATCCGCATCCCGGTGACGCCATCGAGGATCCGGGCGAAGGCCCAGCTCTGGTGCTGTGCCTACTCGGCATCGCGTGCCTCGGCATGACGCTCACAGCCGCTGCGTCCGGTTATCACGGCTGGGCGATACTGGGCGCGATCGTGACAACGGCGCTCATCGTCTCGGGTTTGCTGATGATCCGCTTCGAATACTTCCGCGAATTCAAGAGGGAGCAGCGTGCCGGGCGGCACGGGCACAACCCTCTGGTCCGCGGGGCATGGCGTCCGCGGCAGGTCAGTTCGTGGCAGGCGCGGCGTGGAATCCAGTCGTGACCGGTCACCCGGCCACGACCCGGTACTGAACTACTGGACCACTGAACTATTGAACCGAAAACGATCGGCTAGTCGGAGGTGACGGAAAGCAGGCCGAATCGATTGACGGCGGCGTGATTGTGGCCGTCGGCGCTCGTGATGACCACCTCGGCGGGATTGATCAGGGCAATGCAGCAGAAGAGCCCGCCATCCTGCTGAATGCCGAGCGACAGGAAACGATGATTGTTGCCCCGCTGCCATTCGTCGAGGGCGGCGTAGAGCCCTCGCATGGTGGGGCTTTCGAAGTAGACAACATTGTGCTTGTTGAGTTCGGACACCGATCGATGATGCACCGGCCGGCATCAGGACGGCCCGCGGGCCGATGCGATCGTCGAGGCGGGACAGGTCGCGCCCGGTCAGGCGTTCGATCCGTTCGGTCCGGTAGTGGACCGTATTGACGTGCAGGTACAGGGCTCTCGCCGCCACGTTGTGTGCCACCGCCGCAACGCATCTCGGGGCGCCCGCCGAGGACTGCGAGCTCGCCGCGGACGCGGTGCGCTGCGGCAATCGCCGCGTCTCCCTGCGGGCGCTGTACGCGCTGTCGGCCGAGCCCGGGGAATCCCTTGCCGCGGACGGTCATTGGGGCGGTACACCCCGCTCGGTCGCCGTCGATGCCCAACTGTTCCAGGTGGCGGTCGATCCTGGTCAATGCGCCGCGACGCCACCGGCATCCGCTTCACGGACCTGCCGCTGACACGTGACCGCATCTGGCAGGCCCCGCACCACCGGCGGACCCGCCCCCGGTCCGCGCGGCCACGCCCAGCCGCGCCGAATCAGCCATGCTCACGGACTATCGAAAGCCGTAGGGCCCGTCAGTCGATGGTGTAGGCCTGGCGGGAGAGGCGGAAGCTGTGGCCCGCCCCGGCGCATTCGACGTAGTCGGTGGTGCTCAGGCAGGTGAGGCCGCCGACGGTGACGTTCGTGCCGTAGTCGAGGACCGCCGCGGTGGATTCGACCAGACGGTCGCCGTGGCAGTGGAAGTCGACGACGCCGGTGTTCTCCAGGACCAGGCGGTCACCGTACTGGAGGTGGCAGTTCTCCGGGCGGGGCGGGGTGGCGTAGTCGTGCTGGGATATCTCGCAGGCCGCAGTGGTCGCGGAGACCGTGCAGCCGATATTGCCCGACGGCGTACGGAACTGGACGAAGTCGGGCGGCGTCGCCTGGGCGATCGCCGGGCCCAGCGTGGACACGGCGATCAGGGCGGCGGCCCCGGTCAGGACACGGATCGGAAACTGCATATCGGCTCCCCGGTTCGGCAGGTTTACCGGTTGATCGTCGACACCGCCGGATGCGATAACGGACCGAGTGGCCACGAGTGTTTGCTGCAGAGTGGCCCGAGCCACGTGTTCACACCCCACTTCCTCGCAGATCGGACACATCATCGACGAGCCCGGCCGGTTCGCGGTCGGACAGGGTTGGGGCACAAGGGATTACGAGGAACCGACCGGCCCGGATTTGACAAGCGGACCGACCGGGCTCACCATTGCCCAGTCAGCACCTCGCTAGGCGAGGCTCCTGTACGAACACAGGCCACTGATCCGACGACGTCGAGAGACGCCCAGGGTTAGGACAGATCACCCCGGATTAAGGGGTGATCCGAAGTGGCTTCCCCGGGCCGCGAGCCCCCGGATACGTCGTGCAGTGCCGAAGCTCTGACGAGAGGGGTGCGGGGTCCACGCCGTCGCGCGGGGCCCGGATCCCTCTTGCTGTGCGCGATGCGACACCCGATGTAGCGACGTCCACGTACGTCCCGGCGGCAAGGAGGTGAGGGACGAACAATGAGTTCCGGCGATAGTCCGTATCCGAGTACGGATTTCACTCCCCTGACGTCCCCGGCTTGCCGCATTCCGGTCACCGGCTGACCCGTTTTCCCGCACAGGCGTTCCCGGCGTTCCACCGCCGGTCGGTAGCCCGCGCGTGCACCGGGCCGGTCGATCCGTGCCCGAACTCGCTCGGCGGCCGGGCGTAATCCGCACGCCCGCACACCTGATGATCGAAAGCGAGGGACAGGCCATGGCCTTCTTCGCGAACGGCTCCAGCCGCCGCACCTCCACCGTCGCCGGGCCGGCCGCAGCCGGCCGGCCCGTCGCCGACGCCCAACCCACCGGCGCGGTCATGGACTCCGCGCACGTCGGCGACATCGTCGGCGCGCTCGGCTCCATCGGCCGGCACGACACCCTCGAGGGCCGCACCCGCTGGCAGAAGTTCAAGATGCTGCTGGCCGTGATCGGCCCCGGCCTGATCGTCATGGTCGGCGACAACGACGCCGGCGGGGTGGCCACCTACGCACAGGCCGGGCAGAACTACGGCATGGCGCTGGTCTGGACCCTGGTGCTGCTCATCCCGGTGCTCTACGTGAACCAGGAAATGGTGGTCCGCCTCGG
>NZ_JBEYYI010000068.1:0-7111 GCF_040645495.1 Nocardia sp. NPDC046763 | reverse complement strand
CTCCAGCCAGATTGCCTCACCGCAAACCAACGTATCGGAATCACACCACGAGTGCGGCCGCCGACAGGTTGACGAAAACCATAGGGACACCCCCCTGCCCGGAGTGCTCGTCGTGACCGAGGACGGCCGCACGGTCTCACCCGGATCCGGTGACACCGGACTGATCGCCCTCCCCAGCACCGCCGCCGGCTACCACAACGACCGAACCAAAACCGCTGCGACCTTCACACAGATCGACGGACACCCCTACACGATCCCCGGCGACATGGCCACCGTCGCCGACAACGGCGACCTGATCCTGCTCGGACGCGGATCCGCGTGCATCAACACCGCCGGGGAAAAGGTCTATCCCGAAGAAGTCGAAGAAGTACTCAAAACCCACCCCGCCGTAGAGGACGCCCTGGTATTCGGCATCGACGACGACCACTACGGACAAAAGGTAGTCGCCGTCGTGTCCCGGTTCGCCGGAACCAACGAGCCCCTCGACAACATCCTCGGCCACGCCCGAACCAAACTCGCCGGATACAAGCTCCCACGCGCAGTACACATCGTCACCCAAGTACCCCGCACACCCGTCGGCAAAGCCGACTACCCCACCGCCCGCGAACTATTCACCACCTCGCAACACCAGAACTGATCCTGAGTCCCGGAGTCGTTGCTGTACGCCGACGCCGCCCACGGTGGTTTCTGGCGGCAGCCCTACGAACCGAAATCCGCACTGCCGTTGGCCGCGCTGTTCGGTATCGCGCCGACGGTGTTGCGGCGCTGACACATCCATCGAATCGATGCTGGAGGAAGTAATGACGGACCTGCCGTCGCAAGCAGCAGCTGTGACTGTCGAACGCCGCGGTCACCTGCTGATGATCGGGCTCAATCGTCCGCACCAGCGCAACGCGATGAACAGGGCGATGTTGTTCGAGCTGGCTGCGGCGTACGGCCTGCTCGAGCATGATGACGAGCTGTGGTGCGGGGTCCTGTTCGCTCACGGAGAGCACTTCACCGCCGGCCTGGATCTGATGGATATCGGGCCCGCGCTGCTGTCCGGCAACGGCGCCTCCTACCCGGAAGGCAGCCGCGATCCGTGGCGGCTCGACGGCACCTGGACGAAACCGATCGTCGCGGTCGCCCAAGGGTGGGCGATGACGCTCGCCGTCGAGCTGCTGCTCGCCGCCGACATCCGGATCGCCGCGGCCGATGTGCGGTTCGCGCAGTACGAGGTTCGGCGCGGCATGTTCCCCTTCGGGGGAGCGACATTCCGTTTCCCCGAGCAGGCCGGCTGGGCGAACGCGATGCGCTGGATCCTCACCGGAGACGAGTTCGGCGCGGCAGAAGCGCTGCGGATCGGGCTGGTGCAGGAGGTGCTTCCGACCGCAGCGGCCGCGCTGGAGCGGGCCGTCGAGATCGCGACGACGATCGCGGAGAAAGCCTCGCCGCTCGGTGTCCGGGGAACTCTGGCGTCCGCCCATCACGCCCGGGCCGAGGGGCAGGCCGCCGCGGCCGCGAACCTGCGAACCGAAGTCGCCCGCATCCTGGCGACCGCCGACGGCGCCGAAGGAATCAACTCATTCCTCGAACGCCGGGCCGCACGCTTCACCGGCCGATGATCCACCCGCTGCTCGACATCATCCTCAGCCACGCCCGAACCAAACTGGCCGGGGGCAGAGCGTCGTATGGGCCGGCGGCAATGCTGCTCACGCTGATGTGAGATGAGTTGTGGTACAGGCCATCTGGAATGTTGTGAGGTATGCGTCAGCTTGGTGAAAGACATCGCCTCGTGTCCGGACAACGCGATCCGGTCTCGGCGTCCGCAGATTCGATGCGGCCTTGGGCAAAGGCCGGGCGACGGGGATGGCCGATGGCGTAGCTCATGCCGATGGGTTTTCGGTGCAGCGGCATCGCGTCGAGGGCACAGATCAGGCGACGCTTTCGGGACCGTGTACAAGCCGTCCACCGAGGAAGGTATGCGTCGGGTTGAGATCGCGCAGTGTCTCGGTCGGACCCTCGGCAGGATCCCGATCCCAGATGGTGAGGTCGCCGAGGCGACCGGGCGCCAGTGCGCCACGGAGGGTTTCCTCCCGTGTCAGACGCGCGGCGTTCGTGGTGTGCAGGGCGACCGCCTCGTTGTAGGAGATGGCGTGCTGTGGCCCCTGAACGCCGATGACGGTTTCACGGGTCATCATGCCCCAGACCGAGCGCATGGCACCGAATTGACCGACCGGGAAATCGGAGCCACCGGTGACCAGGGCATCCTGATCGATCCAGCCCCGGGCCGGGAACAATTCGGCCACCCGCTCCGGGCCCCAGTACTCGCGCTCCACCTCGGCGGTGTCGTGCAACAGCGGTTGTTGAATGGTGACCGGCACCCCCAGAGCGACGGCACGGGCACGCTGCTCGGCCCCGGCCAGACCGCCGTGTTCGATGACGAGGGTGCCCGCCGGCAGACCCGGATTGTCTTGCAGCACACGCTCATAGACGTCGAGCAGAATGCGCACGGCGCGATCGCCGTAGGCGTGGGTACCGACGCGCCAACCTCGGCGCACGACCGCGGTCACGGCCTCGACCAGTGCGTCGGGCTCCCACATGAGGATTCCGGAGAAACTGTGGTCGCAGGCGTAGGGCTCTTCGGTGGCGCCGGCCTCGAGGCCGCCGTCGATGCCGAACTTCATCCCCCACACCTGCAGCCACGGGTCCGCGTTGTAGCGCAACTCCTCCATGTGATCGAGTGCTTCGTTCATCGCGGCCCCGTTGGTCAGGCCGAACGCACCGATCAGGGCCCGCACGCGGGTATTGAGCAGGCCCTTGTCGCGGGCGGTCTGCAGCAGTTCGTAGTCGGCGAAGGACACCGCGCAGTCACGGACCATGCCGATACCCGTCGCCGCGTAATCGGCGCTGGCCAACCGGATCCCGTCGATGCGCCGCGGCCCGTCCTCCTCCGGGGCGAACTCCTCCACCAGCCGCAGCGCACTGTCGATCAGCCGGCCGTTGAGGCGGCCGTTCTCATCGCGGCCGATGACTCCGCCGGGCGGGACCGGAGTGTCCTCGGTGATGCCTGCCAGGCGCAGCGCGACATTGTTGACGACATCGTTGTGGCCGCCACGCTTGACCAGTACCGGATGCCGATCGGTGGCCTGGTCGAGTTCGTCGGCGGTGGGCATCCGCCGCTCGGCCAGGTTGAGTTCCTGCCAGTTGGTCGTGGTGCGGATCCACTCGCCCTCGGGTGTGGCGGCAGCCCGCTGCCGGATCAGATCCAGGAACTCGGCGATCGTGTGCGCGGTGTGCACCGGGACGTCGTGTGCGCCGCGGGCCGCGAACATCAGGTGAGTGTGGGTGTCGTCGAAGGTCGGCAGCACGGTGGAGTCCGGCAGATCCAGAACCATGGTCCGCGCGGTGGCAAGGACGTCGAGACCCTGCGGGTCTGCCGAGACGGCGACTATGCGGTCGCCCTTCACGGCCAGTGCACGCTGCGGGTCCAGGCCCGGCACCAGCATGTGCACCTTGGCCGCTTTGACTATCAGGTCGGCACCATGATCAGACATGTTCTTCTCCCGGATCGACTTGTCGCACACTCACGAAGCGGCAGCACCTGTACCAGGGCCGATCGACGCCCGGGATCAATACCGCTCTGACACCACTGTGGTACGCGGTCGAGTCGAGGAAACACAACATATTCCTGTGCTATGAACTCAAAACACGACTTCGAATGTGCCTAACATGACGAATGTGCGACACAGCCTGGACTATACGGACCGTAGAATTGCGGCGTCGCTTCTCGCTTCACCGCGCGCCTCCTGGCGGGAGATCGGCCGCTGCCTCGGGTTGTCCGAACGGACCGTCGTCCGTCGCGCGGTCCCGCTCTACGGTGACGGAACCCTGCGTGCCACCGCTGTTCGCAACCCGGCCTACTTTCCGGGTGCGGTCCCGATCGCTCTGCGAATCCGCTGCCGCCCCAACAAGATTCGCCAGGTGGCCAACGCCCTCTCCCGGAGACCGGACACCATCTGGGTCGACATCCTCGGCGGGGGTGACGAAATCTCCGCCGTCTTCTTTCTCGACAATCCGGACAACCGCAACGCCCTGCTCCTGCGAGACCTCCCCGCGACCGACGCTGTGGTCTCCTGGACCGCCCACACCCTGCTGCGCGTCTTCCGCGCCACGTTCCACTGGACCGCCGGCCTGCTCACTGCCGAAGAAGCCGCCGGCCTCGCCATCGCAGAACCCGAAATAGTCGCTACACCAACGGATCTCCCAGCACCGCTCGACATCGACACCGATCTCATCGCCGCGCTGGTCGAGAACGGCCGGATCACCTACACCGACCTCGCCGACCGCATCGGCACCAGCGCACTCACCGCCCGGCGACGCCTCGATACCTTGTTGCGCGGCAATGTCATCCGCCTGGCGACCGAAGTGGATCTCGCCCTGCTCGGCGTGCACGCAGAGGCCCTGCTGTGGATCAGCGTCCAGCCTGCCGCACTGGAACGGGTCGCCGAAACCCTTGCCGGACATCCCCTCGTCCGATTCGTCGCCGCGACCACCGGCACCGTCAACCTGATGGTCGCGGTGGCCACCACCGACCTCAGTGCCATCTATGCCTTCCTCATCGACACGATCGGCCCCCTGAGCGGCATCTCCGCCATCGACACCACCCCGATCCTGGCGACCGCCAAACGCACCGGTCTCGCCCGCCGGCCATTCACCGAGTCAGCCGACAGCACGAGAAACGGTCGGCGGTGAATCCTCGGTGGGTTCGACGATAGTCAAACCGGGTCGATCCACTCGCCCCGGCAACGTCGCCTCCGAGATCTCGGATCCGGCACAGCCCGCGACGAGCACCCTGCCGGCGTCACCGTGAACAGCGGGATGGAGGTACGGTTCCTGGCATGAGCAAGACAACTGTGGAGTTGTCCCATCCGATCTCGGACGGCATGCTCACCTACCCGGGATTGACTGGACCGCGGGTCACCACAGATATTTCGCGTCAGCAGTCGCCACTGATCGGCATGGCCTATGACATCGCACGGGTGGATATGGTCGGCAACACCGGGACCTATATCGATGCGCCCTTCCATTTCCATGCCGATGGCGCCGATATCGCCGAGTTGCCGCTCGAGCGGCTGTTCAACATACCGATCGTGATGATCCGCGCGGCGGGCATTCGCGCGGTGGGACCGGATCTGCTCGGTGACCCGGCACGGCTGTGGGGCAAGGCGGTGCTCGTGCACACCGGGTGGTCGGCTCGGTGGGGGTCGCCGGCGTACCGGGACCCCGGGCATCCGTTCCTGATCGGTGAGGTCGCGGATGCGCTGGTCGCCGCGAATGTGGCGGTGGTCGGAATCGACTCGCTCGATATCGACGATATCTCCCTGCCTACGCGTCCGTGTCACCACGCATTGCTCGGGGCGGGAATCCCGATCATCGAGCAGATGACGAACCTGGACGTGGTCCCCGACATCGGTGCCAGGCTGGTCGCACTGCCGGCGCCGGTGCGCGGGATGGGCTCGTTTCCGCTGCGCGCTGTTGCCTGGACCGATCACGGCGGCGCTGTCAGCTGATCGGGCCTCGCTCCGCGACCAGCGGGGACACCGGGCGCACACGCCAGTTCGATGACGAAATCCACTGCACCACTACGTTGGATGAAACGCGTGGCATCAAGACGATTTCACGAATTGGGCGCCCGGGCCGGGGGTGCGGTGGATGGCCGATGGGGGTAGGTGGGCATGGCCCGCGGCGCATTCCAGGAAGAGCCGGACCGGGGCTTCGCAGTCGTGGTCGGCGCCGGGGGTGTGGTGGCGGATCACCACCGACGGCCCCTGCGGGTCGGCCAGATACTTGTCGCCCCACTCCAGCAACGCCACCAGGGTCGGCCGCAGGTCCAGACCGCGCTCGGTGAGGCGGTACTCGTAGCGCTGCCGGGAACCCGGCTCCTGGTATGGGATGCGTTGCAGCACACCGGCTTCGACCAGGCTGTCGAGCCGGGCGGAAAGCAGGTTGCTGGCGATACCCAAGCGGTCACGGAAGTCGTTGAAGCGAGTCGCGCCATCGATGGCCTCTCGAACGATCAGCAACGACCAGCGTTCCCCGACTAGCGACAGCGCGCGTGCCACCGAGCAGTTGGCGGTGTCGATTCGACGATCCGGGTCCATGTGGCCACCCTATCGGGCTAGGTTGACAATCTCCACTCAGTGGCCCTAACGTTCACTCATCTGAGTTTAGAAATTAAATCTAGGAGGTAGTCGGCATGCCGATGCTCGATGTCTACATTCCGGAGGGCACCTTCACGGCCGAGCGGGAAGCGGCGCTGATGAACCAGATCACCGAAATCCTCATCCGCCATGAGGGATTCGACCCCGCCGATCCGGTCACGCGCTCGGTCTCATGGGTGTTCCTGCACAGGCCGGCAGCGGTCTACGTCGGCGGTGCACGTGCAGACATGCCCCGGTACAAAGTGGTCCCGTCAGTCCCGGAAGGACAACTGGACACCGCCAAGCGAGCCGGCGTCATCGCAGAGGTCACCGAGGCGATACTCGATGCGGAGGGCGGCGCGTGGCCGCGTGATCCCGGCCGAATCTGGGTGTTCCCCACCGAGATTCCCGAGGGACACTGGGGCGGATTCGGTGAAGTCAGGCCGTTGAGCCGTATTCTCGGCCGGCTGACCGGTGACGACGCCGAGCGGGCCGCCCGGCTGGCGGCCGAGCGGATCGCCGCCAGCCGCGTCGAACGCACCACGCTCCCGCACAGCGCGCGCTGACCATCCGGCAGCGGCGCCACCGTATCGAGGCCGAACCGGCATCGACGGCCTGCCGGAACCGCTCGAATTATGGTGCGGCTCGGCCCGATTCGAGGCGGGAGCGCACGTCGGCCGGGGTGAAAACCTTGCTCTTCTTCGGCTCCGTCAGCCAGCACTCCAGCGAGGCGGTGACAGGAGGCGCATCATGAGTACCTCGCGAAACCAGCCAGCGCGGCCCTGCCGAACCCGAACCCGCGCGCGGAGATATTTCATCCGGGCGCGGGTGGGGGAGTCGGGTTTTCGGGGTCAGTATGCGGAGTTGACGTTGTCCATTGATCCGTAGCGGGCGGCGGCGTAGTTGCAGGCGGCGGTGATGTTGGCTAC
>NZ_JBEYYI010000067.1:0-7267 GCF_040645495.1 Nocardia sp. NPDC046763 | reverse complement strand
AGGTCGCCGGTGCGGTAGAGGCGCTCGCCGCGCCGGAAGGGGCTGGCCACGAACCGTTCCGCGGTCAGGTCGGGGCGGGCGACGTAGCCGCGGGCGAGCTGCGTGCCCGCCAGGTAGAGCTCGCCCACCAGGCCGGGGGCGACGGGGTGCAGGCGCGAGTCCAGTACGTAGGCGCGGGCGTTCCATACCGGGCCGCCGATCGGTACGGCGCCGGGCACCTGGTCGGTGACTGGTGCGTGGGTGGCGTGGACGGTGAATTCGGTGGGGCCGTAGAGGTTGTGCAGGGCGGCGGGGCTGATCGCGCGGAAGGCGTCGACCGCGTCGGAGGTGAACGCTTCACCGGCGATCAGCAGCGTCCGCAGCGAGCCCAGCAGTGTGGGGTCGGCGGCGGTGGAGAAGGCGCGCAGCATGGACGGCACGAACGAGGTCAAAGTGACTTGTTCGGTGGCGATGACCTCGGCCAGGTACAGCGGGTCGCGGTGCCCGTCGGGGGTGGCGACGATCATGCGGGCGCCGGTGGTCAGGGGGCCGAACAGTTCCCACACCGACACGTCGAAGGTGGGCGGGGTCTTGAACAGCACGATGTCGTCGCTGTCGAGCCCGTATTCGGTGGTGATCCAGCGGATCTGGTTCACGACCGCCGCGTGGGGGACGGCCACGCCCTTGGGGCGGCCGGTGGAGCCGGAGGTGAAGATGACGTAGGCGGTGTTGTGCGGGCGCAGCGGCGCCCGACGTTCGGCGTCGACGACCGGGTGGTCGGGGTATCCGGCGAGGATCGCGGTGTCGATTTCCACCACGCGGTGGTCACCGGCGTCGAAGGGGTCGCGGGAGGTGGTGAGCACGCGCACGGGGTTCGCGGTGTCGAGTACGTGCGTGATGCGTTCTGCGGGCTGGTCGGGGTCCAGCGGCACGTACGCGCCACCGGCGGCGAGTACGGCGTAGACGGCGGTCACGAAGTCGGGCGAGCGCCGGATGTGCAGGGCCACCAGGGATTCGGGTCCGACGCCCTCGGCGATCAGGCGCCGCGCCAGGCGGTGCACGCGAGCCGAGAACTCGGTGTAGGTGAGCTGCTGGCCGTCGTGGACCACAGCGACCGTGTCGGGGGTGCGCAGCGCCTGGGTCTGCCACAGTGACACCAGGGTCGCGGTCGCGGTGGGGGGCTGCCCGGCCGCGATGTCGACGGTGGTGGCGTTCCAGTCCGCCAGCACCCGTTGGCGTTCGTCGACGGCCAGCAGGTCGAAGTCGCCGACCGCGCGCTCGGGGTGGGTGGCGGCCGCGACCAGGGTGCGGCGCAGCCGCTCGGCCATGCGGTCGAGGGATTCGGGGTCGAACAGGTCGGTGGCGTAGGTGAACGCCGCCGTAATGCCTTGTGCCACACCGTCGGTGGTGGTGCGCTCGACCAGGGTCAGGTCCAGGTCGAACTTGGCGACCGGGACGGTCAAATCGACGTCGGAGACGGTGACCCCGGGCAGTTCGAACACCGCCGGGGTCATGTTCTGCACGGTCAGCGACACCTGGAACAGCGGGTGGCGGGCTTGGGAGCGCGGCGGATCCAGCAGTTCCACAATGCGTTCGAACGGCGCGTCGGCGTGCTCGAAAGCGGCCAGGTCGGCCTGGCGCACAGCAGCGAGCAGCTCGGCGAAGCTGGCGTTGGGGTCGACCTGGGTGCGCAGCACCAAGGTGTTGACGAACATGCCGATCAGCTCGTCCAGCTCGGCTTCGCCGCGGCCCGCGATCGGCGCGCCGATAGCGATATCGGCGGTGCCGCACACGCGCGCCAGCAGCACCGCGAACGCGGTGTGCAACACCATGAACAGCGTCGTATTGTGCTGCTGGGCAACCCGGTTCAGAGCGGCGTGCACGTGCGGGTCGATATCGAAGGCGTGTACCGCGCCGCGCCCCGAAGCCACCACCGGCCGCGGCCGGTCGGTCGGCAACTCCAACTGGTCGGGCAGACCAGCCAGCGCGGCCCGCCAGTAGTCGAACTGGCGGGCCAGCAGCGAGCCGGGATCGTGTTCGTCGCCGAGGCTTTCACGCTGCCACAGCGCGTAGTCGGCGTACTGCACCGGCAACGGGGTCCACGACGGCTCCTGACCTTGCATGCGGGCGAAGTAGGCGCTCATCAGGTCACGGGTGAGCGGGCCACCGGAGAAGCCGTCACCGGCGATGTGGTGGACCACGCAGATCAGCACGTGGTCCTGCTCGGCCAGGCGCAGCAGCCGCAACCGCAGCGGCGGGGCGATCGTCACGTCGAAAGGCGCGAACGCGACCTCCGAAACCACCTGCGCCACTTCGGCCTCGGTCACCTGCACGACCGGCAGCGACGGCATGGCGTCGGGCTCGTGGACGTCCAGGATCACCTGGTGGCCGACGCCCTCGTGCTCGGGATAGTAGGTGCGCAGCACCTCGTGCCGGGCGACCAGGTCGGCCACGGCGTGGCGCAGCGCCGGCACGTCCAGCGGGCCGGTGACGCGCAGCGCGATGGGCAGATTGTAGGTGGCGGCGTCGGTGTCGAGGCGGTTGAGGAACCACATCCGCTGCTGCGCATAGGACAGCGGCACCCGCTCCGGCCGCGGCATCGGCCGCAGCGGCGCGACAGCCGAATCATCCAGTGTGCCCAGCGAATTCGCGAGTTCAGCCACTGTGGGGGCCTCGAACAGGGCGCGCACCGGCACCCGCGTGCCGACCGCGGCGCCCAGGCGCGCCACCACCCGGGTCGCGTTGAGCGAGTTACCACCCAACTCGAAGAAGTCGTCGTCGGCGCCCACCCGGTCCACGTGCAGCACGGCCGCGAACACCTCGGCCACCATACGCTCGGCAGCAGTCGCAGGCTCACGGTACTCACGGGCCTGGAACTGCGGCACCGGCAACGCCTTACGGTCCAGCTTCCCCGAAGCGTTGAGCGGCATAGCATCCAACCGCACCACAGCCGAGGGCACCATATAGGACGGCACGGACTCGCGGGTGTGCGACAGCAGTTCGGCGTCGGTGACCTGCGCGCCGTCCTCGAACACCACATAGGCGACGAGACGGTCGCCGCTCGCACCACGCACCAGGGAGACCGCGGCCCGGTGCACGCCCGGGTGGCCGAGCAACACAGTCTCGATCTCACCCAGCTCGATGCGCTGACCGCGCAGCTTCACCTGGAAATCGCTGCGGCCCAGATACTCCAAGGCATGCGAGGCACCGGCCGAGCCGACGGGTTCGATACCGGCCGAGCCGACGGACTCGACACCGGCCGCGCCGACGGGTTCGGCACCGGCCGCGCCGTCGTGGATCCAGCGGACCACGTCACCGGTGCGGTAGAGCCGCTGCCCGTCCTCGTGGGCAACGAAACGCTCGGCGGTCAGCGCAGGCGCGCCGAGGTAGCCGCGCGCCAATTGCACACCGGCGACATAGAGTTCACCGGCCGCGCCGAACGGCACCGGCCGCAGCTGCCGATCCAGCACCAGCACACGGGTGTTGGCGACGGGGCTGCCGATCGGCACCGCGACACCGTGGGTGCGCTGGGCCGGGTGCGCGGTGACCACGGTGGCCTCGGCCGGGCCGTACCAGTTCACCAATTCGGTATCCGGTAGCGCGGCAGCGAATTTCGCGGCGCTCTCCGCCGTGAGCGCCTCACCGGCGGCGAACACCCAGCGCAGCGAGGGGTGCCGCCGGGCCGCGCCGTCGAGGTAGGCGTCGAGCATGGACGGCACGAAATGCACGGAAGTGACCGCGTATTCGTCGATCATCCGCGCGATGTAGGCCGGGTCGCGGTGCCCGTCCGGCTCGGCCACCACCACCGCCGCGCCGGTCTGCAACGGCCACAACAGCTCCCAGGTGGAGATGTCGAAGGTGATCGGCGTCTTGTGCAGCACCACATCACCCGCGCGGTGCGGGTAGGCGCGCTGGGCCCACCGGAACTGGTTGGCCATCTGCCGGTGCGTGATGACCACACCCTTGGGGCGGCCGGTCGAGCCGGAGGTGTAGATGACGTAGGCGGCGTTGTCCGCGCGCACCTCGGCGGGGGCGACCTCCACGAACGGATCCGCGCCCGCGAGGGCGTCCACGAAGAACAGCGGTACCCCGGAGGCGGTTTCGAAGTCGTCGACCGCGCGGGTGAGCACACACACCGGCCCGGAGCCCGCGAGGACGTACTCGTTGCGCTCAGCCGGGTGATCAGGATCCACCGGCACATACGCACCACCGGAGCGCAGCACCGCGTAGATGGCGACCACCAGATCGATACCGCGCCGCATGGCCACCGCCACCCGGGATTCCGCGCCCACACCGCGCAGGGTGAGCTCCTGCGCCAGCCGGCGGGAGCGGGCATCGAGCTCGGCGTAGGTCACGGTGGTGCGGCCGAAGTGGACGGCCGGGGCGTCCGGGGTCCGCGCCACCTGCGCGTCGAACAAGGTGAGCAGCGTCGAATCATCGAGCAGCTCCGGCACTTCGGTGGCATTGACCGCCGCCAGCTCACGGCGTTCACCGTCGAGCAGCGCGTCCACCGCAGCCACCCGCGCCCGCGGATCGGCCGCGATACGCGACAGCAACACCGAAAGCCGGTCCGCGATGGCCTGTGCGGCGTCCTCGGCGAACAGGTCGCGCAGATACTTCACGGCGAAGCCGAGACCCTTACCGCGCGGCTGCACCATGACAGTGAGCGGGTAGTGGGTGCCATTGGTCGCGGACGCACCGAGAATGCCCGCGCCGTCGATCGGCGCGGCAGCATCGTCGAGGGACTGCTCGTCCACCGGGAACGAGGCGAACACCACCAGCGAGTCGAAAAGCCCGTCGACTCCGGCGATCTCCTGGATCTCACCCAACCCGACATAATGGTGATCGAGCAGCGCGGCCTGCTCCTGCTGCAGGTCCCGCAGCACCTCGGTGAGCGTGCTACCCGCGCTCAGCCGCACCCGCACCGGAATGGCGTTGAGGAACAACCCGATCATGGTCTCGATGCCCGCCAACTGCGGCGGACGCCCCGACACCGTGGCGCCGAAGACCACGTCGTCGCGGTCGGTGCTGCGGCCGATCAGCAGACCCCACGCCGCCTGCACGACGGTATTGAGGGTGACACCCGCGTCGTGCGCGACCTTGGTCAACGCGGCGGTGTCGTCCTCAGAGAGCTGGAAGGTGACTTCGCCGATGCCGGCGGTGATCTCACGCGAGGGGTCGACCGCGGCGAGCGGTGTCGGCTCGGTGAACCCGTCGAGGGTCTGCCGCCACGCCTCCCGCGCCGCGTCGTGGTCGCGGGCGGCCAGCCACGCCAGGTAGTCACGGTAGGGCCGCACCGCCGGGATGTGCGCGGCGTCGCCGCCGGCCGCGTACAGCAGCAGCATGTCCTGGATCAGCAACGGCATCGACCAGCCGTCGATGAGGATGTGGTGGCTGGTGACACACACCCGGTAGCGGTCGGCGGCCGTGCGGTAGAGCGCCACCCGCAGCAGCGGCCCGACGCTCATGTCGAAGTGGCGGGCCACGTCGAACGCCATCAGACGGTCGACCTCCGCGACCGCCTCGGCCGGCACCCGATCGCTGAGATCCAGGTACTGCCAGGGCAGTTCGACCTCGTCGAGGACGACCTGCAACGGATTGCCCGCGCTGTCCTCAGCGAACACCACCCGCAGGTTCATGTGCCGGTCCAGCATGGCGCGGGCGGCGGCGTGCACGCGCGGCACGTCGATCTCGCCGGCCAGATCGAGAGCGAACTGCACCATGTAGGCGTCGACCGAGGATTCGGCCAGCCGCGCGTGGAACAGCATGCCGGTCTGCAGCGGGGTGAGCGGCCACACCTCCGACAGGTTCGGGTAACGCTCACGCAGCCGCGCCTCGTCCTCAGCGGACAGCTCGACCAACGGTCCGGTCGCGAGTTCCTCGGTGGCAGAGGCATTCTCGACCGGCACCGCGACCTCAGCCAACGCCGCCACCGTGCGAGCAGCGAACATCTCCTTGGGCTTGAAACCCAGACCCCGGGCCCGGGCCCGGGACACGATCTGGATGGCGGTGATGGAATCCACACCGAGGGTGAAGAAGTCGTCGTCGAGACCGACCCGATCCAGGCGCAGCACCTCGGCGATGACCTCGGCCACCGCCTGCTGCGCCGCCGTCTCCGGCGCCCGGTACTCGGTGACCTCGAGCTCCGGCTCGGGCAACGCGCGGCGATCCAGCTTGCCCGCGGGCGTCAACGGAATGGTGTCGAGGACGATGATGGTGGCGGGCACCATGTGCGCGGGCAGCATCCGCTCAGCCAGCTCCGACAACACCGTGGTGTCGATCGAGAAGCCCGGGGCCGCGTGCACATACGACACCAACGCGGTGGCGCGGCCGTTCACCTCATGACCGACCGTCACCGCGAAATCGACCGACTCGTGCCCGGCGAGCACCGCGTCGATCTCACCCAACTCGATCCGCAGACCGCGGATCTTCACCTGGAAATCGTTGCGGCCCACATACTCCAACTCACCCGCGGCAGTGGCACGCACCAGATCACCGGTGCGGTACAGCCGAGCGCCCGCGGCCCCGTCGAACGGGTTCGCGACGAACCGGGCCGCGGTCAGCTCCGGCCGCGCGTGATACCCGCGCGCCAGCAGCGCACCAGCGACATACAGCTCGCCCGGCGCGCCGACCGGCACCGGCCGCAACCACTCGTCCAGCACGTACGCGCCGGCACCACGAATGGGGGCACCGATGGTCACCGGCCGATCCGGCGACAACGGGTCGGAGATATTGGTGGCGATGGTCGCCTCGGTCGGACCGTAAGCATTGTGGAAACGGCGGCGACCGGACGCATCACCGGACCAGCGACGCACCAACTCGGCCGAAACAGCCTCACCGCCACCGACAATGGCCTCCATCGAGGTCAGCTGACCCGGATCCAACGAGGCCAGCACCGACGGCGTGATCAGGCCATGCGTCACCCGCTCCCGGGCGATCAGGCGACCCAGCTCGTCACCGCCGTACACCTCCGGCACCGCGACCACCATCGTCGCGGCCGCACCGATAGCCATCAACAGTTCCATGATCGAGGCGTCGAACGACGGCGTGGCCACGTGCAGCACCCGCGATCCCGGGCCGATACCGAAACGCTCACGCATCTCCGCGGTCAACGCGGCAATGCCGGTGTGAGTGACCACCACACCCTTGGGCAGGCCCGTCGATCCCGAGGTGTAGATGGCGTAGGCCGGATGCTCAGCCCGCAACGGGCGCGCCCGGTCGGCATTGGTGACCGGTTCGGCCGGATACCCCTGCGCGGCAGCCGCGATCTCCTCAGTATCCAACTCCA
>NZ_JBEYYI010000066.1:0-7523 GCF_040645495.1 Nocardia sp. NPDC046763 | reverse complement strand
GTCTCACCCGGTTCGAAGGCCGCGATGTCGTGGATGTCGCCGGTGCGCTCGGCGGCCCAGCGCGCCCGCACCCGCATCCCGGTGGCGATGTCGGACGGGGAGGCCACATCCACCGCGTGCAGGATGGCGGTGTCCGCGCCGTCCAGCTTGATCAGCGCGTAGGCGAAGGGCCGGTCGAAGGGCTGGCCGGGCAGCGGCTCGGCCACCCACGACCAGGTCTGGACGGTGCCGACGTCGGACACGCCGACGAACTCCGACAGCGCCTCGCCGGTGGCCGGATCGAATTCCGCGGGCGGCACGATCACGCGCCCATCGGAACCCCGCACCCCGACGACCTTCCCGGATCGCAGTTCCGTGAGGAAGCGACCGATGATCGGACCGGTGGAGCGGGTGTAGTCGAATTGCATCCGCAGCGGTGCGGACAGTATTTCGGTGTTCCCCAGAGTCACGAGATCGAGTAGAACAGGTTCTAGTGACGGTGGCAAGAGTACGGGCTGCGGCCCTGACGACCAGCCCCGGATGTTCTAGGAAGGACATGGAAATGCGCTTTGGTTTGCAACTGGGATATTGGGGGGCGCAGCCGCCTGCCAATCACCGGGAACTGGTGCTGGCCGCGGAGGAGACCGGCTTCGACGCGATCTTCACCGCGGAGTCCTGGGGATCGGACGCCTTCACGCCCCTGGCGTGGTACGGCTCGGACACCAGCCGGGTCCGGCTGGGCACCTCCGTCGTGCAGATGTCGGCCCGCACTCCGACCGCCACCGCCATGGCCGCGCTGACCCTCGACCACCTCAGCGGCGGCCGGCACATCCTCGGGCTCGGCGTCTCCGGGCCGCAGGTGGTGGAGGGCTGGTACGGGCAGCCGTTCGCCAAGCCGCTGGCCCGCGCCCGCGAGTACGTCTCGATCGTGCGGCAGGTGCTGGCCCGCGAGGGCAAGGTGACCAGTGCGGGCCCGCACTACCCGCTGCCGTACTCCGGCTCGGGCGCAACGGGATTCGGCAAGCCGCTCAAGCCCATCACTCACCCGCTGCGTGCGGACCTGCCGATCTGGCTCGGTGCGGAGGGCCCCAAGAACGTAGCGCTGACCGCGGAGATCGCGGACGGCTGGCTGGCCATCTACTACACGCCGCGACTGGCCGACATGTACAACGAGTGGCTCGACGAGGGCTTCTCGCGCCCGGGCGCGCGGCGCTCGCGCGAGGACTTCGAGATCGCCGCCACCGCGCAGGTGATCCTGACCGACGACCCCAAGGCCGAACTGGATCGGCTGCGCCCGTTCATGGCGCTCTACATCGGCGGCATGGGTGCGGAGGAACTCAACTTCCACGCCGAGGTGTACCGGCGCATGGGCTACGGCGAACAGGTGGACGAGATCACCCGGCTGTTCCGCACCGGCCGCAAGGATGAGGCCGCGGCGGTCGTGCCCGACGAGCTGATCCTCGACACCACCATCATCGGCAATGAGGCGCAGGTGCGTGAGCAGCTGAAGGTGTGGGAGCAGGCCGGCGTCACCATGATGCTCGTGGGTGTCCGCGACGTAGCGCAGTTCGAGGCGCTGCGCCCGCTGATCGAGTCGCACGGACACTGATTCGGTCGTAGAACTAGTTTCAGAAATCTGGCCTCGAAGACGCGCTTCGCGGCCGGTTGGAAAGGGCGCGCCCCGGTGAGTGGGTCGCGCCCTTTCGCATCTGTTCCAATTCGGCGTAAGTCGCCGTAGGGTGTGACAGGGGGCACATCCGGTCGCTGGACCAAAGCGGAATCTGTGGCTTGTCACACACAAGAACACGTTCTATTTTGAAGCGGTGAGCTACAACATTGCGGACCTTGTCGAGCACACCATCGACCTCATGCCGGAACGTGTCGCGCTGGTTGACGACGCTCGTTCGGTGACCTACGCCGAGCTCGAGGACCGAGCCAACCGCCTGGCGCACTACCTGCAGGATCAGGGTGTGCAGCCGGGTGACAAGGTCGGTGTGTACTCGCGCAACACCATCGAGGCCGTCGAGGCCATGGTGGCCATCTTCAAGGCGCGGGCAGTCATGATCAACGTGAACTACCGCTACGTCGAGAACGAGTTGCAGTACATCTTCGAGAACTCGGATATGGTCGCGCTCATTCACGAGCGGCGGTACAGCGACAAGGTGGCCAATGTGCTGCCGAACGTGCCGAAGATCAAGGCGGCCGTCACCGTCGAGGACGGCACCGACCTGCCGCTGCCCCCGACCGCGGTGGAATACGAAGCGGCGCTGGCCGGCTCGCGCGGCGAACGCGATTTCGGCGAGCGATCCTCCGACGACATCATGATGATCTACACCGGCGGCACCACCGGCATGCCCAAGGGCGTCATGTGGCGGCAGGAGGACTGGTGGCGCGTCCTCGGCGGCGGCATCAACTTCTACACCGGTGAATTCATCCAGGACGAGTGGGAGCAGTCCAAGGGCGGCGCGAGCGGCAACTCGCCGATGGTGCGCTACCCGATTCCGCCGCTGATCCACGGCGGCGCGTTCACCGCGACCCTGCACAGCCTGTTCGACGGCGGCAAGGCCGTCATGCTGCCGGAGTTCAGCGGACACGGTGTGTGGCAGGCGATTCAGCGGCACGGCGTCAACATGATCTTCATTACCGGCGATGCCATGGCCCGTCCGATGCTGGACGCGCTGGCCGAGGGCAATGCGGAAACCGGTGAGGCGTACCAGCATTCGAGCCTGTGGGTGCTGGCCAGCAGCGCGGCGCTGTTCTCGCCCGCGCTGAAGGACCAGTTCATCGAGAACTTCCCCAACGCGCTCATCACCGACTCCATCGGCTCCTCGGAGACCGGCTTCGGCGGTCTGGCCGTGGCGGCCAAGGGCGCCACGCACACCGGCGGCCCGCGCGTGAAGATCGACGGCTCCACCAAGGTGATCGACGAAGAGGGCAACGAGGTCGCGCCCGGCTCCGGTCAGGTCGGCATGCTGGCGCGGACCGGCAACATCCCGGTCGGCTACTACAACGACCCGATCAAGACCGCCGAAACCTTCAAGGTGTTCAACGGCGTTCGCTACTCCATCCCCGGCGACTTCGCCCGCGTGGAGGAGGACGGCACCGTCACCATGCTGGGCCGCGGCTCGGTGTCCATCAACTCCGGTGGCGAGAAGATCTACCCCGAAGAGGTCGAGGGCGCGCTCAAGGCGCACCCGGAGATCTTCGACGCGCTCGTGGTCGGTGTGCCGGACGAGCGCTGGGGCCAGCGGGTGGTCGCGGTCGTGCAGTGCCGCGGCGGCGCCCGCCCGACGCTGGAGGAGCTGCGGCCGACCCTGGTCAAGGAGATCTCCTCCTACAAGATGCCGCGCAGCCTGTGGTTCGTGGACGAGATCAAGCGCTCGCCCGCGGGCAAGCCGGACTACAAGTGGGCCAAGGCGCAGACCGAGGCCCGCGAGGCCGACAACCACGCCCAGGCCTCGAACACCAAGTAACGCGGCTCGGTTCGTGGTGTGTGTCGGTGCCCGCCTGCGATCGCAGGCGGGCACCAACCTTTTCGCGGGTGTTTCTTGTCGGTGGGCTGTGCGACGCTGTCTGGCATGAGCGAGAAGGTGGGCAGCACCGTTTCCGACGATGTACTGCGGTCTTTCGAGGGGCATCGGCGGGAGCTGTGCGCCTACGCGTATCGAATGCTCGGGTCCTCGTTCGAAGCCGAGGACGCGGTGCAGGAGTCCTTCACGCGGGCGTGGAAGTCCTACGACTCCTTCGAGGGCCGGTCCAGCCTGCGGTCCTGGCTGTACAAGATCACCACCAATGTCTGTCTCGACATGCTGGACGGTCCGCAGCGCCGCGCCAGACCCATGGACCTCAACGGTCCCTCCACCCCCGATTCGGCGCTGCCCGCGCCGGAGCCGGATTACGTGTGGGTGGAACCGATTCCGAACGCCCTCGCCTTCGGCGCCGATCCGGCCGAGGCCGCCAGCGCGAAGGACACGCTGCGCCTGGCCTTCGTCGCGGCCGTGCAGCATCTGCCGGCCAGTCAGCGCGCCATCCTGATCATGCGCGAGGTGCTGCGTTTCTCGGCGGGCGAGACCGCCGACATGCTCAATGTCTCCCCGGCCTCGGTGAACAGCGCCCTGCAGCGGGCCCGCGCCACCATGTCGAAGGTGCAGGAGACGGCCACGGTGTCGGACCCCTTCGACGAGAACAACGAGCAGCAGCGCAAACTCGTCGACGATTTCGTCAAGGCCTTCGAGGCCTACGACATGGACGCCCTCACCGGCCTCCTGAAAGCCGATGTGGCCCTGTCCATGCCGCCGTTCTCGCTATGGATCTCCGGTCCAGAGAACGTGGCCGCCTTCATGCTCGGCACCGGCCACGCCTGCCGCGACTCCCGCATGGTCCCGCTGGCCGGCGCCAATGGGCTACCCGCCTTCGGCCATTACAAGCTGAGTGACGAGCCCGGCCGTTGGACCCCGTGGTCCATCACCACCCTCGAACTGGACGGTGACTGCATCTCCGGTCTCACCTTCTTCCTCGACACCGAGAAGCTATTCCCGCTGTTCGGCCTGCCCATGGAGCTGGGCTCGAACTAGGGCGGGCGCGTCACCGTCTGTCGCCGCACGCCGTTGGTGTTCCGCGGGCCGGAGTCCACACCTCAGATGGTGGACTCCGGCCCGGCGGACCGGCTCGGCGCGCAACCCCCGTCGAAGGACGGAGGACATCGGTGGCCGTCGCTGATCGCCGTTGATCGGAGGCTCCGCACGAACTAGCCGGTTCCCCTACCCTCACGGTCGGCGCCGCCACCGGTCAAGATCGGCGACTCACCCGTTTTGTGTGACACCCAGGTTGGGCGGCACCAGATTTCGTGTCGGGCTCGCGGTTCACCGGCTGCGCCCGCCGGCCGGTAATCGAAATATGCTCTCCCACAGGTGCTTACGAGAGGTGCGTGATGACGGTAGAGCTGCACGCGGATGAACTGTGGGCGGAGAATCTGCGCCGCATGTTGGTGGGGGTGCGGCACGAGCTGCCGATCGGCGGTCAGGCGGGATAGGCCATGTGGAAAGGCTCCCACTGGTGGCCGTCGAGGTCGAGGAAGGTGCGGCTGTACATGCCCACCTCGGCTTCCTGGGCGCGACGGTCGGGGTTGAGTTCTTCGGTGCCGCCGGCTCGGAGGGCCGCTTCGACGAGGGAGTCCACTTCGTGGGGGCTGGACAGGGCCAGCGCGTAGACGCCGTTGACGGTGCCGCGGGTGTCGCCGAGGGGGCGGGTGCTGAAGGTGGTGAAGAAGTCGTGGGTCAGCAGCATGACGCAGATGTTGTCGTCGACCACGATGCAGGCGGCATTGCCGTCGGTGAAGTCCTGGTTAACCTTCCAGCCCACGGCCTCGTAGAAGCGCTTGGACCGGTCCAGGTCGGCGACCGGCAGATTGATGAAGATCATCTTGCTCGGCATGGTGGTTCGACCCCTCTCATTCGATGTACTGATGGGGACGAAGCGGGTGCGGAAAACTCATCGGTCGTGCAAGAGTGATTGGGGAGGTGCCCGATGACTCACAGCTACCTGGTCGCCCTCACCGGCAGCGGCGGAACGGTTCCGCCGGAGCTGGGTGTGGTGCGGCGTCTGGTGCGGCGTGGCCATCGGGTGACCGTGCTCGCGGAGGAATCCCTGGCCGGTCCGGTGACGGCCGCGGGCGCGCGGCTGCGCCCGCGCGCGGGGGCCGGATTCGCCCGCGACACCGCCGACGAAATCGATGCAGAGCGACCCGATCTGGTGCTGGCCTCCTTCTTCGCCTTCGGGGCCATGGTCGCGGCCCAGGCCTGTGAGGTGCCCTTCTCGGTGCTCATCCCCGGCATCTACCCGCTGCCGGTGGAGGGCGGCCCGCCGCCGGGTTCCGGCTTCGGCAAGGCGCACGGGCCACTGGGCCGGTTGCGCGACCGGGTGGTGGGCTCGCTGGTGCAGCGGCGCTGGGACGAGGAACTGCTACCCAAGCTCAATGTCCTGCGCGCGGATTTCGGGCTGGATCGGCTGGCCCACTATCAGGACCAGGCGCAGCTGGCGCGCCGGCAGCTGGTGCTGTCCAGTGCGGCGTTCGACTTCCCGGGGCAGGGACCCGATGGGGTGCGCTGGGTCGGTCCGATCCTCGACGAGCCGGATTGGGTCGAGGGTGCCACGTGGACGCAGACCGACGGCGGCGATCCGCTCGTCCTGGTCGCGCTGTCCACCACCTTTCAACGCCAAACCGATTGCCTGCAGCGCATTTCCGACGCCCTGGGCCAGCTCCCCGTGCGCGGTGTCGTCACCACCGGCCCCGCCGTCGACCCGGACGAGCTGCACGCCCCGCCGAATGTGATGGTCCTGCGCGCGGCCGGGCACCGCGAAATCATGCGGCATGCCAGCCTGGTCGTCACCCATGGCGGCCACGGCACCCTGATGAAGTCCTTCGCCGCCGACCTCCCGGTCGTGGTCCTGGCGCACGGTCGCGACAATGCCGACAATGCCGCGCGCGTCCGCGCCCACAATGCCGGAATCACGTTGCCGCGCACCGCGACCCCGCAGCGTGTCGCCCGCGCGATCCGCCACGTCCTGCGCACCCCGGCCCACTACCGGGCCGCGGCCGAACTGGGCCGCGCCATCCGCCACGACGCGCGCGGCGAGGCCCTGCTGTACGAACTGGAACCGTCGCCGGATCACCACGACCCGCTGGGTGAGCGCATCTCCGTCCGTGAATTCGAACCCTGATGTTTGGCCGGATTTCGCGGGTTACCGGCCGCATATGGCTGGCAGGCCGAGTTTTCGCTGGTTAGCGTGGGCCGCATGGATTTCGTGGCCATTTTGCGCGAGAAATTGAGCGAGTTCGGAGAGCTGATCACGCCGGGGGTCGATCTGGCCGCACCGGTCCCCAGCTGCGGGGATTGGACCTTCTACGACCTGGCCGACCATATCGGTCAGGGCAATCTGTGGGTGGTCAGCGGCATCCGGGAGGGCCGCGGCGACTACCGGGGCGAACCCGCTCCGAAGGATCCCGTCGATCTGCGAGCCTGGTACGACGAGACCGCGCAGGCCCTGCTCGAGGCGGTGTCGGTCGCCCCCGAGACCCCGGCCTGGACCTTCACCAAGGCGCTGCCGCGCACGGTCGGGTTCTGGCAGCGCCGCCGCGCCCAGGAGACCCTCATGCACGTCTGGGACGGCAAGAATGCGCTCGGCATCGCGGAAGAATTCGATCCGGCGCAGGCCGCCGACGGCATCGCGGAAGTCTTCGAACTGTTCGCGCCGCGCATGATTCAGCGTGGGCTGGCGAGCGAGCCCGAGGTGGCCGTCAGGGTCCGCGCCACCGACACCGGTGAGAGCTGGACCTACGGCCCGGGCACCCCGGTCGCCGAAATCTCCGGCACCGCTTCGGATCTGCTGCTGGCGCTGTGGCAGCGCAAGCCCGCCGAGGACGCGGCCCTGACCTGGCAGGGCAACCGGTCGGCGGGGGAGCGGGTGCTTGCCGGTCCGCTGGTGCCGTAAACCGTTCCCGGACAAAGAAAAACGGCGAGGTGGTGGCCGGTATGGGAGCCACC
>NZ_JBEYYI010000065.1:0-9166 GCF_040645495.1 Nocardia sp. NPDC046763 | reverse complement strand
GGGCAACTGTCACTCGAAGCCCACGGCGCCCGCACCGCTGCCGGGCTCTACGCCCGCATCGCCCAACGTCTCCTCGCCCTCGCAGCCGTGATCTGGCACAACCGCAACACCGGCGCACCGACCGCACGATCACTGACCGCCTACGACCACTAAACGATAGGAATCACTCGTCTAGGCCAGTGTTTTGCCTGCACGATCACCCGCTCGAGGCTTTCGCTGCCGAGTCCGTCGCTGATCTTCAGGTACGCCTGAATGTCGCGGCCTCCATCGGATCCGTGAACATTGGTCGGCCGAGTGACCTGGGTGTAGGCGCTGGAGAGGTCGAGCAGTCGGACCAGCAACCTTTCGAATCCGTCGGCGCCCAGGCGATCCCAACAAAATGCCAGTCGTTCCAATACTTCTGCGTCGCTGAAGATTTCGACGAGTTCACTGGCAGCGGCCTTGTCGAACTGGATCGACATCGAGGACTTTCTGCCTACCACCTGCAGGTGCACCAGCGTGGAGCCGTCGTCTGCCTCGATGACATGGTAGGTGCAGCGCAGATTGTCATTGACGTCGTGCGCTGAGGGAATGGTTCCCACGCCCGGCTCGATCTTGGTGACTCGTGTCATCAGGTCCCCGCTTCGCTACTCGTCGGCCGCACCCACCCAGAACACCGGCCACAGAGCGGTCTCGGCGATCACACACATCTTGCCAGCGCACCCCGACACCCTCGGCCCGCCACGGGCGCACGAGGTCGCTGACAACGTAACGACACTCACCGCGGTTCGGTCCCCCGCCGCGCCCGCGTCTTCCTCGTCGCGATATTCCGCCGGACCGGTTCCACCGGCCCTCGACGATCGTGAGACCGGGTGCTGTGGCCAGTGCCGACACCGGAGCGATGTGCACGCACCGCGGCACGCAGGTCTGCCAGAGCGAGAACGACGTCCCGAAATGCACGCAACAAGGTGGTGAGGGCGTCAGGGATCAACGTGCCGGCTTGCAGGATGAGGACGACTGCGCCGATGCCGGCGAGGATCTCGGTAGTCACGCCCTCAACGATCTCGTCACGGCCCGTTCGGCCGCACCCCGGTGGCTGTACCCGGCACGATCGCGCTGACAGAACCGCCTGCGGTGCATAGTGTTCCGAACGAATCCGAACACCGGAGGGGCGGAGACGAATGAGCGTGAACGATCTCGCGGAGGTCCGCACCAGCGACGGGTTACGGGTGGCTCTCAAGGCGCTGCGCGAGCGGAAGCACCTGAGCTACGACACGATCGTGCGCCGCTCAGGGATCGGGAAAACGACGCTCAGCGACATCCTCAACGCAAAGACCAACCTTCCGCAGTGGGGAACCCTCGAGCTGGTGTTGAAAGCCTGCGAGGTCAGCCCGAAGGACCTCGCAGCCTGGGAGCAGGCACACCGGCGGGCCAGCGTCGCCGGTATCGGGCAACCGCTCGAGCAGATCACCGACCCTTTCGCGTTGGAAGTGCATGCGGCGATCACCGGGTCCAGTGGTGCGCAACTGACAGCGTTGCCGCCGTATGTGCCGCGGCCCCACGACGCGGAACTCGCTGACGTCGTCGCGGGAGCTCTCGCTGGCGTCAGCGGCATCGCCGTGTTGGTCGGTGGGTCCTCGGCGGGGAAGACACGCGGGCTCTGGGAAGCGTTGGCGCCCTTGCGTGCAGCCGGTGGATGGCGACTGTGGCATCCCGTCTTCCCCACCCGCAGCGAATCCCTCGCCGATCTCGACCGAGTGCGTGCGCGGACGGTGGTGTGGCTCAACGAAACCCAGCGCTATCTGTGGGGCGAGCCCGGAGACCGCGCCGCAACCGCCCTGCAGGCGCTGCTCGATGACCCATCCACGGCCCCCGTGCTGGTGGTCGGCACGCTATGGCCCGAGCATCACGGGAGTTTGAGCTCCGACCCAGCGACGGCAGCGGCGAAACTGCTGCGCGACCACGAGATCGAGGTTCCGCACGCGTTCACCGGGGAGGCACTCCACGCCATTCATCGGGCGGCCGCACACGATGAACGCCTGGCTGACGCGGTCGAGCACGCAGAAGACAATCAGATCACTCAATATCTGGCAGGTGGCCCGGAACTGGTGCGGCGCTACCGATTCTCGTGCTCCCCGACAGCCAAGGCCATCATCGAAGTCGCCATGGACGCCATACAGCTCGGTCACCCCAACGACCTGTCCTTCGCATTGCTGCGCGACGCCGCACCGCACTATCTCCTTTCGGTCGACCGCGCCAATCTCAGCGACGACTGGCTCGAGAAGGCCCTCGCCGAAACCGCGCAGCCCAGCAAAGGAGTCCGCGGACCGCTCACACGGATCAATCCGCTCCCCACCACCGTCGGCCAACGCCGCCGGCACCGGTCCGCCGCCACGCCTGCTGGGCCGCAGTTTCGGCTCGCTGACTATCTCGACCACTACGGCCGCCGCCATCGTTCCCGCACGATCGCACCGATCGGACTCTGGGAAGCCCTCGCCGACCACGCGCCCACGGCACACCTGAATCGTCTCGGGGAGGCCGCTCATGCGCGCGGCCTTTACTTCGACGCCGCCCAGCTGTGGAAGAACGCCACCAGACACGGCGACGCTCGCGCGGCGACCAGCCTGTTGACGCTGATGGCACAGGTCACCCCTGAGGATCTGCCCACCGAGTGGGTGATCGAGCACGTCACCGACACCGACTCCGCAGCCGTATGCCCGCTGCTGGCGAAACTGCAAGAGCTCGCCGACCCTGGCCTCTTCGATGTATTCATCGAACGCGTCGTCACCACAGTGCGTTTCGACCGGAGTACTGGTGCGCCCCAGCTGCTGGCGCAGTTGCGAAAGACTGCGAGCTGCACACAACTGCAGGCCCTGGCGCGCCGCGCCGCGACCACGATGCCTGTCGAATACGGCGGCGACGCCAGCGCGCTCTATGAGCAGCTACTGGCGGTCGGGTCATACACGACGGCAGAGGAGTTCGCGGGGCGGGCCACGGCCGCGATGCCTCTCGACGAGCCGTTCGTCGCTGGCATGATCGAACAACTGCTGGCGGCAGGGTCGGTGGACCTGGCCCGAGCCCTCACCGAGCGGGCCCTCGCCAGCCGCGACGCCCGCCGGACCAGGGCCATCATCGAGTGCTTGGATCGGTGGCCGGACCACGCCGAGCGCAGCGAGTTTCTGCAGCGCGCCACCTCGGTCACACTCGACAATCCATGGGAGATCAGCGCACTCCTGGAAACATTGCACAGGGCAGGCGCTGAGGAACAGTTCGATCAGCTCTCGCGACGTGCTGCCACCTCCGTAGCTCTCGGCGATGGCGCGGGTGCGGGGGTGCTGCTTGTAACGTGGTGGGAAACCCGCAGTCGGCACGCCATCCGCGAATTCCTCAGTCGCATAACCGATATCGAGCTCGACCATGGCGGCGGACTCGCCCTGCTGCTGACAGCATTGCAGATGGTCGGAGCACACGAGGAGTTCACGCTGCTCGCGCAAAGAGCCGCCGACCGGTGCTGCCACGACGAACCCGCCAATATCGCCATGCTGCTCTACGCTCTGCACCAGGCTGGGGCCTACGAGCTTGCCAGGCAGGTTGCCCGACAGGCAGCCTCCACCGCCTGCGGCGACGCCCGCGGTCTGGCACAACTGCTTGACGAGCTCCAACGTGTCGGTACCCCCGAGCAGGTCACTGAACTAGCCCGACGCGCTGCAGCCACCGCACCACTGCAGTCCCCCCTCGACGTCGCGGTGCTGATGACGCAACTTCATAGAGCCGGTACCGTCGAGGAGCTCGCCGACGTCGCTGCCCGTGCCGCCACCACCGTGGCGATCAACGATCTCGGGCAGGTGCGCGCGCTTCTGGAGCAGTACCGAATCATCGGCGCTAACAGCCACATCGATGCGCTGCTGCACCGGGTCACCACCGAAGCCGTCCCCTACAGCCGATTCCGCCAAGCCGATCAGCTCTACGAGTGGCTCGCCTTCAATGGCAACCTCGACCATATCGACGCGATCGTTCGCCACCTCACCGCTGCCGGTCAGTTCGATAAATATCTGCACTTCAGCGGGATGCATGAAAAGTATCGATTCGGGCGAGATCCTGACGGCACGCCCGCCGAGCCCTGGTGTTGGACCGACCTGGCCTGACCATGTGCGCTCCCCCGCCCTACAAGGTGCGCGCCACCGCCAGTCCTCGTGGTCGAACCCATCGGCGCGCGCGACGCGGTTGCGGAATCGGAGCGCTTCACGAGGTTGACGGGCGCAGGATCGCCGGGTGCACGATGTTGGTGGGGCCGCGGCGATAGAGCGTAGCGGGGCGGCCACTGGCGTGAGTGGCATGGTTGCCGGTGGGGATCAGTACGCCGTCGGCACCGGTGATCTTGCGGTGGAAATTGCGTTGGTCAAGCTCCTCACCCCAGACGATCTCATAGACCCGGCGTAACTGGGTGACGGTGAATTCCGTTGGGCAGAACCGGGTGGCGAGGGTGGTGTATTCCAGTTTGCTCCTGGCGCGTTCGACCGCATCGGCGACGATGCGGGCATGATCGAAAGCCAACTCGACGCGAGCGTCGAGCACCGCGTCGACGGGTGTCCAAGCCGCGGCTCGGGCGTCGCCGCCAGCGGCGGGTGTGGGGAGGTCGGGCACGAATGCCAAGTAGCAGACGGTGATCACGCGGCGACGAGGGTCGCGGTCGGGCGCGCCGTAGGTGTGTAGTTGCTCGAGGTGCGCGCGCCGCAAGTCCAGGCCCGTCTCCTCGATGAGTTCGCGTTCGGCGGCGGCGCACAGATCTTCGCGGTAGTCGTCGAGGAATCCTCCGGGCAGGGCCAGATGTCCCTGCCACGGGTCGGTGCCACGTTCGACGAGCAGGACCTGCAGCGCATCCTCGCGGACGGTGAGCACCGCCAGGTCAACAGCGATAGCGACTTCGGTGCTGGGCCAATAACGTTCAGCCATGATGGATCTCCTCTCCTCAATCGATTTTACGTCATCTTGACGTAAAGGCGGTTCGGTGGCTAGCGTCACTCTTCGGAGCACTTGTGTGACGCTCCGTTCCGATCACGTTGGGGAGAAACAATGATCGTGATTCTGACCGCTCTGGATGTTGAGCAGAACGCCGTACTCGAGCATCTGATCGATCTCGAAATGTACGAGCACGACAAGGGCACATTGTTCGACGTGGGCACGATAGCCGAGCACCCAGGCCATCGGGTCGCGGTGGGCATCACCGGCGCGGGCACCACCACCGCGGCGGCATTGACCGAACGCGCTCGCGCCGAATTCTCGCCCGCGGCAATGATGTTCGTCGGAGTCGCCGGCGGACTGCGACAAAAGACAGCTGTCGGCGACGTCGTGGTGGCCACCAAGGTCTACTCGTATCAAGGCGGGCGCAGCGAGGACGACAGGTTCCTGGTGCGGCCCCGCTCGTGGGAACTGTCCCACCGCGTCGACCAACTGGCCCACCGACTCTGCCGCCGCCACCAATGGCGGGGATTCCTCCCCGACCACGCCCGCGCCACGCCCCCGGACGTGCATTTCGGGGCGATCGCGGTCGGCGATGTGCTACTGGATTCGACCCGCTCGGATCTGGCGCAGCGGCTGCACACCTCCTACAACGACGCCATCGCCGTGGAGATGGAAGGTTCGGGGTTCGCGCACGCCGCCGCGCTGGGTGACCAGGTGCCCGCAGTCGTCATCCGCGGGATCAGCGATCACGCCGACGGGCACAAGGCCGACGCCGACCACGCCGGAGGACAGGCGCGCGCGGTCGCCAACGCGGCAGCCTTCGCCGTCGCGCTGGCGGTATCGCTGGAACCCGAATCGCGTTCGGCGCCTGAGGATCCCGTGACCTCGGACCCAGCGCCGACAACGATCACCAACACGCTCGTCGCACGCGGTAACGCCCATGTAGAAAACCAGATTGGTACGCAGTTCAATGGAGGACTGCGATGAATACGGGTACCGACCCGTCAGGGTTGTCGTTCATCAATCATATGAGCGCGGCCGACCAGGCCGAGGTCGGCCAGCAGATCGGCGCCCAAATCAACGATTCGGTCCTACACGGCACGACCAATATCTACACCACCGCCTCCGGAGACTCACCCGAGCGGCTGCACGAAGTGGCTCGGGCCCACCTCGACGGTGGTAACCCGCGCCGGGCCGAGGAAATCCTGCGCGACCTCCTCGAAAACGGACACCACACGGGCGAACGCTGCCACCTGTACGTGCTGGCGGTAGTGAGCGAGCGGTCGTTCTCCGAAATCGACGCCGAGCCGACCACACGCATCGGCAACGCCATGAGGATGGCCGCCGACCGTCCCCGAGACGGATGGCGCGACGCTCTCGATGTGGTCGACAAGCTGCTGCGCTACGCGCATACCGGGTCAACTCGCGGAGCGGCCGTCGGCGAATTGGCCGCCGCGATGACGAGGTTCTCCAAACTAGCGAGCGATCGTAGAGACGAGATCGACCGGCACCTGGCGCTCATCCTCAGCGGAACCGTCCACGAACAGCTCAACAGTGAACGCGCGCAGGAGGTGGCCCGCACGAGAATGGACAATCGGCGAGCCGCCCGCGCATGGATGTTCTTCGAAGCCGACCCGCTGGCCCCGATACCGTGGTCGCCGCCACCACGCTTGACCATCGTCGACTGGCCCGCCGCCATTCTCGGGTCGGTCGCGCTGGTCATGGCTGTCGTGTCCATACTCCGGACCGGTATCACCGCCGCCACAGTGGGAGCGGTTGTGCTTATCGTCATCGGCGCCGGGATGGTACTGCGTTGTGTGGTGGTGTGGCAGACCCACACCCAGCACACCCGCTCCGCGCGGTCGCGCCCACCACTGGCACCGAACCAACAGCCAACACCGTTGGATGCCATGATCGACCGGTGCTTCCGCCGAGGCGATAGCAGTGGTCTGTGGGACCTCACCGCCGCCTACCGCCACGACCTCAAACATCGCCTCGGCGAACAATACGGCGACGACGACACCATCCCGAGCCGACTGAAATGGCTGATCGATTGGCACGCAACCCGATTCGGCCGTCTCCACTACTATCTACTGCCACAAACACCGGTCGCGGCGCGGGCGGAGAATCTACGCGACATCGGTGTGCTCGCGTGGGTGAGCGTGCTGGTCATGGTAACGATCTCAGGCCACATCACCGCCGCGGCGCTCGCAGCGGTCGGCTGGACAGCAATATTCGGCGTCGGCCGTATCGCCTCCCGGCCACGTGCGCGAGAATTGCTCGATCAGGACGCGCAGATACTGTTCTCCGAGGAGCAGGCCATGTTCCGCCGCCGGTCCGGCGCCCTTTTGGCTGAGCGGCCAACCGATCAGCAGATGGCGCGCTGGCTGGCGTTGGACAAAACCTACCTCAAGGACGAGGCGCTACGCCGCGCCAACCTGCAGGAGAGCGATCTGGTCACCTACGTCGTTCTCACCGCACGCGCACCGTTCGCGCGCGGCGGCAGAGTCGAGGGTGGACCACCACGGTACGAGGCCTACATGGTGACGGTGTTGCTGCTGACCCGGTTCGGAATGCGAACCACGCGAACCTATCTGAACCTTGCCACCGGAAATCTACACAACGAACAACGCCGCATGTGCACCTACGACGCCGTCGCATCCGCCTCGGTCACCGAGCGTCTCGTACGGGGCTTCCGCAGCGACGGCCATCCACAATCCGACCTCCTCGACGGTCGCGTCTTCCAACTCACTCTCCTCAACGGCACCCATATCGCCGAAGTCGAGGAATACCTGCGCACCTCCCCCAACGACCCTGCCCGTACCAGCCCATCCCTATCTTCCGCCCAAATCTCGGGATTCGACACCGCCCTACACATCCTCGAAGCCGTGGCCACCGAAGGACGCGACTGGATCACCCGCGATCACGAACGCAAACAACGATGGGCCCGGAACTGGTGCACCAACCCGCCACCACGACCCCGCGCCGATCACACCGCCCGCGCGAAAGTCCGCTGATCACAGCGTGTTCCAATTCTCCGACGGCATCCTGCTACCACTGGTGAACGCCATCGTGCCGCCCCCTCGCACGCTCATCCCGCTAGGTTCTGTCTCGAAGTGGTGAGAGCGGGCCAGCGGCCGCCCCGCCAGTACCCGGGACGCGAGAACGGCATGATCGATCGCCTGGGTAGTGTCGACGAACAGTACCGGACCCATCCCGAGTGGTGTCGCACGCGCAGCCCAGTCATCCCAGTTCTCGGCCAAGCGCTGCCGGTCTCGATAGATGGCCGGGCGCCCGCGCGCGACATACCGGGACCTGGCGACGTCTGCAGGAATGTCGCACCACACTTCCACCACCCGGCGGGCACCCGCTCTCGCGATACCCGTACGCGCAAACGCGAGGTCTCGCGGCTTGAACCACCATGAGTCGACAACGACATCGACCGGTGCGAGTTTCGCCAGCGCCCACACGACATCCATGGCAATGCCGCCCAACGCTGGTGCTTGGACAGCGTTTTCGAGGCAGCCGGCCAACGATTCCTTGACTGCGTCCTTGGACAAGAATCACGCGTCCAGCATCCCCACGACGACCTTGCCGATCGCTCATCGGTCGTGGACCAGGACCATCGCGTCGGCAGCGTGATCGACGCTGTAGCGGGCGCCGATCAACGTTGACACCGCTTACATAAGCCTCTGCGTTGACACCGCACACATAATGTATGCGGCGCTAACATGAAGCAGGCGACGCCATTCGATGCCCGAAGCACCATAGTCAGACGCGTTCTTGGCGAGGCGATCCAGTGCGCACCCACATCACCGCCGGCTTGATCCCTTCGCCCACCCACAATTGCAGCAATGACATTGCTTCGGATACGACGGCGGGCGCCGAAACACCGCTCGGTCGAGCTACTGCTGCGAAACCCCGCAGCCTGGCACGCTTCGTGATCCACTCGTTCACCCCCGCGCGGGAGCCATCGCCGCAGGATGTACGCGATGGAGTGAACTTGAGGCGCTGCGACGTTCTAGCGCCCTGATGAACGCCTCCTCGTTACCACCTGCTGAGCAAGGTCCCGGGAGATCTCCAGGTCGGCCGACAGCCGGCGGACTACCGTACCGCCCGGTTAGCTACTAAGACGATGTCTCACATGGAGGTAATTCGTTTCGCTCACGTTGAAATCGGTTGTGTTGCATGATGTTAGGTCGTGGTGGATGCGTTGTCGCAGCGT
>NZ_JBEYYI010000064.1:0-9825 GCF_040645495.1 Nocardia sp. NPDC046763 | reverse complement strand
CACAAAGGGGACAGTCGAAGACGTCAGTCAAGCGGAGAGTCAGACCCACCGAAACGTCACCAAGGTCATCATCACAGTCAAGCGGTTCGGTCGGTGCCCTGGTCTGTCGTCGTCCCGGCATAGCGGTAATGGGGTTGGTTCCCTGCAGCGTGTAATCGGGTTGAGGTGACGACGGGTCCGGGCTGCCCATGATGTGCGACGAGATCACCAGGGGTGTCTCGATGCCGCGTGGGGCTCGCCCCGACCTTCCGCTCGACGGTCGGCTTGTTCAGGCGGCGGTCGAGATCATGGCGGGCTCGGTCGTGGTGGTGCCGTGGGTGGCGATGTGTGGGTCCCAGGGTTGTCGGGTCGTGACGACCGCATGTAGTTGGCGCAGGATCGCCGCGGCGATCACGGCCTGTGCTTGGGTGGGGGTGAGCGGGTTGGTTTCTCGGGTGGTCAGGTGCTGGTAGCGGGCGGCATAGACCGTGTTGGCGCGTTGGGTGCCCCACACGCCTCGCCAGGCGGCCAGCCGCAGCCCGGGACGGCCCGCTCCGGTAAGCCGGGCGCGGCCGGTGAAGGCACCGGATTTCTTCTCCCGCGGCGCGAGACCGGCGTGTTTGACCACAGCGCGAGCCGACGGGAACCGGGCCGGGTCACCGGTTTCGGCCAGAATCGCCGCAGCCCCGACCGCGGACAATCCGACGATCGAGGTGACAAGATCAGTGAGCTGGAGTTCATCGAGGATGCTGGTCATGCGGGCCTCGGTGTCGGCCAGGCGCCGCTTGCCCTCGGCCCAGTCCTCCAGCAGCAGATGCACCCGTTCCAGCGCGCCGCGCCGGTGCGCGAGCACCCCAGCCGGATCATCCAGTGCTGCATAGAGTTTCCCAGTGATCCGAAAGCACGCCCGCTTCGCACCGCCACGGGTGACCTCACCACGGACCAGGCGCTCGAGCCGGTCACGACCCAACCGGCGAGTGCGCGCGAACTCACCGCCGTCGCGACCGCAGATCACCCGCAACGCCGCCATCCAGGTCCGAGACTTGAACGGCTGCTGGGCCGCCTCGAGCGCGGCCGGCCACACGCACTCGAGCAAGGCCCGGATCTGCTGGACCTGAGAAACCATGTCCACCAGCAACTGCTCGCGGCGCGCACCCAGATGCCGCAACCGGCACCAGGTCTCATCCACGGGTTCGGGCGCATAACACCGCAACTGCGCGGTCAACCGCGCGATCAGTACCGCATCTTTCTCATCGGTCTTGTCCGTAGTGAGGTCCTCAGCGCGGCGTGACCAGGCGGTCATCACCGGTTGCACGCACACGAACAACATGTTCCGGTCGGCGGCCAACTGCCCCAGCACCCGCCACCGATGCCCAGTCGGCTCACACGCCACCGTCACCCCAGCGAAACCGGCCACCGCGGCACGACCGGCAGCCCACTCCAACGCAGCACCCATATCCCAGGCACGGCACCTGAATGTTCTGCGGGCCAGTACTTTCGAGTCATGGTCACACACAACGACCATCTGTTTACGGTCGGCCAGATCGATCCCGACGATCGCGTTGGCTACCGGCACCAACGCCCGCAGCCGGGTCAGCCGCGCGTTACGGTTGCGATCACCCCGGGATACACCGCAACCGTTACCCATGGAACGTTCTCCTGCTCCTGCGATGGGACACCAAGCCCGACAAGCGCATCAGGAGGACGTTCCCCACGTCCAGGAAACCGACGCACTAAACGTCTTTCTATGCCGATGAGCGAGCACCGTGTCGGTTCCGTTTTCACCGGCAGCGACCCGCTCGTGGTGCTCAACCTGCGATCGCCGTCCACGAGTGCCCCGCAGCAGGGAGATGACATGCGACCGCTCGAGATCGCTTGGACCGACCTACTCACCGACATGGCTGAGATCAATAACACCGTCCGGCTATGGGATGTCGCCACCGGTCGGAAGTAACAGTCTCCGCTGGTGAGACGCGTGCGCGTAGTGGTCGTATCCCCCCGAAAGCTTATTCGCCTGAACACCGTTGCATTGCAACGCCTTTCAAGCATTTCGGAGGGGCTACCGACTTGAACCCCCCACGGCCGCTATGTCGAAGGTCGGAGCAGCACCTCCGGCGTCGACCTGCGTGACGACGCGAGCATCACTTCCGAATTCATCGACGCCATAAGTTCTCACGCGGTGACCACCAACTGATCGGTGGCGGCTACCGGGATGCGTCCTTGGTGCTCAACGCTTGATTCGCGGCTGCCGTGGCGAGGATTTCCGGTACGTCCTCAGCCAGCAGGAAGCCTGCCGCGACCGTCTTGTCGGTTGCCGCTCGGAATGCTGGTAGGTAGTCATCCGGAGGGGGTCCCGGGAGTGGTCGCGTGCAGCCGAACATGATCGCCGGGCCGCCGCCCTCCTGCCCGAGCCCGGACAACACCGCCAATGGTACGTCCAGCCACGGCGTGCGGATGCCGCCCAGCGCGTTGCCATGGACGTCCAGCACCAGCTCCCCAGCGGATACCGTGAGCCGATCGGCCTGTGCCGGAGCGGGTCCGCCGTCGGCCCATTGGGACAGCGCCGCGATGGCTCGCTGCACGACGTAGTGATGTTGTGGCCCGGAATTGATCGGCTCAGGGAATTCGACGCCCAGTGGATTGCGTCGCGGCGCCATCCGCTCGGCCAGTTCCTCTGCGGTCAGTGAGCCCGAGTCGGTGAACGATGCGCCGACGCTGTAGGAGTCCGCGTGCGCGGCGCCGGCCAGCTCCCAGAGCCGGAACCGGTCGGAGTCGGGCTGGCGGGAGTCGATCGAGCGCATGAGACCGACCACCTCGAACTCGGTTTGGAGCACGAGCACCGGCGCGATCGAATCCGCACGCACCCGCGTACCGCCGTCCAGCGCCTCGGGGTCCACCAAGCCGGTCAGCGTGGCAGGGCGGCCCGGCCGCCCGTCGATGAGGTACGCGTCGTAAGGCGAGCCATGCGGCGCAATGGCATTCACAAATGTGACGAGCGCGGCCGCGGATTGCGACTGCCCGGCCGCGAGCAGCTGCCGGGTCCCCGGCAGCAGCCTTCGAACCAGTTCTCCCGCCTGCCGGTAGATGTCGTAGCAGTACGCATCCCCGGGATGCGAAAGATCGGCGTACCGCACCGGATCCGACTGCTTCAGTGGCGGCAGCAGGATCGAGTTCCAGGTGTCGTCCCCCTCGGCCGCCGCGGCCATGACGCTGCCGCCGTGGATCGGCGCGTACTGCGCGGAAACTCCGATCCAGGCCATCCGGGCCCGGATGAGATGCCGGTGTGCCAGCAGCCAGATCGGCGGCGCGTCTGCACCGGAGGAGGCGTTGAGCCACTCCACGACAGCGGTTCCGCAGTAGCCCTCGACCGGCCGGTACACCACGAGTCTGGTCGTGAACGGTGCGAGGCCGTCCGGCTCGGTCGCCCACTCCCCGTCGTCACCGGCCGAGCCGCTCAAGCGGTAGGACCCGGCCGTACCGGACAGGAAGTACTCCTCGGCGACGTAACCGACATCAGACAGTGGGAAGAACGTCGAGATCAGATTGATCGGACCAGCCACCGGACCGGAAAGCTCCATCTCGAAACCCTAACAAGTGCTTGGTTTTTGGACAATCGCCGGACTCGCGCCGACCCGGCACCGGGCGGGTCACTCCGGCCTGGCTGGCCAGCCCGCCAGCATGTACCCCAAATCGGCACATGAGCGTCCCATTCCACCGCAACAATCCCGCCAATCGAAACGCACTACAGTGCCCGTGGCGCGCTGACCGAGTCGGCCAGTGCCAGACCGCCAAAGATCAACGCGCAGAGCGTCGTACGGGTGCCAGCCGAGCACGCTCATGCTGAGTTGAGTGCCTTTCGTGGAACGGCCGTCGGCGGGTCGGCCACTCTCCTTACCCTGCGAGACTCAGTGGTGGATCACCTCACCGAGCCGCGGCAGAAGGAGCCGTTTCCAGCTGCGCTCGACGGCGTTGCGCACCATGCGTTGTCGGCGGTCTCCGATGTCGAACCCTGTCTGTGTCAGCAGAAGTCGTGTGCCACGTCCCTGCGGCTGTAACAGCCAGTTGACAACACAGCGGGCGGGATAGTGGGCCTGGGGATAGACCCAACTGTAGGTGAGCTGCTCGTATGGCCGGGCCGCCAGCACCTCGCAGCGGATCTGATCGATGGCCGAGTCCGGAACGGTGAACCGGAAGCGAGTCCCGACTGATGCTGTGAACCCGGTCGGTCGCAGCAACCACCGCTGCAGCAAGTCCGGCTCGGTCAACGCCCGCCATACAGTCTCCGGCGGCTGCTGGAAGAAGTTGCCGAGCTCGACCGCGGCGGGATTCAACTGCGGATCAGCGATCACCGGCGCACCACCTCCGCGAAGCCCCGGACCGGCCAGTGCTGCTCAATTCGCCTGGCCTTCCTTGAATTTCGCTTCCATGTCGGCCGCGAGTTGCGGCTGCTGGGCCTCCATCTTCTGGACATATACGACGGCATCGCCGACGGTCCGCAGGCTCGCCAGGTCTTCATCGGGGATCTTCACCTCGTACTTGTCCTCCAACTGCACGGCGATCTCCACCAGCGACAGCGAGTCGATCTCCAGATCGTCGACGAACGACTTGGCGAGCACCACGTCCGCAGCGTCGATGCCGGTCACCTCCTCGACGATCTCCGCGATGCCAGCGATGATTTCTTCCTGCGTGGTAGCCACGACTCACCCTTTCTCGGTGCAATCACCTGTCCGCGCCGACCGGAGGCCCGGTGCCTCGGTGGAGCCGAGCGGCAGTGCCCGTACGCTAAGAGCTCCAGTGGGGTGGAGGTTCAACAGGTTGTGACGGACGACACACGGTCCGGTGTGCTGGTGAGCATCGGAGAGTTGGCGCGCAGGACCGGGCTCGCGGTGCGAACGATCCGGTTCTACTGCGACGAAGGCATTCTGGAAGCGCAGCGCAGCACAGGCGGGCATCGGATGTTCGACGCCGACAGCGCCACCGAACGACTGCTCCTGGTACGGCGGCTGCGCACGCTGGGCCTCGGCCTCGATTCGATCACCGGCGTGCTGCACGAGCAACGGTCGCTGGCAGAAGCCATCGCTGCCGAAAGTGCGCGACTGGACGTCGAATTGAGGTCAATGGCGTGGCGGCGGGCATCACTGCGTGCTATCGAGACCGCGGCCCCGGCACAGCGGCCTGTGCGACTGGCGTTGCTGGCTGCCGCGCAGGACGGAGCTGCGGTCCACGATTGCCTGGTCCGCTTCTGGCGGCGCATCCTCGCACCGCTATCGCGAGCCGCCAGCGATCCGTGGGTGTGCTGGAACGTCCCGCACCCACCCGCTGATCCGTCCGTCGACGAGGTTGTCGCGTACGCCGAGTTGGCCGCGCTCGTGGCCGACCCCGACGTGACCAGTATTGTGCGACAGCAATACTGGCGGAGCCGGCCGGAGCTGATTCGTGATGCGCACGCGCTGTACGTCGAGGTGGGCGATGTGATGGTGGACGTGGTATCACTCGTCACCGAAGGCGTCCGGCCGCACCGCGGCAGCGAACTCGACCGATTCGTCATCGCCCACGCCCACGCGCGTGGCGAACGCGACACCCCACGGTTCCGCGAGCAAATGCTGATCGACGCCACCGATACCGACCACCGGATCCATCGATACTGGGCGCTGACCAGCCAATTCCTCGGCACCCGGGTCACCATCGGACAAGCCCACAACTGGCTCTACGACGCCCTGACCAGCCCCACCGACCTCGCCGACGAACCAGTCAGCCAGCAGGCCGCACTCCCAGGGGAACACCGGTCCGGTTCCGACCACGAGCCCGAGAACGCTCGCCGTCGAGCCGCCCGCCGAGCCGAACTACTGCGGCAAATTGCTGTAGGACCGGCTCGTCGCGAACCTGAATCGTTGGTGAACGCACAGAAATGCCGCTGACCGCGCTGACCGAACCGGCCAGCGCGGGCGCGTGAAAGATCAACGGGCAGGGGTCATCTGAGCCCGCCGGCCAAACCTCGTCAGTGCACGGGTAATGCCGATGTTCGGGCAATTCAAGCAGTGCGACACCTCGATAATAGTGCTAGTTTCATCAGCATCATGCTGTGGCATATCGAACCAACTTCCCGGGCCTCGCTGCAAGATCAGATCGCGGCGTGCGTTCGGCGTGCGGTCACCGCCGGGGAGTTGGTGGTCAACGAACAGCTCCCTCCCGCAGCCGAACTGGCGGAGGCGTTGTCGGTCGACCGTAATACCGTCCTGGCCGCATATCGGCGGCTCCGGGAAGAAGGGGTCGTCGACTTTCGGCGCGGGCGCGGCGTTCGTGTCACTGCGACGGCACCCATTTCGGCCCCGGTGGAGCAGGCGGCCCGCCAGCTGATCGAGTTTGCGCGCGCCAACGGTTACAGCAAGGCCGAGGTGCTCGGTCTGATCGAGGAGTTGATGTGATGTCCCCCGCGACGGTCTACACCTGCCGCGTCACCAACTGGCCGATGTTTCGTTTGAACATCATCCTTCTCGTTGTCCTCGGCAGTGCCTTCTTCACAGGCAGCGGGCCATGGTGGGGGTTCGCTCTCCTGACCTTCAGCCTGCTGCTCAATCTCGTTCTGGCCGTAGTCGCGATCAGCCAGCGCGTTACCGCGGGCCCCACTGGCCTGACAGTGAGTCTCGGCCCCTTGGGGTTTCCGCGCGTCAAAGTTGCGCGTGCGAGGATCACCCACGCTGAGACGATCCCTTCGACACCAGCCTGGTCAGGCGTGCCCTGGAAGCCGAAACGGGGTTGGCTGCTGACTCCGAAATCTGGCCCCGCGCTGCGCGTGCGGTTGGCCAGTGGCCGTATCCTTACCATCTCGATGCCAGAGCCAGCCGCCGCGATCTGGGCGATGGGTATCACGCCGTAGTCGTGCGCTGAACGCACTCAATTGCCGCATACCGCGCTGACCGAACCGGCCAGCGAGGGGCAATCCGGATGGTATGGGCGGCTGTCGGTTACGTGAGCCTGATATCCGCGAAGACCACCATCGCGTCGCGGTAGTAGGCGGCCAGTCCCGGAGCGATCTGATCGAAACTCGCGGTGGCGCTGGGGTCGTCGAGGTAGGTCTGGGCAAGTTGTTTGAACATTTGCGCGTCCGGGGTCCAAGTGGCACTGAGGAGTTGGTATGCGGCGTCGATCTCGGACTGCACGGCCGCATCGCCGACAGGCGTTCCCGATGCCATCAGCTCAGCCATGCGGATCATCGCCGCGGTCGTTTCCTTCTGCATTCGCTCGATTTCCTCGGCTGACAGCGAGTCGGTGTACGCCTTCGAGCGCTCGAACGCCTCCGCCTGATCGGGCCAGCGTTTCAGCGCGTCCGGTTCGTACCGGCTCGGGTCGAATCCCTCGAAAAGGTTCTCCGGCCTGTTGATCTGGGACATGCCCGGTGTTCCTTCCTGTGCCTGGAGTTCCTCGATAGTGCGGGCGACCGTGTGCACCACTCGATCGAGACGGTCGCGCTCACAAAGCAATCGCGCGTGGTGTTCCCGCAGCGCCACCAATCGATCGGTCTGCCGATCGAGAATCGCGGCGATCTCATCGAGCCCGAGGTCCAGTTCCCGCAGCACCAGAATCTGCTGCAGGCGCAGCAGTTGAGTTTGGTCGTAGAAGCGGTAGCCGTTACTGCGGACGCCCGCCGGCGGCAGCAGGCCGATCTCGTCGTAGTGTCGAAGCGTCCGTTTTGTCACCCCGGACATACGGGCAACTTCCACAATCGACCAGGACACGACCCACTCCTCACCGCACTGGAACCCTGCCGGTCCATCCGGCATCTCGACGCTAAACATTCACGTAGCGTGAACCTCAAGACCACAACCAGCACGATCGGTACCACGGTTTCACCGTGGTGGCCGGATGGGCCCGCAGTACCAGCTAGGCAATCGCGCTCAGCACATCCGCTACTGCCGCATGTCGCGCTGACCGAACAGGCCAGCGCGGGGCGCCGGCGGCCGGAACCTGGTGCGGTGCAGAACGTCCGCTACTGCCTGCGAATTGAGTACGTGCGAAGCCATGCGCTTGGACGGCCACTGGATGGGCTCGCTTAAAAGGCCATGTCCTCGGGAAAACCGTAGCCTCGGTCGTAGCCGTTCCACTGGATCGTAATCCGCTCGGGTGGAGTCTCCTTGCCCAAGATGTCACGGAACGCTGAAACATCCAGGTCGGCGACACCCTGGCAGATTCGACGATCGTTGTACCAGTCGATGGAGCGCGACCAGAAAGGCGTCTCTGGCTCCGGAGTCCAGCCTGCTTCGATCATTTGCGGTTGATCGCCCAGGGCTATCCCCCCGAACTCGGTCCCAGGACAACTGACATCGGTGACCTCCACTTCCAGCCTTCCCTGCCAACCGCCCCAACCAGTCCAACCGAATGGTCCCGGGTCGCCGAGATTGCCCTCCGCCAACGCTATTTGAGCCCACAACGCTTCGCGCTCATCCCTGACCCAGATGAAGTTGAAGACGTCCACGCCCATGAGCTCGTCGGCCAGTCTTCGCCCGAACCGCACCCAGGGATCAGTCTCGGTGTCAGTCAACAGTTCCTCCCCGTGTCACCAAATCGATGCCACCGTATCCTGTAAGTAGCCGATGACCGTTCATGCATTTGGCGTTCGTCACATGTCGGCCCGATCCAGTCCCAACTCGGAGATCAGGTAGCTCATCGTGGGATCGGCACTTGCGCTGAACGCAAGCTCGCGAGGATGCGTAACGCCGAGGACGTCACGAAAGGTGGCCACAGTGCGAACTGTCGTGTCTCGCACCGTCGGATGGACGCCCGCCCGAGTCGTCGGCCCGACCCAGATCGGGTCATCGACACCGTCGGCGTGATCTGGAGCCCATTGCCATCCCACTCTGGTCAGCCGTTTGTTCAGCTCATCGAGCTCCAATCCCGCTTCATCCCAGACGATGCACTCGTTGTGCAGCATCGGACGGTTCGGGTCGTTGAAGAAGGTGACGACACAGGAATCACGACCTCGCGCGGGCATGGACAACACCAGAACCTGCCCCAGCGGCAGTGTGGTCAAAGCCCAATCCAGACGCTGGCCGAGATCTCCCCACTCCGCGCACCGCTGGGGCACACCACGTTTCGTAGGACGATCGGATTCGACAGACTCCAACGGCGAGATTCCACGAAGGTCATCGACCGGCCCGTCGTTGTTCCACGCCCGATAACGCAACCGTTCGGGACTCGCACTCAATCCGGTGCGCAGAACTTCGATCACGTCAGCAGCGATCTCGTCTTTGTAGTCGGCACTGTGCCGCCAACCGGTCTCCCAAACGCCCTTCCATGCAGTGGACTGCCGCCACTGCGCTTCTTCGATCGGCTGTAGATCCGATGTCAATGACCTGTGCGAGGTGCGCTGCGAACGCAGGACCGCCAGGAATCGATCCACGGTAAGCGGGTCCTGCGGCTCTGACACCCTGATTTCGACGTACTCGTCCTCAGCGCAGAACACCACCCGGTGGTCGGTCTTCTCATCACGCAGTTCGACGCACTCCCCGGTCGGAGGCCACCGGAGCCGGAACTGATCGTCGTAGTCCGGAAAAAGAAACATCGGCATGTCTTCAAACAGACGCGCCCAATCGTTATCAGCCACTTCGCCCCAACCCTCCGAGTAATCGCCGACAACGATACGAACAACTGCGGACACCAGCACACCAGGGCCACACCAGTGCCTGCGAACACACTATTCTGCCGCATACCGCGCTGACCGAACCGGCCAGCGCGGCACGCCGAAGATCAACCAGCCGTGCCGATCTGAGCGCCGCGCGGACGCCCGCTAGTGCCGAATTTCGTGCACAACTGGAGGGTGAAACTAGCGGTGTCGACCTTTTGCCGCCT
>NZ_JBEYYI010000063.1:0-10262 GCF_040645495.1 Nocardia sp. NPDC046763 | reverse complement strand
GGTGCCGGTGGCGCCCTGCTGGAAGGGGCCGTCGAGGGTGACCCACTCGGTGTCCTGGTTCCACTCGGGCCAGGTGGCCATGTCGGCCCACTTGGTGAAGAAGGCCGCAGGGGTGGCGGTCGAGGTGGCGGAGGCTTCAGCGATGAACGTCATGCAATTAGTATGCGCGCTTACTACTTCTTCGTCAACCTCTGATCTTCGATCGGCTTCTCGGGCGACTTCGACGGTCGGGGGTAGTGGCGCATCCGGCCGGAATCCGGCGCTAGCGAACCGCCAAGATTGAGGGGATGGTCCAGGTGAGCCTCATCTGGGCGCCCACATCCGGCCTGCAACCGTTCTCCAGCCACAGGGCCGGCGTCGGATACAGGCCCGGCCTCGGCTCGTAGCCCTGCCGCAGGTGTGCGGCCTCTGAGGGAAGGCCCTTGGTCGTGTTGGACTCCAGTCGATGCGCGCCCGATGCGACCGCGTACAGCTTGGCTGCGTCCATCAAGCTGGCGGCCAGGCTGCGGCCGACGTATCGAGTTGCGCGGGAAGAGTATTGCGGCTCGATGACCCACGCCTCCATCTGGCCGTAAACGCCGCCTCCCGCGTCGGCGCAGACGTCGAGCTGCGTGAAACCGGCCAGTTCCCCCTTGCCATCCATGGCGACGAAGATCTTACGGCGACCGGTTCCCTGCGCTATGTCGTCGAGGAATCGTCGAAAGTTCGCCAGATGGCGCGGCCGCATGTCCTCGATGACACCCCGCACCCATTCGACGCCGCCCTCGCCGCGCGGCAACAGCTCGAGCGACGCCCGCATCCCCCGCAACAGGGCATCACGAAGGGCGGACGCATCGGCCGGAATCGCCTCCCGGAAGCGGAATCTCGCGCCGTCGAGGGTGACGATGTCGCCCAGGTCCTCGAGCATTCCCGGATGCCATGCCTGCGTGGTGAACTCGGCTTTCCCGGAGCCGGTGACCCTGCCCAGCATTGGCGATACCCCCGAATCGACTGTTTGTAGCCTGTTCTGATGGTGCAAACGACACCTTCCCAGCCCGCCGGCAGTTCTGCCAGCCCCGATCCCCAGCCGCGAACCACGCGCTCACTCAGGGGTGTCTGGCCGTACGGCCTGACAGCGATGGGGAATTCGATCCTGTTCTTCATGATGTTCCAGCCCTGGCTGAAGGCCTCAGGTTGGGACGGGAAGGGAACGATCAATGCCTTCGGTCAGTTCACCCACACCACCAGCCACCTGAATCTGTGGTCGCAGGCCGCTCCCCCGGGTGTGAAGATCAGTGGCAGCTGGGCGATCTTCATCAGCGTCGCCATCTTCGTGGTCGTGGTCGGGGCGATTCAAGCGATCACCAATCGCAGTGACCTGGCCGGTGGTGTCACGGCCGTCGCTTCGGTCGTGGTCGCGATCCTGGTGCTCGTGGTCATTCTCAACCTCGACACCAACCTGCCGAAGGTGCAGGCAGCGATGGGCATGGGCAACGATTGGGGCCCGCAGGTGGGGCTGGCGATCAGTGCCCTGCGAGGGACGGGCTCCTACCCGTGGCCCGGACATAATGTCCCGCTGAGCACCGCCGGATTGACCTCCTGGGCGTTCAGCTCGGCCGGTGTGGCCTTCGGATGCGCCGCGCTCGCGGTGATCACCGCGTGGCGCAATGGATTACGCGAGATCCTCGCGTTCATCGGCAAATTCCTCTGACGGCGCGGCGAAATCGATCCGCGATGCAGGGTTCGAACATCTTCGACAACAAGAACTTCCTGTTGTTGTGGTCCGGCAATGCGGTCTCCCACGTCGGTCTGCACGGTGTGCGAATCGCCTACCCCCTGCTGGCGTTGATCCTGACGGGTTCACCGGTCGCGGCCAGTGTCGTGTCCTTCGCGACCATCCTGCCCAGCCTGTTGTTCGAGGTACCGGCGGGCGTTGTGGCTGACACGTGGGATCGACGGCGAGTCCTGATCATGTGTCAGCGTTCGGGTCTGGCGGCGACGCTGCTCGCCGCATTCATCGTCGCCGAGCGGCCGCCGGGCCTGCCGGTGCTGCTGGCCGCGGCCGCGTTCATCGAGGGCGCCGCCTACGTTTTCTTCAACACCAGCGAACTGGGCCTGGTCCGCGATGTCGTCACCACCGAGGAACGCCCGACCGCGCTCGCGTTCCTCGAGGCCGAGCAGCCCATAGCGAACATGATCGGCAGGCTCATCGGAGCGGCGACCCTCAGCATCGCCCGTACCCTGCCGTTCCTGGCGAACGCGGCCTCCTACCTGTACTGCCTGTGGACCCTGTCGAGAATCCGCGCGCGAATCAAGGGAAGCCCGAACATACGCGCCCGCAACGACATCCGCGTCTGGGATTGGAACCAGGCGTGGGCGGGAGTCCGCAGCGTGTGGTCCGAACCCTTCGTACGGGGCGCGACGGTGATCCTCGGAATCACCAACGCGATCTTTCAGATCCTCATCCTCTCGATGACGGTGGAGATCAGGCAGGGCGGCCACTCGACCTGGACGATCGGCGTAGTGCTGGGGGCCACGGGGTTGGGCGGTCTACTCGGAGCCGCCCCCGCCGCAGTGCTCGCCACTCGTTTCGCGCCGCGGACCCTGCTCACCGCCATGGTGTGGGCGTGGGTCGTGCTCAGCCTCCCCATGGCGGTCGACGCGAGCCCGGCAGTGCTCGCGCTGTGCTGGATGGGGATGGGCTTCGTCGCCCCTATCGGGAACGTCGCGCTGGCCCTGCATCGGCTGCGCGCCTTCCCCGAGGACCTCGTCGGCCGAATCTTCGCCGCCACCAAACTCATCGGCCACTGCGGCACGGCCGCAGGATCACTGCTCGCCGGTATCCTGCTCTCGATGCTCGGCGTCTCCACCACGGGGTGGGTGATCCTCCTCGGCATGGTCGTCATGGCCCGCAGCGCGCGGCGGCTGCCCGAGGCCGGTTCCGCACCCGGTGTGCCACCCCCGGCCGCGCCGCGTTCAACCACCTGGATCGCCCAGGTGTCCCGACAGAATCGAATTCCTGACCAGTGAGGTGTTGTCGGTGCGTGCGGCACGGTCCGACCGGACCGGCTCAGCGCCGGGGGTTCCCATTCGTGGGGATTCTGCTCCGAAGCTGAGGCTCACCCGCCGAGCCATACACGCCGCACGCGTTTTGGCGTGCTCGTGACCGTAGACGTTGTGGTCGCTTCCACCGGGTTCGTCCTCGGCGGTGGGCCTGCCTCCGTCGGCTCGGCGGAGGATCTGCCGCGTCAAGACGGCAATCCGGTTGGACGCATCGGCGCTTAAACCGTGGCGGTCAGCACCGACGGGAAAGTATTCACCGACGTCGCGGCCGGGACATGGCAGGACGACGTGAACCGCAAAAGCGCTGCGTTCCAATCGATCACGGCCCGCTACGTGCGGCTGACCGCGTTGACCGAGGCCGGTAACCGCGCCCCGGCCGCGGCCGCGGCCGAAATCCGGGTGCAGGGGGCGGCCAATCGAGCCGTCGGCGGCAGTTGGAGCCCGCGCATCCCGTTTCCGATCGTTCCCGTCGCTTCAGCCGTGCTGCCCGACGGAGATCCTCACCTGGTCCGCGTACGCCCCCGACACCTACGGCGCCGGTCACGGCTTCACCATGACCGCGACCCTCGACCCGAATACCGGCGTCATCAACCAGCAGCGCATGTCCGACACCGCCCACGAGATGCTCTGCCCCGGTACCGCCAGGCTGCCCGACGGTCGCCTACTCGTCACCGGCGGCAGCGACCCCGTGGCCGTAAGTACGAATTCCAACACCGCCTATCCGCGAATCCTGGCGTCACTCAGGGCCGATCGGGGCGGGTGTATCCATGAATTTCGACGTCACCCCGGTCGGCGTGTCTGGTCGTCGGCCGTGTCAGAACGGTGGCGTGTGAAGGTCTTCCGCGGAGATCCTGGTGTTCTGAACAACGGTGACGAACCGGTTCAAGTCGGCCCGCAGGTCGGAAGCGTGTAGCCGTCCGCGCCGACGAAGGTGTGGAGGGACCGCGCGTCAACCAGGTGGCTGTCGGTTAGCCAGGCGGGCCTGGTGGGCCAATCCGATCGAGGCCCAGTTCGGGCCGCTCCGCAACTTCGCCACGGGCAACTCCAACCACCTCAACCACACCGCGTCCGCCCGCCGTTTGCAGGACCACTCGCGGTGGCGCAAGACCCACGCCCGCCCTGCCGACGGCGTCGCCGCCCAACGCCGAGCACGCGCCCGCGTCCGCAGCGAACGCTGGGGCAGACCACGCACCGCAGCTGCCTAACCGGCAAAGGTTCGTGGGCAACGCACCAGATACATCCTGTCCGCTGCCGATGGCATCGTCGGCAAGCCCCCCCTTCCCATCACATGGAACAGGTACTGGGTTTGTGCGTGAGTATCCGTCTTAGGCTCAGGCGCAACGCAACGAAGACCGTCAAGGAGACTGCATGTCCAAGGATGCTCCGGAGTGGCAATCCATTGTCGACTCACCTTCGGAAGCACTCCTCAATGCTGCGGACCGGCTCACGGACAGCGGGGTCGTCGGAGTCTCGGCGGCATACTCCACCACATTCGGCACCGTCACCGGCGACTTCGTCCTCACCGCGAGTGGATACGCGACCGGCACGATCAAAGACAACTATGGCCTCGACCAAGCGGAATTTGTTGCGTCGCCGACCGTCAGCGCTGTGCGCGGTGATGTGGACTGGTGGGCGCGACGAGCATCCCGCCAGATCAGTCAGCTCGCGGACCGATGGATTCGCCTCGACCGGGACATCGACTGGAACAACCCGGACCGAGGCGGAGCCTTCGCGGTCGGCATCGTCGACACATTCGGTCCCAATGGCCTCGCCGACGCCCTTCGGGCTATCGCGCCCCTGGCTTCCGTCGACATGTCAGAGGTATCCGACGACTTCGACATCTTCGGCCGAATAGCTGTCACGGCGGGCAAATGGACTGTCGTGCTGGACGGGAGTGCACCGCACGACGTGTTGTCCATGTGGATGCCACTCGCCGACGGGATCGTCGACCGGTCCGCAGTCCAAGACCTCGCCGCCAGCCCGCAATCCGACGATGACGACGCACCCGTATGGGATCAAGCGGGTAGGCCATTGGGAATCAACGTCTCGATAACGACCCGCTCCGGCCACGCTGGTGCGCTTCAAACCCGAACCGACCGCGTGCTCGTGGACGACACCCGACTCGATACCGGGGCTGACACCCAAGTCGGCCTCACCGAACACGCGAGCCGCGTCGGCAATTTCCTCCTGGAAACGGCAACGGCGCTCGATGACCCCGACGATCCAGGGCAGGCGCTCAATCACGTCCTTGCCGGTCTCACCGATCTGACACCGGTGATCGTGACAAAGCCCCCGGATGTCATCGTCGGAGTTGATGTTTCACCGGTTCTCACGCCCGCCATGTTTCTGATCAATGTACTCACCGCCCGCGTCGCCTACCTCGAAAATACGTCCCGAGACGCGGTGATCTCGACCCTCCGCGATCAGCTCGATGCCGCCGCCCGACTCGCACCCCCACCCAACGACCCGGCCGCCGCGATGTAGACGCCACTCGCGCGATGACCTCGCGCGCGAAACCGGCCGGTTCTTGCACCACTGCCAGCGCCAACCCGCATTGTGCGCGGTTCCTTCCGTGCCGGGGATGCAGTAGAACGGGTCGTCGATGCCGTAGTGGCTGCGGAACGCGATCCAGCGCTCGGATTCGGTTCTGGCCCTGCCCAACCCGAGAACCTTGTGACCGCGGGTTTCAGATTGTCATAACGGATCTTGCCGTGCGGGACCCCGCCCAGCTGCGTAAACGCGTGAACGTGGCCCTCCAGGAACGCTTCCTGCCCGCCGGAAGCCGACACCCTTCTCCGCACTACTGGGCTGGGCTTTTGTCGACTCGGTGCGTGTGTCAGCTGAGCGCGTCGATGCCTGCATCTCCGGCGGCGGCTCGTTGACGAAGCCGTTCAGCCTGCTGCTTCTTGTTCCTGATGTGCCGCAGGCTCTCTTCGAGTGCGGCCACTTCGCCGAGCCAGCGCATCCGACGGGCTTCATCGAGCCGTTCGTGGGTGTTGGCCTCGATCTCAAGCAGGCGCGGCACTTGGCTCAACGACATTCGGAGCATCGGGCAACGGACACAAGCTTCTCTGAACTAACTGGCCATGCCCATCCGGCGCCGCCCGAACGCACTCTTCTGCCGATGACAGCTCACTTCTCAGTTAAGGGGTCGCGACTGGCATCGGCCGAATTTCGGGCGGATATGGTGTAGCCCGCTGGTAGGCAATGGGTTTCTGTGCCGGACCCGCGATATTCGGTCCATACATGGGCCCGCCTGGCCACTCGGGATGGGCCGTACGGAGTACACGAACTCCCACTGGCGGGAAGCCTGACCGCGGCCGGATCGACCGCTCCTCATCCTAGGAGCAGTGTCGGGGGTGGTAGGTCACCACGTCGGGGCTCTTCGGTTGATCGGTGGGGCCAGAGGGCGAATCGGACAGTTCGAGACCCGGAGACGGTCGATCCGGTGTTCGGTCCGACTAGGACCGAGCGCTGGCACGTTGTCATCGGGGAACGCGAGCAATCGTCGTCCGTGGTCTGCAATTTCTCGATCTCGGATCCAGAGGTCCCATCTGGCGTCTGGGATTCGCCTCTCTCGATGAGCTGGTCTAGGACGAGATTTCGACTCGTGCCAGGCTATATTTCTCGGGGCCGGAACTACGGATTGGGTGGCCACACAGGGTATTTCGTGGATACTCTCGGCTTGTCGAGGGGCGCAGGCTGCCCCTGGGAAAGGGCAACGGATGTTCGACCGACTCATGCGGTGGCGCCGCGGTAGCGTCTGCGCACTGATCCTGCTCGTACCGGCACTGCCAGCGGTCGGCGGATGCGCGAGTTCGTCCGACACCAGCTGGGCCGTCCCCCCGACCGCTGAACCCGCAGCCATCACGCCCTGCACGGACGCCATCCAGGCCAATGACCCAAGCGACCGAATTGTCGAGCTGATCGATCTGTCCGCCGACAACAAACTGACCTACAGCCTCGTCCACCTCGCCCGAACATCCACGAAGCAGTGGCGAGCCGCCTGTGGGCCGAGCCTCACCGCGCCCCTCTCCGACCAGGTCACCATCACCTCCTATCCCCAATCCGAAATGTGCGGCGTAACAGTCAGCCCAACAGACTGCACCCTCGCAGCGATGAAAACCCAAGCTAACCATTGGAGCTCATGGGGCCCGATCGCCACCATCCGCATCACAGACGGCAAGGTCGTCTCCATCCGAGAGCGGACCGAAAACTGATCGCGTTCGCCGGAAGACCAGGAACCCGCCCGTATCTGATTTATCGCCGTCCATGCCCCAACCCTCCCACCTCCCCTGATGGAGACTCAAAGCTGTAGATGCGACAGATTCTCGACAACCTCCGCTGGCGCAACATCCTCTCTTGCCGCATAGTGCGCGGTTCGAAACGGCCACAGTCTCTTCAAGGCCGATCGAAGTGTGCCGAACCACGCCGAGGTCATACTCGGCGATGGTCGGGATGTCACGGGACAGAAGCTCGTCCGGAGATGGACCCGAACGTAGGGATGCCGAGGTCGGTTCCTGTCGCTGTTCGCCTGAGTGTGGCGTCTATCTGGGCGAGCTTGTCTTTGACACCGGCATAGCTGACTTGGAGGCCCTCAACTTCGCCGAGCCAGCCTTCGCGTTTGGCTTCGACGATGCGGGCTTCGAGGTTGTCGTGGATCTCTTCGAGCCTCGCCCGTTGGGCCGGGTCCGGCCGCAGGAGCGAACAACGGACACATGCGTGTTCATGAATACACGGCGTGGAAAACGCTCGCGCGCACTTCCGCTTCTCGAAAACTGACCGGCCCAACTGGGCCACCCGAACTGTCGGTCACCACCCACGGCAATGTCATATCGCAGGTCGCTACCACCCGCCCCGTCCGAGCCACCTCGAGACCCGCCACATCCCGCAGCGTCGAATGCTGATCCACCGAACCTCCGAATTACCGAACCAATTCAGAGGCAACGGTTCTCGCTCACGTCACCGATCTGATGTAGGACACGCCGTTAGTGCGGTCAATAGGTCGCTGAACCGAACGGCCCGAGTATGACATTCGCAGCGAGAACAAATAGAGCACAACCCGCGCGCCGCGCAGCTCCACGGTCACCTCACCGAAATCGACCTCGGCCTCGTCGCCGGGACGGTGAGTCTGCGAGATGAACACCTGCGCTGGCTCACGACCGGGCTCGACCCTGATCTGTGGTTTCCGCTTCGAAACGTAATCGCGGACACGCTGATACGACACATCGTCCATGCCGTGCTCGTCGATCAGCCGCGCGTAGATCCGCTTGATCGTGTGCCGCTGCTTGCGGGGCGCGTCCAGATCCTCGCGTAGCATCTCGTCGATGAACGGGTGGAACGGATCCAGCTTTGATCCCCGGGTCGGATACTGCTTGCGCGCCTCGGGGAACGCGGAAGTGAGCGCGGCGTTCACCGTCAGATAGCCGATGTTGTACTTGCGCTGCAGTTCCCGCCCCGACAACCCGCTCTCGAGTCCCGGCGGATCGCCGCGTACAGCTGTGCCTTGGACAGGTTCGGCGACACGGTCCACCCCTACGGGACGTTGCAGACTGATAGCAGCTCGATCCTGCCACTGCAACCCGTCAGATGACGTCAAAATTCGCGGATACCAGCACCTTCCGCGCCCGGGTGGTGTCGTGATTCATGGATCAACGATGTCGTGATTCACGTACAAAACCAGACCCCGGTCAGACCAGCATCTACGATCCCGCTGTCCTCTGCCATTCGACCTGACGTATTGCCATTGTTTTGGCACAAGTGCGGTAGCTCTGCCACTAACCTGACGCGGATCGATTGTTCCGATTACTGCTCGGAGGTCCGGGGGTGTGGGTGCTGTCGTCGGCCCCTCGCGGCGTGCCCGGGCGGACAGGCCCTGGCAGCCGATCTCTTTGCGGCGTAACGCTTTCGGGTGCCACCACACCAGAAGATTTCGGAGTCTCGTGTGAAGATAGCGATGTGGTTGAGCACAATCTATACGCATTGATGCGGTCGTACATTCCCGAGGAACTTCACTCGGACTTCCAACTGACGATCCGTGACGGGTTACGGCTGCGGCACGCCGGTGCCGGTGACCAGGTTATCGGCTACTTCGGCGGTCTCCCCGAGCTACCGGAGGGGGTCGATTGGCCCGGCGACGGTCACCGCCACTACGAGCACGTGGCCACCATCGATCTGGCCGAACTGCCTACCGTGGACCTGAATCTTCCAGACTCCGGCCGGATCTCCGTGTTCGGTGATACGAACGGATATGAGGGTGCTCTCCTGCACTTCCCCGCTGATCTGCCTCTTCGCGAGGCAGTGCTACCCGCGGATCTCGAAGAGCAGGAACGGATCTTCAACCGTGTACCGATGACCTACACGGTTGTCCCGACGATTCCCTCGCGGTCATGGCTGGAAGAGCACTTATTGGGTGAGGACGACGATGACGAAGACGTAAGTGATCAGCTGGAAACCTTTTGTGACACCTTCTTCACCGAATCCGGGCCACGGCACCAACTCGGCGGCTGGGCCAACGAGATCCAGAACAACCGCGACAGCGGCATCCTGCCCGGTAGTGCCGCCGAAGTACGCTTCTATCCCGACTACCGGCCATCCTGGATGGTGCTCATCGCGCAGTTCGACACAGATCACGCAATCGGCATGGGATGGGGCGATTTCGGAACGTTGTACTGCTTCATCGATCCAGCGAACATCAGCACACGCGACTTCTCGAAGGCCGACGTCTTCTGGGAATGCTACTGAGTGAATCGAGCGTCTACTGCTACGACGAGGATTGGACGATCCCGGCCGATTACTGGGTCATCCACGCCGACGGGACTGCGGTCCTCGCCGAGCCCGGTCCAAGCTGCCGGGCCTAGCCGATATTTGACGTGCGATGACCGCAGGCAGCCTCCCGGTCGTTCCCCACCTCCGTCACGTCACCAAGTTGCGTCAACCAACTGGCAAGAACCCGCGGTCACCCTCTGCCACATATCTGTCGCACCGCTGCTCATGACCAACCCGCTGCGTCACATCAACTGGCAACGGACACCCGCTCACAACGTGTGGCAGCACGCCTCTCCGCTGACCATTCCCCGTGGGTACCAAGCCATGACAGCGCTGAGTGCTAGCGGACACGTGATAATGGCTCTGGCACAAAGTTGTTGGTGGCGTTGATGTTCGGGTCAGACGTCGAGTAGCAGGCGGCGTCGGAGAAGGTCGAAGTTGGCCCTGCCGTA
>NZ_JBEYYI010000062.1:0-10906 GCF_040645495.1 Nocardia sp. NPDC046763 | reverse complement strand
GCCGGCCTGCTGCCCGTCAGCGCCGGCTACCTCAGCGACGCCGTCGGCCTCTCCACCGGCGCGACGACCTTCGCGCTGACCCTGCTGACACTGTCCGTGGCGGCCGCCGCCGCAATCCTGCGCAATCGCCCTGCCCTCACCCCCGCCTGACCCGCCGGCATGCCTTGGCGCAACACCGCTTCCGGTGTCGCACCACGACATGGTCGCCGTTCACGAGGACGTGGGGATAGCTTGGGCTAGTTCGCCGCCTTCACCGCCCATCTCGACGACATGGCCGACGAGTTCGCACGACTGGATCGAATCGACGATCCGGCCGTGCTGAACATGTACATCCAGGACCTGGTGCAACGGGACCTCGGCAAGCCCCTGCGAGACCTCCAGAAGGGCTTGACCGCACTGAAGCTGAAACCAGCACGGGCCGTGCTCGGGTTGAAGTCGCTGGAACTGCCGGCGGTCGCGGCGCTAGCCGCGCGCGAACTGGCCCTGCCGCCATGGGCTGGCGCGGGCGGTGCCATTGCCGTGCAGGCGATCTCGACCCTCCGCACGGCCCGAGCGGAGGCAAAACAACAGCGCAACACCGCCGCCGGCTATCTGATGGACATGAAGACCACCCTGACCTCGGCGGGTGTCCTCGACCGCTTGCGCGGCTCGTCAGCCGGGTCAAGGGTGGGGCCGGCAGCGCGGGTCGACGGCGGCGCGGACCGTGACCTAGGACAGGTCAGCGGGTAGCCGGTCTCGTGCGGGAGGTGAGGAAGGCCGGGACAATCCCGCCGCGCATTCTGTGGTGACAACAAGGATGGACAAACGGTGACAGATACCGTGGCCAGCACCGCGGCAACGGCCAGCCCGCCATGTAGATCAGTGATAGTTATCGTGGTCAGTCACATTGGCAGAACTCGACCAGGTCGTATTACCGCTGTATTCTCGATTGTGTGCCCTATGAATGGTTGCCGTGGCTGGCTGCACGCCTGACCCAGGCCGGTCTCACCCACGCCGAGGTCATCGAAGTGTTGGACAGCCCGAGGCGGTGGCCGCGCATGAGTACCAGCAAGGACGGATTACGTGTCTTGCAGGTGTGGGCACGCACCGAGGCCGGGAAGCCGATCATCGTCGCGTTGCGGGCGTTGGGCGGACTGGACTGGCAGATCATCGGCGCGAAACCGATGACGAACCCGCAGGACATTGCTGATTTCGAGGAATGGGAGAGCCAGCGATGACAGAACGCGACGAACATGACGAAGCCCGCGACCTCGCCGAGGCGCTGGCGCTGGCCGACGCATTCGAGGCCGGTGAGCTGGCCATCGACGACAGCGCACCCACCCCAGAACTGCCGCCGGTCACCGAACCCATGGACGAGCAGCTGGTGGTGACCACCGTCCGGCTCACTCTGCGCCAGCGCAAGGCCATCGAGGCGCTCTGCGAAGTGCGGGGTATAGACCGGTCGGCGCTGATTCGCGGCTGGATCAACGAGGGCCTGGCCGAGACCGACGACGACCGCAAGATCTCCCTGGCCGACCTCAAGCGCGCCATCGCCGGACTGCCGCCCGCCGCCTGACCCGCCCGTCCCCCAGCCCGGACAAGAGCTCACCGAGCGCGATTCAGCCCTTGCGGCCGCCCCAGAACGCATCCATGTGCACACAGGTGCGGTCGGTGTCGATGTAGTCCTCACCGGTACGTTCGGCGACCAGGCGCAGGCGTGCACCGTCGATCTCCGTGACATTGTCGTCAGCGACCACCTGCAGGGGTTCCCAGTATCCGGATTTGCATGAGTCGACTGTGCCAGCACCAGGTGTCGCCGGCGCCGGCACAGCACCGCCCCTTACTCCTGTTCGATGGCGAGATGTGGAGTGATTCGATCGAGCCACCGGGGCAGCCACCAGTTGGCTTTGCCGAGCAGTTGCATGATCGCGGGGACGAGGATCATGCGCACGAGGGTGGCGTCCACCAGAATCGCCACGGCGAGACCCAATCCGAAGACATTGAGGGTGCGTAGCGGATCGCCGATGACGAAGGACCCGAAGACGCAGACCATGATGGCCGCGGCCGCGGTGATGATCCGCCCGGTCGCGGCGATCCCGTGCGCCACCGCCGCGCCGTTGTCCCGCCGTCGACGCCACTCCTCCTGGATGCGCGAGAGCAGGAAAACCTCGTAGTCCATAGACAATCCGAAGGTGATGGTGAACATCATCAGCGGAATCCAGGGATCGATAGGCCCGGTCCGGGTGACACCGAAGATCGACGACAGCCACCCCCACTGATAGACCACGACAATGGCACCGTAAGCGGCGCCAATGGACAAGAGGTTCATTGCCGCCGCCTTGAGCGGGATTGCGACGGAACGGAATACGGCCATGAGCAGAACGAAGGACAGCAGAATCACCAATCCGATCACCCACGGCAGCCGCATCCCCAGGTGCGCCGACTCGTCGGTTCCTGCCGCGGTCTGCCCGCCGACCAGAATCCGCACGCCGGTGCCCGCGGTGGCCTGCGGGACAACCGTATTGCGTAGCCGATCGACCAGTGCCGCAGTGTCCGCCGACTGCGGGTCGCTGGTCGGGTAGACCGTCACCACCGCGGCGTCACCGGACGCGTTGTAGCTGGGAGCCGTTGCCCGGGCCACGCCGGGAAGTCCGGCGAGTCGCTGTTCGAATCCGGTGAGCACCGCGTGATCGTTTGCCGCGCCGGGCAATTCGGCGGCCAGCACAAGGGGACCGTTGAAGCCCGGCCCGAACGCGTCCGACAGCAGGTCATACGCCTGGCGGGTGGTGAGTTCGGCAGGGTCGTTCCCCGAATCGCTGAAGGCCAATCGCATGGCAAAGGTCGGCAGGGCGAGGATCAGCAGTGCGAGCAGTGCGGCCGACCCGCACAGCACCGCACGACGTTGCACCACCCGGCTCCATCGCCACCACAGACCGCGCTCGGCGGAGGCCGTGCCGGATCGGAGCAGGCCCGGCACATGCCACCGGTCGACGGCTCGACCCGCGAAGCCGAGCAGGGCCGGGAGCAGAGTCACGGTGGCCACCAGCACGGTCAGCACGGCCAGGATCGTTCCGACGGCCAGACCGTCGAGAAACGGCTGACCGACCAGGAACAGGCCGCACAGCGAGATGAGTACCGTTGTGCCGGCGAATAAGACGGCGCGCCCGGCGGTCGACATGGAGCGGACGACGGCCTCGCGCGGGTCGAGACCATCGGTAAGCGCCTGCCGGTATCTGGTCACGATGAACAGGGCGTAGTCAATTCCGACGCCCAGGCCGATCATGGCCATCAGGGCCGGCCCGAAGCTGGGCTCCACCAGCAGGTGACTGATGAGGGCCACCATGGCGTACCCGACGCCCACCCCGATGAGCGCGACGAAAATCGGCAGACCCATGGCCACCACGGACCCGAAGGCCACCAGCATGATGAGTACGGCTGCGCCGATGCCGATGGCCTCGCTCGGCCCTGGCTTCGGCTTCACCGCGACGCTGATCGGCGGACCGCCCAGGGCGACATCCAGACCCGGCCGGGCATACGAACGCGCCGTATCGATCACCCGCTGCACATCGGCCTTGGCGAGATCGGCGCTGACCGCGTCGAACTGGATAGTTGCGAATGCCGTGTGCCCCTCGTCCGCCCGCACCGGCGGCGACACCGAGATCACGGTGGGCAGCGGTCGAATCCCGTTGAGCGCCTCGGTGATCCGGTCCGTGACGGCGTCGTCGATGGGATCGGACGAGTGGAACACCACTCGCGCACTGTCACCGGACCGGGAGGGAAACTGCTCGTGCAGTATGTCCTGCACCTGCTGGGCCTGCCCGGTACCCCCGAAATTGTCCTTGAAGTGCGGGCCGAGGCCGCTCGCCGTTCCGGCTATCGCGAGCAGGCCGATGATCCAGGCCGCCAGCACTATTCGGCGATGGTCATAACACCAGGCTCCGATCCGGCCGGGCCGGTTCATGCGCTGCGGCGCCGACCCGGCTGTCTGCCGGAGGCCGGTTGCCAAGATAGAATTCATAGTGTCTGATTTAAACATGGAATTCATAGTGTGTGAATATTTGAAGGGAGACCTCAGTGGTGGGACGCGGACGCAGGCCCGGCGACCAGGGCACCCGCGAGGCGATCCTCGCCGCGGCCCGGGCCGTATTCCTCGAGCAGGGCTTCACCAAGGCCGCGATGACCGGTGTCGCCCGACGTGCCGATGTGGACACCGCGCTGCTGTACCACTACTTCGGCACCAAGCTCGAACTGTTCATCGCGAGCATGGCCGGCCTGTACACGCAGGAGCGGCAGGCAGCGGCCGCCGCCGAGGGACGGGTTCGCGGCGGAGTCGAGATCGTCTCGGACTTCCTGCACAAATGGGAGAGCGGTCCCGAGGAGCCCGGCCGCGCCTTCGTCGCGCTGGCACAGGCCGCCTCCAGCTCACCCGAGGCGGCAGCCCTGCTCAATCAGTTCGTCACCCAACGGATCTGGCGAGGCGGCAAGTCCGAACCCCTCGGCGACGCCGCCGAACGGCGAGCCGCCATGGTCGGCGTTCAGCTGGTCGGCATCGCGTGGGCCCGCTACGTCATGAAACTCGGGCCGGTCGCCACCGACTCCATCGACGAAGTCGCAGCTTGGTTCGGCCCCACCATTGACAGCTTCACAACCGCTATCCACGACGCGAATTGACCGGAGACCCGCATGACTACACTCTCGCCCAAACAGCTCTTCCGCAATCGAGTCGTCGCCTTCTCCCACCGCATCGGGCTCCCGTTCGGCCCTATGCACCTGCTGACGGTCCCCGGCCGCAAGACCGGCCGGCCGCAGACTACTCCCATCGCGCCCGTGCTCATCGATGGCACCCAGTACCTCGTGCGGGCATACCCGAACGCCGACTGGGTCAGGAACGCCCGGGCCGCGGGCCACGGCACGCTCACCCGAGGCCGGCACGTGCGGAGCGTGGATCTGATCGAGATTCCCGAGTCCGAGCGCGGCCCGATCCTGCGCGAATTCCCGACCCAGAACCCCAGGGGCGTAGCGGCATTCGTCCGCAACGGCCTGGTCGACTCCGAGACTCCCGACAGCTTCGCGGCCGCCGCCCCGCGCTGCCCGCTGTTCCGGGTGGAGCCACGGTCGTGATCCTCGTTGTCAACTCGCAGGCTCGCGGGAGCACTCCTGCCGTAGGCAGTCAGGAACGGTCAGGGCCGATGCCTGCACCGGCCTGCCCTGCGCAATAGAGAGGTATTAGCCGCTGATTGGCGCATTCAGTGAGCATGTGGGGTTGGTAAGAGCCGAAACTGGCGCGATCGAGTGCTGGTGACCGAAACACGTTGCTTTGAAAGTTGATTCGCCGGACGTCTCCACCCGCATGCCCAGCACCCGCTCGTACCAGGCCGCGGTCGCGGCGACGTCGCGGCAGTTGAGGACAATGCGGTCGAAGCGGTCCACGGTGAATCCCACGGTACGGACCAGCGTATGTGGCACGTCGCCAACTCTTTTCGGCTGAACAGCCCCGAGGGCCGGCCGAAGATCCTTGACGGTGCCGACGAGCGTATCGAGGACTTTGCACAGGATGACGGGTTGGTGATCGACACCCGAGACCTGTTCGACCTGCGGCCGGTATAGACGCCGCGACCATTGACCCGCAGTCAGCGCTTCTTCAGCTCCTCAGCGAGCATCACGATGATGCCGCTGGGGCCGCGGACATATGTGAGTTTGTAGACGTCATCGTAAGTGGCCACGCCGCGCAGCGGGTGGCAGCCGTGCCTGGCGGCGATCTCGAGGGCCTCGTCGATGTCGTCGACCGAGAAGGCGACGCGGTGCATGCCGATTTCGTTGGGCCGGGTGGGCTTCGTCTCGATCGCGTCGGGGTGGATGTACTCGAAGAGCTCGAGGCGACCGTTGCCGTCTGGCGTCTGGAGCATGGCGATTTTGGCGTGGTTGCCGTCGAGGCCGACAGCAGTGTCTGTCCACTCACCACTGACCGTGTCACGGCCGAGGACGGTCAAACCAAGGTCGGTGAAGAAGGCGATCGTCGCTTCGAGGTCGCGGACGGCAATGCCGACGTTCTCGAGTTTGATGGGCACGCGTTGCATGCTATCGAGTCAGGGCGATTCGTTCAGGTCCGTAGGCTGCCGGTTCTCGATCAGCCGTGTCTGAGCGCATTTCGCAGGATCGGGTCGTGTCAGTCAGACGCAGGACACCGCAGCACAAGGCCCACAGGTTCCTTCAGCGGCGGTCCGGGGCAGTGACGGCAGTGTGGCGGTGTCGTCGAAGGTCAGGGCGTCGACGAACGCGTCGGCTTCCTGGCCGGTGCGCGGGGTAGCCGTCATCGTCGGGGGGTGCGGTCGTTCATGGGCCGGTCTTCCAGATGGTCACAGGTCCAGTGACGCACGTAATGCCTCTTCGACTCGTTCGATCGTTTCGGGCTCGACGCTGGCGATGCGTTCGCCGACCCACTGCCGGTAGAGCCGGTGGGTGGCGGCGGTGTTGACCCATCCGCGTCCGGGGATCTCGACGGTGAGCAGGTCGCCGTCGCCCTCGTCGAGCAGATCCAGGCCCATGAACCAGGGCCGTTCGCTGTCGAGGACGGCTTGGTTCGAAGCCAGGAGAACGATTTTGCTCAGTGCCGCGCCGGGTTGTCCGTACAGGTGGATGTCGCCGCGCCTCACGCAGCTCCCTTGTGGCGACGCTGGGCCTCGGCGGCTTCGGCGGCGGCCTGTTCGGCTTCGCAGGCGGTTGCGGCCGCCTCGTCGGCGCCGGGGGTCATGGTGGGGCGGAAGTCGCGGATCGCCTTGTCCCGGACGGCTTTCGAGATCCACGCCGACGGCGACATACCAGCGGCGGCAGCTTCTCGTTCCGCGGTTTCCCAAGCGCTGGTCTCGAGAGACAACGAGACCTTCGTGGTTCGTCGAGTCATACCGGCAATCCTACTCGCGACCCGACCGCGTGGAGGCGGTTGTCCGACACAAGCGGCTGCGCCACGCCGCGGCCATGATCGTCGCGGTGATCCGGTTCCTGGCCACCGATACCAGCCTGACTGTTCGTGCTCTACGCCCAGGACAAGGACCACTGGGGCATGTCCCCGGCAGAGGTGATTGAGCGACTCATCCCCGAGCAGCCATCCGCGCGCCCGATGGTCATGCACTGAGCTGATTGTAATACCAAGGTATTATGGTGACTGTTGTGGAGTACGCGTGGTGACCGACAGCCAAGCAGTTCCTCCAGCGGTTCCAGGTCGAAACCTGGGAGGTGATGGAAGTCCTGTACTCGGCACGCCGGTGGCCACGGCCGGCCCGGACCGACCAAGGTCTACCGGTGCTGACCGTGTGGGGCCGCAGCGACGACGACCGCGCGTTGATCGTCATGTTGCGGCACCTGCCCTCGCCCTCCACACGCTGGGAAATCCTGATGGCAGTGCACACCAGCTCACCGAGTACAACGCATGGGAGGCCAACCAATGAGCGACCCGACCAACCAGGGCTACCCGCGCAACGACGAGGACGCCACAGCATTCCTCAACGGCCTGACCTTCGACGACACCGCCCCTGTCCCGGAGCTGCCGCCGACCGCCGACGAGATCGAAACCGGCATGGTCACCACCTCCGTGAAGCTGCCCGCCGAACTGCGGCAACGCGTCAAGGCGACCGCCGCCGAGCACTGCATCACCGCGAGCATGCTGATCCGCCAGTACATCGAGATGGGTCTGGCCGCTGAGGACCCCAATCGCATGATCCGGTTCGCCGATGTGGTCCGGGTCCTGTCCAGCCTGCCCGAAACCGCATAAGCACCTGCGGTAAGCGACGAACGCCTGGACCTCGCCCACGAAGACGAAGACTCCGCTTCGGAGTCGGCAAGACCAGCACCCCGCTCGGGCCTTGGGCCCGGTGGGGCGACTCGGCCAGCACCACCCCTGAATAATGCCAACAGCGGCGGCGGATCCGGCAAGAAATAGACACAGCTACAACCATTTTCGTGATGCCCTGGGGCTTACGCCTGGGGCATCAGTGCGTTAGCGCCGGATTCCGGCCGGTTGAGCCACTACCCCCGGATAGAACTAGTTGACCAAAATTGGAATCTGGTCATATAGTCAGCGCATGCGTGATGCACAACGCCTCCGAGCGGGTTCCGACGCGCGGCAGGCGCGCGCCGAGCGGATCCTCGATGTCACCGCCGAGCTGTTGCAGGTGCACGGCTACCGCCGGGTCACCGTCGACGATGTGGCCAAGCGCGCAGGGATCGGCAAGGGAACGATCTATCTGCACTGGAGAACCAGGGAAGCGTTGCTGTGGGCGGTTCTTCAGCGCGAGACCGGACGGCTGATGGATCGGCTGATCACCGAGCTGTCCGATGATGCCGAGCTGGCACTGCCGCACCGGCTGATGACCGCGATATTCCTCGAAGTATCGCACCGGCCGCTGGTCAAGGCGCTGCTGCTCTCCGATGTCGAGATACTGGGAACGCTCGCACAGGACGAGGCAGTTGCCGCGGCCCAGCAGGAATTGGCGGGCAATAAGAACTACTTCGAGATGGTTCGTGATCAGGGTCTGCTGCGCGCGGACCTGGGCGTCGATGAAGCGGGATGCATTCTCGACGGTGTCATCCGAGGCTTCTTCGCGGCGACGGAATCCCCCGAGCACACCGGACTGTCGCTCGACGAGCGGGCCGGCCTGTTGGCCTACGTGCTGCGTCGCACGTTGGAGAACGACACGCCGCCACCAGTTCGAGCGGTAGAGGCACTGAGCGTCCAGGTCATCGAGCTCTTCCGGGCCATCGCCGCGAGTCAGCGCACCGAGGTGCCTGGCGCCCATTGAGTTTGCCCCAACTGCTGGGGCGAAATACCCCCTGGGACCGGGAGTCCGGCAAGACAGACCCGACCCAGGGGGATGTGTGATTGGCTGAAAGGAGCCAACCGTGTCCAACCCTAGGTCCGCGCTGTCGGATCGGACAACTGTCGAACAACCGGCGAGGTCCGCGTCACCGGGGTCTCTGCGATCGGCGGCCCGCTGGTGGGGCCTGGCCGCGCTGACCCTGAGTTTCCTGGTCGTCGGCCTGGACAGCAATATCTTGATCACCGCGTTGCCGACACTGTCGACCAAGCTCGCGGCGTCCACCAGCCAGCTGCAATGGATCACAACGGCCTACAACCTGGTCTGGGCCGGACTGCTGCTGCCGATGGGCACGCTGGGCGACAAGTTCGGCCGCCGCAGGACGCTTCTGGCGGGCCTGGTCCTCTTCGGTGTCGCCTCGGCCGGGGCGAGCCTGGTCGACACCGCCGGCGGGTTGATCGCGATGCGTGCGCTGATGGGTGCCGGTGCGGCGGTGATCATGCCGATGGGCATGGCCACCCTGCCGGTGCTTTTCCCCGCCGACGCGGATCGACGGCGCGCGGTCACGGTCACCACCGTCGGTGCGGTGGTGGCGCTGCCCACCGGTCCGCTATTGGCGGGCTGGATGCTCGAGCACTTCTCCTGGGGCTGGATCTTCCTGATCAATGCGCCGGTCGTGGTGCTGACCCTCATCGGCGTCCGGTTGTTCGTGCCCGAGAGCCGGAATCCGGCCAATCCGCGCCTGGACTGGCCGGGGGCGGTGCTGTCGGGAACCGGAATTGTCGCGATGACCTACGCGATCATCCAAGAGCCGATCGATGGTTGGAACGGGCCGGTGCTCGGCTCGTTGCTCGGCGGAGTGGTCCTGGTGGTCGCATTCCTGTATCGGCAGCGTCGCACCGAGTCCCCCCTGATCGACTTGAAGCTCTTCAGTAATCGCCTATTCACCTGGGGCACCATCGCTTTCGCCGTCATCAGTTTCGCGATGGCTGGTGTGCTGTTCCTGCTCACGCCGTTCCTGCAGATCGTGCAGGGCAGCGATGCGCAAGGCACCGGGCTGCGATTGCTGCCGATGATCGGTGCGATGCTGGCCGGTGCGGGCCTCGGTGAGACGTTCGGCGCGAAAATCGGTGTGAAGTACGTGATTCCGGCCAGTATGACGATCGGCGCCTGCGGTCTGCTCGTGCTCGCTCAGGTGCACGTGGGCAGCGGATACGGCATCGTGGCCCTCGGATTGGCGCTCTTCGGCGTGGGTCTGGGGCTGGGTCTGCCGCTCGCGGCGGATACGGTGCTGAGCACCCTCTCCGAACATCAGGCCGGGATGGGGAATGCCTTGTCCCGCACCCTGCAGAGCATCGGGGTTGTGCTGGGCACCGCGGTGCTGGGCAGCGTCCTCAACGATGAGTACCGATCCAGGCTCGGCGACGTCCGCGTCGGGTTGCCCAACGACGCCGCAGCAGCAGTCGAGGACAACATTGCCGGAGCGCACGCGGTCGCCGACACCCTGCCCGCCAGGCTCGGCACGGCGCTCATGTACGCCGCCGACCACGCCTACACACACGGCATGACCCAGGCGGTCTTCACCTGCCTCGGCGTACTGATCGTCGGCGCGATCCTCACCCTGCTGTTTCTGCCCCGCCGGAGCGCAGCGCCGGCAGAAGCGGGTCTTCCGGGACACGATTGACCCGGCCGAACCGACCCCGGCATCGTCGGCCCACGACGGTTGCCGGGGCACTGGTCCGGGCAGTCCCGGCTGTGACCACCGTCGGTACAGGCCAGGCCCTTGGCTGCCCTTCCCACCGCACCGCCCCTTCCGTCCGCCATCCAGAAACGGTTCCGGCAGTGGCTTCTGACTCACGCCCTCGCCGAATCGGGTATCGCAGTCGGTGACATAGCCAGCTTCTGAAACCTGGGCAGAAGGCAGTGGTGCAATGGTTCCGCCCCGCCCACTCGCGTCCTGCGTGAGACGGTTCAGCCGGAATCACGATCGCGGAGCCGACGCAGGGAGTCGGCGAAGCGGGGGGTGCGGTCGCCGAGGGGGGCGAAGAAGTCGCGGTCGCAGGTTTCGACGGCGCCGATGGCCCGATTGACCAGGGCCGCACCGGATTCGGTGGGGA
>NZ_JBEYYI010000061.1:0-11244 GCF_040645495.1 Nocardia sp. NPDC046763 | reverse complement strand
TTGCCTAGACAACAGTGATCATCCCAGCTCGAAGGACACTTTTCTCATTGATCAAACACCGACGGGCACAAGCCCATCGGTGGATCGAGGCTAAGCCCCTGTGCCTGCCTTGCGGCTGGTGACGCTCCCGATCAGGCCTCGGTACCCAGGAGTTCGGCGGTGTAGGAACCAGGTTCGGGCAGAAGTTCCCTGTCCCACCACAGGACTCGCGCGCGGATGGCGGTCGTGTCAGTGCCGCGTGAGGTGTCGATGCGTACCGATATCGGTGCGGGCAGGGCCAGGAACGCGGTGACGAAGGGCAGTGACTCGGCCAGTTCCCACAGGGTGCGGGTCCGTCGAACGCCGTGCGCATGCGAACGTGCGCAGGTCACCGTCCAACCCGAGTGCATCGAGTCGCCGAGCGAATCGCGCGAGAGCGTCAGCGCGGACACCGTCTCATCCACGCAGTCGGCGACGGCGGTCAACTGGGTGTCAGCGGGAAAGTCGATGCTGGCCTCCAATCCCAGTCCACCGACCACCTGCCGCTGTGTCCACGACTCGCGCAGCGTATGGTCGACCTGTTCTACCCAACGGTCGCCGGTGACGCGTTCCTCGAGGCCCAGCAGCCCATCGGGCCGCTCGACCAACCGCAGCGTGCGCCAGCCGGACCGCACGGTCTGCCCGGCGGTGAATCGGGTGCCGTCGGCGATGGCGTCCTGGATGTCGTCGAGCACCCACGCCACCCACCACGCCCCAGATTCCGCCGCCAAGGTCAGAGCGACCCGCGCGACCACATCGGGCAGGCCCAGCTGCTCACCGATCATCGTGCGGGTCAGCCCATCTCCGAAACTCCCGAGCCCGTACCGCGCCCGCGCAATGGATAGCGGTGCCCGTCGCGGCCCGAACCAGATGCCGCCGTGGGTGATGTCCGCACCGTGGCGCGACACAGTGGCGAGGACGCTGCCCGCCAGCGTGACCGGCGGTTCCATGATCACGGTGGTGTCCGGCGGCAGCGCCAGGAACTGCCGCAGATACGGCAACTCCGCCAGCACCTGTCCGAGCGTCGAGAAGCCCACGGGCTCATGGTCGTGCTCGTCCAGGCAGATCAGGAACCAGCCCGACATGCCCGGTTCTGGGGTGCCCACATTCCGGCGGAACCCGAGTTTGCCCGCGGTACGCGCGCACGGACGCAGTGGCACTAGATCCGGTCCGGCGACACCGCCGTCGGACATCTCCAGTTCGAGTCTGGCGCACACGGTCTGCTGATAATGCAGATCGGTGATGGTCTCGTCGACCTGTTCCGACCACACCTCGGGCGTGACCTCCTCCTCGAGCCCGAGCGTGCCATCCTCGCGCGCGATGACCCGTAACAGCCGACCGCCGATACGAACAACCTGCCGCGGTTCGATCCACTGGCCACCGAGAACCGTGTCGCGCAACAGATCCAGGATGGCCCGCACCATGGCGGTGTCGGGCACCGGCTCTCGCACGATCACCGTGAATTCGGCGTGCCCAGAGTGGGCGGCCGTCGTCGTTCGCAAACGCATCACCGAAGTGTTTCTACCTGCCATACCGTCGATTCCCAGTGGTGGGCAGCATTATTGGTTCCCGGTAGTTTCGTGCGAAAAACAAGGCCCATCTCAGGCCACGCCGCGGGCTGATCCGCCGGTCACGACGGCGGGGTGCACGCTTTCTGCCACAACGTCTGCCACAGGGCTGTCGCTTCGCGGTGGAGCCGGGCGAGTTCGGTGCGCTGGCTCGTATCGAAGACGTCCTTCAGCCGGAAGCCGAGCCGTTCCAGACGTGCACGGAACGCCTTGAGTGCCTCCCGGTCGCCGTTCACGCGGCCGGATCGCAGCGCGGCGATCGTGTCGGTGAGGTCCTGGCGCAGCTCGCCCATCACCGAACCCCCGCCACCATTGCCCGTTTTGTACGGTTCCTCATCCACGAATTGTGGCCCCGCACACCGACACCCGAACCCGAATGCGTGCCCCGGTCTCGTACGGTCCGGCGCGGTCTCATCGGGTCTCGTCCAGTTCTGCTCGGCTGTTCACCGCTGGCGGTCGGTGAGGCTGCCTACCCTGGACCTTCGCGGCAAGAGCGGATGTTCGACTAGTTCGTCTGTGCGGTTCGAGCCTGGTGTCAGCGCACGAGTCTCTTGTACGCGGCTGCGTCGAGCAGGTGGTCGGTGGAGGCCCCGGCGTCCGGCTTGATCCGGAACAACCACGCCCCATAGGGATCGCGGTTGATGTCACCCGGGGCGCCGGCAGCGTCGGAGTTGATCGCGACAACCTCGCCGCTGACCGGCGTGGCGATATCGGTGATTACCTTGACCGTTTCCAGCGTGCCGACAGCGCCACCTGCTTCGACCCGCACGCCGACCCTGGGCAATTCGAGGAACACAATCTCACCGAGCGTCTGCAGGCCAGGTTCGGTGAATCCGACAGTCAGGCAGCCATCGGACTCGGTCCGGACCCACTCGTGGTCGTCGTCGGTGTACCTGAGATCGGCCGGTATCGAGTACATCGCGAACTCCGTCGGTAGCAGCTACTAGTCCTTGCAGGGGCTGACCCATCCAGGGGAACGGTAGCGACGGACGAAGGACCATGCGAGGCAAATGCCATTGGACTTCCCCCGGAGGGACCGGACGAGCAGTGCCGGATCGTCGTCTCGCCCGAAACCCGGAATCGGATGAGCGAGGCGCCTTTTCGAGTGTCAGGCTTATGTCTGGGCGGGACCATCGGCCTCGACGGAGACGTCCTGACGCCCATGTAGATCGCCGAATACCTCGGCCGTATCGCCCGCCAGATCACCGCGGTCGGGGCCGGTCTTCGTCACCCACCGCCGCCCCGGCCCCGGAAAATCCGGGGGTAGCGGTGCAACTGCTCGGAATCGAGCACTTACGTCGAAATATGCTGTAAGGCAAGGTGGTTCGTTCCACTGGCACAATCGGCCGAGATCCGGCCTCAAGAACGGTTATCGCAGATATTTCCGGCTGCCCGACCCGCGGAAGCGTAGTCCCCACCCTCACCGTGCTCGGGCGCCTGCAGATCGCGGCGACGGTCGGTCTCCTCTGGGGAATCTGGTTCCCGCCCTTCGCGATCGCCGCCGCGATCGGGCTGTTGCTCTACTTCACCGGCGCGATCGTCGCCCACCTCCGCAGCGGTGACCGGAACATGCTGGGAGCCATGATCTTCCTCGCGTTCTCGATCGAGACGTCAGTCGTGCTCGTTCTCAATGTCGCCTGAACTCTAGGAGCCCAACCTCACAGTCTCGGTTGTCCGCCTTCAAGTCGCGTGCGCGATGTCCGAACACTCTGGAATCGGCATAGAAAGACGTTCTGTGCTTCGGGTGCTGGACGTGGGGAACGTCGTCCTGATGCGCTTGTCGGGCTTGGTGTCCCATCGCAGGAGGAGGACGTTCGATGAGTAACGGTAGTCGGTTGTCGCGGGGTGATCGCAACCGTAATGCGCGTTTGAGCAGGTTGCGGGTGCTGGTGCCGACCTCGAATGCGATCGTCGGTGTCGATCTGGCCGACCGCAAGCAGGTGGTCGTGGTGACCGATCATGATTCGAAAGTGCTGGCCCGCAGGATATTCCGGTGCCGTGCCTGGGATATGGGTGTGGCGTTGGACTGGGCCGGGCAGCGTGCCTCGGCGGCCGGGTTCGCCGGGGTGACGGTGGCATGTGAGCCGACCGGGCATCGCTGGCGGGTGCTGGGCCAGCTGGCCGCCGACTTACGCTGATGAGCGGACGCTCCGAGCCTCGGTCGTCGAGTGCCCGCCGTATCGGCTGTGGGTCCGCGTGCCGTGGCGAGACCCGCTGGTCGGCACGGCGGTAGCCCGGACGGCTGGAAACGTGCAGTTCAGGTCCCGGCTTGACCTTGCCCCTGGGGCAACCCGCCATTCTGATGCCACGAGACGTCCTCGCATTCTGCCGAGGCGGCTCCCACCAGGAAGGAAGACCATGTTCATCAGGAGAATCGGTACCGGCGGGTGTTCTGTAGCAAGCGAGTGGATCCGCTCATGACGGCCGAACAGGCCGCCGCGGCGGCGATTCGGGTGCGGGGTCTGAAGAAGTCGTATGGGGACCTCGAGGTGCTGCGCGGGGTGGACTTCGAGGTGGCGCGGGGCAGCGTCTTCGCCCTGCTCGGCTCCAACGGGGCGGGCAAGACCACGGTTGTGAAGATTCTGGCCACGCTGCTGAAGGCCGACGCGGGCACGGCCTGTGTCGACGGCTTCGATGTCGCCGCGCAGCCAGGCAACGTGCGGGAGTCGTTCAGTCTGACCGGACAATTCGCGGCCGTCGACGAGATTCTCAGCGGCCGTGAGAATCTCGTGCTGCTTGCCCGGCTGCGGCATCTCGGCAACCCGGGTGCGATTGCGGACGATCTGCTCGATCGTTTCGCGCTGTCCGATGCGGCGACCCGGCGGGTGTCGACGTATTCGGGTGGGATGCGCCGCCGCCTGGACATCGCGATGAGTCTCATCGGGAATCCGCCGGTGATCTTCATGGACGAGCCGACCACCGGCCTGGACCCGCAAGGGCGTATCGAGGTGTGGCGGGCGATCGAGGATCTCGCCGTGCTCGGCACGACGGTGCTGCTCACCACGCAGTATCTGGACGAAGCCGAACAGCTCGCGGACCGGATCGCGATCCTGCATCAGGGCCGGATCATCGCGCACGGCACCCTCGCCGACCTGCGGCAGCTGCTGCCACCGGCCAGCGTCGAGTATGTCGAGAAGCAGCCGACCCTCGAGGAGATCTTCCTGAGCATCGTCGGCGACCACAACACCCCCGCGAACGACTAGGTGACGATGATGACGACTTATTTCCTCAGTGACACAGCAGTTCTCACCGGTCGGACCTTGCGTCATGTCACTCGCAGCATCGACACGATCATCACGACCGCGGTCACGCCGATCGCGATGATGTTGATGTTCGTGTATGTGTTCGGCGGTGCGATCCAGACCGGGACGGGCCGGTATGTGGACTACATGCTGCCCGGCATTCTGCTCATCACCGTCGCGTCCGGTATCGCCTACACCGCGTTGCGGCTGTTCACGGACCTGCGCAGCGGGGTCTTCGAGCGTTTCCACTCCATGCCGATCGCACGGTCGGGGGTGTTGTGGGCGCATGTGCTGACCTCGCTGGTCGCCAACGTGACCTCGCTGGTGCTCGTCGTGGGTATCGCGCTGCTCATGGGCTTTCGCACGGACGCGGGACTGCCGGCCTGGCTGGCGGTCATCGGCATTCTGCTCCTATTCACCCTGGCATTGACCTGGATCGCCGTGATCGCCGGACTTAGCGCGAAGTCAGCCGAAGGCGGTGGGGCGTTCTCCTACCCGCTCATCTTTCTTCCGTTCCTCAGCTCGGCGTTCGTGCCCACGGCGACGATGCCCGGCCCGGTGCGCTGGTTCGCCGAACACCAGCCGGTGACCTCCATCGTCGATACCATCCGCGATCTGTTCGCCCAGCAGCCCGTCGGCACCGATATCTGGTCCGCTCTGGCCTGGTGCGCCGGTATCCTCGTGCTGGCCTATGCCGTCGCGATGTTCACCTACCGCCGGAAGATCTCCTGAGGGAGTCTGAAATCCATGCTCACAATCAGCCAGCTGGCGGCGTATGCCGGGGTGACGGTGCGGGCGGTACGCCACTATCACAAGGTAGGCCTGCTGGCCGAGCCCGAGCGCGACCGATCCGGATACCGGGCCTACGACGCGGCCGCGGTCGTGCAGCTGATCCGGATCCACACCCTGACCGACGCCGGTGTGCCACTGGCCCGGGTACAGCAGCTGCTCGATGCCGACCCACAGGAGTTCGCCGCAGGTGTCGAGGATATCGACAAGGCGCTGCTCGCACGTGTCCGGCAGCTGCAACACACCCGCAAACGGCTCGCCAGGTTAGCTGCCGGAGAGCATCTGACGCTTCCACAGGGCGTGGTGGACTACCTCGACAGATTGCGGGCTCTCGGGGTCGACGAGCGCTACATCGAAATGGAGCGGGACGCCTGGATCATGGTCGCCGCCCAGATGCCCCACCAGATCGACGCCGTGATCGCCAAGAAACACGCGCAACTCGCCGACCCCGACATGGTGCGGCTCTACAGCCTGCTCAATGACGTGCTCGACTGGGCGGCAGACGATCCGCGAGTCGTCGAGATCGCCGACGTCCTCGAGCGCCTGGCGATGCGCGCCATCGACGCCGGCGAGACAGCCACCGCCCGACTCGACGACCAGTTTGTCCAGCTCCTGGATATGACCGTGGCCGGGTCCACGCCAAGCGCTGAACGGCTCCTGGCGATCCTGGAGGAACGAGGCTGGCGAGGCTGGACCCGCATCGAACGTGTGCCCGCCCGACACACTCCGCACGAAACATCCACCGGCGACACCGAACTGTGGGAATCCGATGCGACCACCCGCGCGGCGCACGAGACGGTCACCTGACCAATGTCGCAGTGATCCGAGCCATTCGACGATGATGCCCGGGAAGAGTCCGGCGCGGCGAGTGATCACTAGCGTGCCGGGTTAGTCAACACCAAATTGGCCTGGAGATATGACTCACCGGGGTCGGGATATCACAACCGCCGCAATCTCGACATCGTGTAATCGGCAATAGCGGACGTTCTGCACCGCACCAGGTTCCGGCCGCCGGCGCCCCGCGCTGGCCGGTTCGGTCAGCGCGGTATGCGGCAGAAGAGTACGTTCAGGCTTTCCGGAGCCCTGGCCTTCAGAGACGCACCAGAGGCCGCAGAGTGCTGTGACACTCCTCCAGATCGATAGCAGCACAAGAAGATCCGGCGATATCGGATAGATTGATCGTGTGATTACCGCGTTGATTGCCGTTGCTGGGACGTTGTTGGGATCCGTTGTTACCCACTACTTTCAGTGGGCGTCAGCTCAAAGGACGATCCAGCAGAGCTTCTCGGAACGGCTGCGGCAGGATCGCTTGAATGCATACAACGCTTTTGCGGCCGCAGCGATCGAGTACCGCCATCACCAAATCGAGAGATGGCATCGGCTGAGACAGGATCCCGATGCTGAGCTGAACACGAGATCGGAAGCTTTTTCTAAGAAGGCAGCACTGAAAACGGAGTTTCTCCGCGTCAAGTTGCTGTCCGACGATACCCGGCTGCATCGACTGGCAGAGGAAGCGATCGAAGCGGTTCGAGGGATCCAGCGAAGCGGGGCGGCCGCCAGCGATGCGGACGAACATGAACGACGCTATCTAGCAGCCACGGCGGCGATCGACGCGTTTGTTCAGTACGCGGCCAACGATGTCCAGACCCTGCCCTCTATGACCGCCAAGGCTGTCGATTCCGTCGACCAGTGATGCCGCGGTATGGAATCGGCAGTTCAGTGCGCTCGCTGGCGCGCGCTGAGACAGCTCTGGATCGTCTGGGCGCGGGTGCGGACGTTTCCCGATGAAAGCCGGAGCGGACACGACACTGAAATCGGCAGTTGCGGAGGTTCCGCTGGCCTCGGATCGGCACGGCCGGCCTGTTGATCTTCCGATGCCGGGCACTGGCCGGTTCGGTCAGCGCGGTATGCGGCAAAGTAGTGCCTTGCGGTGGGTCCGGTTGGATTGTGGCGTGCGGGTTTGCCGCACACAGGACAGGATGGTCTGCGTGGCGGATCCTTTGCGACTGTGTGTCGGTGGCTACTACGACTCGGGGATACAGCGCTGGCCAGGGGCAGAACTTGTTTTGACCACTGAAGGGTGCTTGTTGCTCGTCGACCAGGTCTCTCCGACTGCTGAGCAGATTGCCGAGTTCGAAACCGCGCAAGCGCAATTCGCCTGGCTTGAGGGTCGGCACAACGGGATCCTGCTCTATCGATTCGGCGAAACCCGGTGGAACAGTTTTCCCTTCAATCCGCACGAAGACACACCGCCAGGCATGAGCGCCGGCCTTCCTCTGGTCGAATCCCGACAGCATCTGGCCGTTTCGGTCGGCCTGGCCGAAGTCGATCGTGCACCGGTGGTGGCCGTACGCACCATCCGATGGCCCGAACACTTCGCCAGCACAATCAGCGCGACAGTGCGGAGACTGGCTCGGCAGGACTTCGACCACGCTAGCAGGATCGACGAGGCCAACTACCTGTACCTGTTCGTCGGAAACGAACGGCTGGCCCAGCGTGCTGGGGTGCGCTGCACGAGCACGGACTGAATCGCAGTGCGCCGACGTGTTCCGCCGTGGTTCGAGGAGCGCACCACGCCCACCATTCGGCAATCGAGGATGTTGCGCCTACCTCGGATGGGCGCATAGTTGATCTTCCGTCACCCGACGCTGGCCGGTTCAGTCAGCGCGGCTTGTGGTGCAAGACTGGGTGCTCGCCCTCCCGTTCCCGCGTCGTCGACGAAACTGATTGGCCATCCGGCCAAGGATGTGGTGATGTGCCCAAGTGACCAGACGCGTTTCGGCTCAACAACTATGGGATCGGATGTCGGCACAGGCCCGAGCCGAATTCGACCATCTGATGATGTCGGGCAAACCCGTTCATGCCATCCGCTCGGTCCGTGAACATCTCGGGGAACCGCTTCCACATCTTCACGACTGCATGGACCTACTTGTCCTACGCGCCGACGAACTCGGCTGGCGACTCCCAGGCCGCCCCGACCCCGCTGACCCAGACTGAATCAGAACCAGACCCGGCTCCTGGACTACCGGGGCACCCTTTGCCACACCCGCTACAGAACAGCAGGCCATACGTCGTGTAATCGGCTAGTAGCGGACGTTCTGCACCGCACCGGGTTCCGGCCGCCGACGCCCCGCGCTGGCCGGTTCGGTCAGCGCGGTATGCGGCAGATGAGTGCGTTTGCCCGAGGTGCGCGCCTATCGATGCGCGCGCAGGGCTTCGGCGAACCATTTGAAGGCGGGCACGCTGGGCTCTTCAGGTGCGTGGCCGTTGATCAGACTCAGCAGCTGCCAATACCTTTCGACACGTGGTTCGGTGACGGTATCGAGCCAGGTCAAGAGTGAGACCTGTTCGGTCGCAGACAAGTCCATCGGCACGATGCGGTCCAGGGTCATTCGACCTTGCTCGGATTCGGGTGCGATACCCGCTGCGACAGCATGGCCAGCGTGTTCAATCACCAAAGGTCGGATGTTGAGACCGAACTCGATGCGGTTGTCGGAGCCTCCGTTGACGACCATGTGGCGCAACACCTGTTCGAACCCTTCGTCGGAGACCAGTTCGGCCAATTCCACCCAGGCGTCGACCTGTTCAACCGAAGGTTCGTCGGGCAGAGTGGCGGGCATCTCACGCATGAACTCCGCGATGACCAAGGCGTCCTCGTCGTCGACTCCGGCGAACACTCGATCGACGAACCTGTCGATGATCTGCTGACGTTCACGCGCGGACAGCTGCGCCAACTTGTGGATCAATGTCATCTCCTGTGTGGATGTGCCGCGCTTGGCGACAGCGCTCAACACGGCTCGACTCAGCCGCAACGACTGGATTTGCGTGTCCAAGGCACGCACATGAGTTTCCGCAACCTCAGCCAAGGTCGCCTGCTGGTCGAGGACACGGTGCACGGTCGGCAGATCCAGGCCCAGCTGCCGAAGGGTGTGAACCAGTTCGAGGCGCTCGACCGCGGCAGCATCGAAGAGCCGGTATCCGCCAGCCGATCGCGCTACCGGAGTCACTGCTCCGATATCGGACCAGAATCGGATCGTTCGCGCTGACAACCCAGTTCGCTGCGAGAGCTGGCCGACCGTGAACAGTTCGGTGTCTTCGTGCATGGCACCAACCTGCACCTGCCACCCACTGTCAGGTCAACTCGAAACACATCGCACCAGCTCGGACACCGATCGCAGGCTCGGAGCTATAGCCCGTAGGCCGCGGAACCTTTTGAACGCTCATCGGCATTACCGTGCACTGACGACGTTCGGCCGGCGAGCTCAGATGGCCCCTGCCCGTTGATCTTCCGCGCCCCCGCGCTGGCCGGTTCGGTCAGCGCGGTATGCGGCATTATGTTGCGTTTGGGTGGGACTGCGGACTGTTGCCTGACGAGAACCCTGTCAGTGGACAGTGCACCAGAACCGGATGCGATCGTATGAGGGAAGAGCCAACGTCCGAAGTATCTGCGTTCGGCGTAGCGATCCCGAGGGGAGCGAGCTGGTGATCGGCACCATGATCTATGCACACATATCCAGTGTGAGAGAACGCATCCTCGGCCTGCCGGAGGTGAAGCACATCCCCACCCAATGCTTCAACGAGCTCCTCGAGCACTACCTAGACCTCGGATGGAGGCGCACCTACGAGTACGACGGCCCCGACGCCTGGATCGATTACGGCCGAGTCCACCTCAAACACGGCACGAGTGTCCTACGGTTCCGGTGGAACAACTACGGCGAGGGCAGCGTGACTGGCCCGCAGACAGAGCTCGCAGACATCACCCGCTACGTTCACGAGAAGTGCTGTTAATACGGCACTTTCGTTGATGATCGGTGACCTAGCGGTCTTCCGTCTCGTCGCGCCATCTCTGATACAGAGGATTGACAAGATCGATGAAGGTGGCAGCGTCGTCAGCCACGACACGGACGATTACACGTCGGAGATACCATGCAGCTTGCCCCTCGACGTCCGACCAGGTCGGAGTATCGAGCACTGCCGTCAGCCGCTCATTCAGCTGACCGAGTATCGCGCGCCTTTGCCCAGCCGGAAGTCGGCTATCGGTGAATCTAAAGTCGATGTGCGTCACGGACTCTTTCGTACCGCCCTGCTGATGAAGAAGACTGCGATCGAGGCCCACGAACGAATCTGGCTTGTCGATCTGGAGATCCGTCACGAGTGTGGCGCCGTACGTCCGCTGGTCTTCGATCTGCCATCCGGCTGCGTCACAAAACCGCGAGACGTCATCGCCTTTCCACGTCCAGCGGAAGTCCTTGGCGACCTCGACCGCTCGGACAGCCCCCTCAATATCGGCCTGCATACCCGGAGACTACTTCCGACGGTCTCAGAGCCGCTGGGCCGCACCGCCTCCCCGCCGATTGAGCCCCTCCACCGCGGCTGCGCATCGCCCTGTAATCGGCATGAGCGCGTACTTGAGTTCGCTAGAGCCAGCGGGGGCGATGTGGCCGGGGGGTCGATCTCGAGGCGGCACTGGCGCCGTCTCGGACTCGAGCAGACCGACCGGTTGGAGATCTCGTATGGCCGGTGTCCGCGCCCATATGCTTGTTTGGCGGGTTTCTGTTGCCAGTGTGGGCACCCGAATCGCGGGCTGGGTGTTTGCTGGTCGGGTGTCGGATTGAGGGTGTTCCCGG
>NZ_JBEYYI010000060.1:0-12791 GCF_040645495.1 Nocardia sp. NPDC046763 | reverse complement strand
CCTTCAGATCAAGATCAGCGCACCGGGATCATGATCGACCACTACCTTCGCGGCTCCAAATTCCCAGGGCACCAACAACTTTGTGCCAGAGCCATTATCACGTGTCCGCTAGCAGGTGTGTCGGAATCTGGACAGACCCGACCCCGTGTGCAATTCAATTCGGTCGAGCATCGGCAGTGGAGCAGAGGCTGAGCGAGGGCGCGAGCGTACGCTGGGATAGTCGAGATTGGCGTGGATTGGGCGGGGCGATGGCGGCGCGATTGTTGTTCGTGTCGATCCTGGCAGCGTGGGTCGGCGGGATAATCCTGGATCTTGTTGCGTGGTATCAGGTTTGGCCGTTGTGGCTGGTCTGGCCAGGTGCGCTTCTCATGGTGGCCGGCCTGGCGGCAGCGTTCATGGCTTCGCAGAAGGAGGCGCGCCGCTCAAAAGCCGAGCTCGATCATCTGCGGCGGTTACATGCACGGCAGCGCCAGCGGCTCGAGGAGGGTACCGGTCCCAGGTCTGACCGAACTGAGCTGCCCCCAGATCCCTTCGGTATGGGGAGCTCTCGATAGTCCGACGGTTCGGCTGGTGGGGGTTGAGCCCCACCGGGGGAGCGTGGACTCTGTGACCAGCCTGAGCTGAACTCCTTCGTCCGCGGCCTGCGCAGCGACCAGGACGCGGTCACTGCGGGACTTACCTTGCGCTGGAGCAGCGGAACAGTCGAAGGCCACGTCAACCGCATCATGCTCGAGCGGCAGATGTTCGGCCGCACAAAGCCCGACCTCCTGCGCAAGCGGATCCTGTTGAGCCACTGGGCAACACAGCGACAAAATCACGAAATATGGGCCAGATCCTGAATCCTGGCCCCCGATCGAATGCTGGGTTCCAGGGGGCAGTCTTCAGGAGTTACCGACAGTTGCTTTGCGCCTTCGCTTCAGCATCCGCCGTCCGTAGCTGTTCGTCCCGGCGATGCGATCCGATTCTGCGTCGGACGGGGGGCGGCGTATGGCCCACTGCTCCAGGTAGTAGGCCCGCACCTTCTGTTCGGCGGTGAGCGTGCCCCGGTACGAGACACCTCACTGGTCGGTGCGAGCCCGCTTCGGTCCTCTGCCTCGGTGGCGTCTGTCGTCTCGCGAACGGCCTCGTCCCGGTGTTGCTGGAGAGCGCAGTTGAGCTGTTCGACCGACAGCAGCAACGCCAGCGGCGTGCACCCGGCCACCACCAGACCGAACACGCTCACCAGCGCGCTGAGTGGCGTGCGTTGCGCGGTCTGTTAAGCGGCCGGGGTGATGACGCGGTGGCGGACCGATTTCATGATGGCGTTCTTGCGACGCAGGGCGACGACGCGTGTGATCTTCTTGATCGGTGGTGGGAGCAGGAGGTGGGTCGCTTTGATCAGTCGCACCCACCAGCGCATCAGTTGTTCGTCGCGGTCGGTCCAGGACCGGCCGAACAGTTCGCGCACCTGGGGCGGCAGTGCGCCGGTGTTGATCCAAACCCCCAGTGGGCCGACGACGCCCCACATGATCGGCTTCCACAACAGGCCCGGTATCCACGCGGGCGCGGGTGGGTGGCGCAGTGTGTCGAAGAGGTGCTCGACGGAGGGATGGTTTTCCAGACGTTCGGTCAACACTTGGTCGAACCAGGGCTCGAACTCGTCGAGAGTCGCGGGGGCGTCCCGCTCGCGCAGTCCCGCCAGTAGGGTCATCTGCCGCCAGCCCGCGTAGAGTTCCTCCTTCTCCGAGCGTGACAGGCCGGAACCGAACTTCTCGGCGACCACCGTCGAGGCCCAGTACCCGGTAGCGAGCACGAAGAAGTAGGCCTCCGGATCGTAGGCGTGATAGCGGCGTCCCTGCTGATCGGTGCCGCCCATGGACTTATGCAGGGCACGGATGTCACGGCCGTAGTCGGCGGCTTCCTCACCGTAGAACGCCAATGCCAATGTCGCCCAATAGGACCGGTCGAACCGGCCGAAGGGGTCGGTCCGGAATACGGAGTAGTCGACCAGCGCCGACCCGATCACCGGATGCGCGGCCTGCAACAACAGTGCGGCGGGTGCAAGCATGATCAAACGCCAGTCCGCTGCCGAACGTGCGGCCGGTGAGTCCGGCGCGAGTCCCGGCACCTGCGGTGCAGCAGGGTTGGGGTGTGAATGCGAGTTCGGGGCCGGGATGCTGGCGGGGTTCGCTGCGACGGTCATTACCACTCCCTTGAGATAATATGTCGACAACTCTCTCAATTTCTCACGAAGTGGTCAAGCGTCTGAACATCCCGGACAGTGACTTCGCCCTCGGTGACAGATAGCTCGGTCGGTCATACGGAACTCGACCGTGCCGTATTACCGCTGTATTCGCGATGTGCCCGATGAATGGTTGCCGTGGCTGGCTGCACGCCTGATCCAGGCCGGTCTCACCCACGCCGAGGTCATCGAAGCGTTGGATAGCCCGAGGCGGTGGCCGCGCATGAGCACCAGCAAGGACGGATTACGTGTCTTGCAGGTGTGGGCACGCACGCAGGCCGGGAAGCCGATCATCGTCACCGGGGGCGCACCGCGACGCCGGGCCGCGGGTTGCGGCGTTCATCCACTGCGTGCGGCGTCGCTGCCGATTCACCCGCAGTGAGGAATCGTCGGCCGAATCGCACTTCGATCGGCCTGGCCGACAACACTTCAGGATTCGGTGCCGAGGACACACGGGATGGCCCAGGTCCAGGCCGGAACGAGTGGGGTGAGAGAAGTCGGAGCGGTCAGGAACTCGTCGACTGTCGGTTACCTGGTCGCGCGCCACATGACAGCGCGAAAGGACCGCCACTTGTCGCTGCGAGTGCATCTTCTGGCGTCCCGCGGAGCACAGCCGCTGTCAAAGGATATGCGCGAGGCGGTCCAGGCTTTGGCCCCAGCCGTAGGCCGCGCTGTCGTCCGGGGACAACGGGCCGGGAGCCAGCAGGTGGAAGTTCATGGCGGTCTTGCCGTCTCCGACTTCGGTGAAGGTGACCGTGATGACGGAATCGCGCTCGGGGCCGCCATCGCCGGTGGGGTCGCCCCAGGTGAACACCAATCGTTCGGGTTCGACGATCTCGCGGAATCGTCCGACATTGCGGTATTCGGTGCCGTCGGTGTCGGAGACCATGATCGATTCGTAGCGGCCGCCGGGGACCGGTTCGGCGACGATGCTGTCGCGTCGGGTGGTGAAGCCGTGGGGGCCGGCCCATTCGGCGATCTGGTCGGGTTCGATCCAGGCCCGGAAGACCAGGTCCCGGGGCGCGTCGAAGATACGGACAAGGGTGAATTCGCGGTTGCTCATGAGGGGTTGGTTCTCCCGGATTCTCGCGCAGGTCAAGCGGATTGCTGACCGGTCATCCAGTCGGGTGCGCCGCTGGGGAAGCGGGTACGGAAGTCCATCACCGCAGCCCAGGTGGGTCGCACGGCGATGCGCTCCATGCGAGGCGCCTGGCTCGCCACGAACTGCAGATACTCCTCCACCGCGGGGTCGCCGCCCTTGCGCATGGCCGCCGCGTATTCGGGTAGAAGGCCGTCGGATTCGGTGATCTCAGCGCGGCCACGCAGCAGCAGCACTTGCGGCGGAGCATCGTTGGTGTCGATGGTGAGGGCGACATCGGGCCGAGCGCGTAACGCACGGTTCTTGTGCGAGGGCGCGAATCCGGTCATCACCACCTCCTCGCCGTTCCACCAGAAGTTGATCGGGACAACGCGTGGGGTGCCGTCGGCGGCGGTGAAGGCCAGCCGGGCAGGCAGATTCGCCACCAGCAGTTCGCGCGCGATAGTGCTATCCAGCAGCCGCAGGTCCCCCTGCGGCAGGTCCAGGTGTTCGGTCACGGTAGCTCCTTGTGTTGAATGCGGTGCAGATGTTCGTCGAGGCGATCGAGACGATCGCCCCAGAAGCCTCGGTAGCGCTCCAGCCAGTCGGTCGCCGCTGCTAGCGGGGCGGGCTGGAGTCGACAAGGACGCCACTGCGCGTCGCGGCTTCGGGTGATCAGCCCGGCGCGCTCGAGCACCTTCAGGTGTTTGGAGACAGCGGGCAAGCTCATCGCGAACGGTTCGGCCAGCTCGCCGACTGTCGCCTCCCCTTCCGCGAGCCGGGCGAGTATCGCCCGCCGGGTCGCATCGGACAGAGCGGCGAAGACGGAGTCGAGTTGATCCTCGGACATGACGTTTATTACACCATTCGGTTAATTAACCAAGTGGTTAAATGATGCGCTGCCAGAGTCTGGCTGTCAATACCTGCAATCAAGCGGCTGCGGCGCGGCCGCCCCAGAACCCATCGATGTGCATACACGTGCGGTCGGTGTCGATGTAGTCCTCACCGCTACGTTCGGCGACCAACAGCCAGAAGCTTGCGAGCCGGGCATGTGCAGGCTGGTGCGCCAGGTGTAGCCCGGCACCTGATCGCGGATCTCCGCCAGCGCGCGCGTCGCGGTCCCGCCGCCCCAAAAGTTTCCATGCTTTCTGTGGCCGATACTTCAGCACACTTGTCACTGGGGATAATCGGCGGATTCACCGCTCCGTTATGCACGGTCGTAGATCAACGCATCAATTCCTACGGCCCGCACCCTGACGGTAGTGCTGCGAGCGGCCCGTCGCGGCCCGGACCATCTAGCCGGGTTCACCTCTCACCGTTCGTAGGCGCTCGGCAGTTCCCGGCCGAAGAGCTGGGCTTCGAAGTGGCGGCAGCCGTCCGGTGGGGAGTCGCAGTGTTTGGACAGGATGTGTTCCAGGTGGCGGCGGGCGGTGTTCATGCGGTCGGCCTGGATGCGGAGGGCTTCTATGCGCTGCGTGACGGTTTGGGTCCAGTCGCGGGTGGCTCCGGCGCCTGCGAGGATGTCGTGGATCTCGTCGAGGCTCATCAGGCCGTACTGCTGCCAGTATTGGATGACCGCTAGCCTGCGGATCTCCGCGGGGCCGTACCAGCGGCGGCCCGCACGCCGCGACACCGGCGCAATCAGGCCGCGGTCCTCGTAGTAGCGGATCGCCGAGGCGCGCAGGCCGAGTCGCTGGGCTACTTCGTCGATGGGTACCAATTCGACTGGCTGTTCGGGCATTTCGGCCTCCTGTTCAGGTCAGTGTCGCACTGCGGCGAGGTTGCGTTCAACTCGACTTGAACTTGCAGCATGGCGGAGTGACAAGCACTGCTAACCCCACGCGCCGCCGCCTGTTCATCGACACGTCGCCGCTGCGCCGCTCATTCGATCTACGAGCGCTGGTCGCCGGGCAACTCGTGTCCGTCCTCGGCACGCAGATGGCGGCCACCGCGGTCCCCTTCGAGGTGTACGCACTGACGCATTCATCGCTGGACATCGGGCTGGTATCGCTGGCCACGGTGGTCCCGCTGCTGGCGGGATCGGTGTTCGGCGGCCTGGTAGTGGATGCCGTCGACCGCCGCCGCCTGCTGATCGCGGTCTCAGCTCTCATGGCGGTGGTGAACGTGGGGCTCGCATTCGATGCTGGCGCGGCACCCGCGCTGTGGCCGTTGTTCGTGGGTCCCGCGGTCACGGCCGGGTTGAGCGCCCTCGAGGACTCCGCGCTCAATGCGGTCGTGCCCAACCTCGTGCGGCTCGACGAGCTGCCGACCGCGAATGCCATGTTCCAGGCGGTGTTCCAACTCAGCGTTATCGCCGGTCCTGCGCTGGGCGGGTTGCTGCTGGCGGAGACCGGCGCGCGAATCGTGTTCTGGATCAACGCCGCCAACTTCGCCGCCGCCACCACCGCGGCACTCGCCATCGCGCCGCAACGGCCCGCCGGGCGCGGGGAGCGCCCGGGGGTGCGGTCCTTTCTCGACGGCGTTCGCTTCCTGCGGGGCCGCCCGGCGATCCAGGGCGCCTTCGCGATCGATATCAACGCCACCATTCTCGGGATGCCGCGCGCCCTGTTCCCGGCCTTCGCCGCCACCGTATTTCATGGCGGCGCAACCACACTCGGTGCGCTCTACGCGGCTCCGGGTGCGGGCGCGCTGCTCGGCGCGCTCACCACCGGATGGGTCGGACGCGTCGAACGCCAAGGCCGCGCCGTGATCATCGCCGTCGTCGTCTGGGGTCTCGCCATCGCGGGCTTCGGTGTGACCCCTTGGCTGCCAGGCGCTTTGGCGCTGCTGGCGCTGGCGGGCTGGGCGGATGTGGTCTCCTCTGTCTTCCGCAGCACCATCGTCCAGTTGTCGGTTCCCGACGCGCTGCGCGGACGCCTCACCGGCCTGCAGATCGCGGTCGTCAACGGCGGCCCGCGTCTTGGCGATCTCGAGGCTGGTGCGGTCGCAACCACCCTCGGGCCCGTCGTCTCCGTCGTGTCGGGCGGGCTCGGCTGTGTCGCGGGCGCGGTGGCGTTGGCCGGGCTGCTCCCCGGCTTTCGCGGCCAGCGCGCCGCAATGGGTAGGCCCAAGGGGTCCAGTGAGGAGAAAAGTCGCGTTAGCGATCTCTGACCGGCGCGGATCCGGTAGGGCCGCAGGATGATCAGCCGAACGACGCGTCGGACGTCGTCGTATCGGACTGTGCGCCAATAACTTTGGATGCGTGCCCAAAATCGCGAAAGTCTCGCTCACGAGTTGCCGCACACAGTCCCGGCATTATCTGCGGTAGCACGGGGTGCGCGGCCTGAGGAAACACGGTCCGCTGAGCGGTGCGACTCGGTGAATTATCTGCGGTAGCAGGGCAACCGCCGGATTCCACAGGTCGGTCTTCTCAACCGGTCGGCGCCCCGGTCGTGGCCGGCTGACGATGAGGTCGTTACCCGAGAGGCGACATCAGAATGTCGCCTCTCACCGGGTGCACTCAGAAGCAGTAGGGGAATTTGCACGTGGACGGATCGTTGGGGCCGAAGATCGCCGCTATCAGGCCGTTGATCACCGCGTCCGCCGCGCCCGACCCGGTGCTGACCGCGATGTCCTGTGCGCCGACAACGGACCCGGTGGCGACCTCGGGCTGCGCGGCCCCGGCGGTGGCCGCCATTGGGGCGGCGATGAGGATGCCTGCCGTGACCACCAGCATCGTCTTTCGAATCATCGTGTGACCTTTCGATTTACAAGTCCGGTGCGCGGTCAAGGAAGTGACCTGAACAGGGCAGCTCCGAGACGATTCGCTTCGGCGCACGGTTCACCCTCGCCGGCCTGGACTACAGCATTGCGCACCGTGAACACGATGCTGCCGAAAGCGGCCGGCGTTCCGGTATAGCAACCCAGCTTGTTCGTGTCCTGCACCGCGCGATACACGACCACGTCCCGGCCGTAGTACTGAGTCCTGCGCACATCGTTGTACCGACCGGAGGCGAGCTGATCGTCCATCGTGGCGTCGGAGGCGGTGACGACCAGCTCATAGGACTGATCCGTGGATTGCCACTTGCACACGCGCGAGGCCGGGTTCCCGGCGTCGGGCACACGCGTCTTGGATGCCGTGTTCAAACCCGCCGCGCTGAGCGCGGATTCCGACAGCGAACATGCGTCCCACACCGAACCCGCGGCGGGCGCCGTTGTGGCGGAAGGATTTCCAACCGCGGTGGTGGGAGGTGCGGCGTTCGCGGACACTGTGGCGACATCCTCGGCCGGAGCGAATTGCGGCGGCGCTGATACCCCGCCGGCACCAGCCGTCGTGATGGCGGCACCGGTCGCCGACGCAGGCCCACCCGGACTCGGCGAGCTGTCCACAGAGGTGCCGCAGCCCGCGACCAGCATGACGGCTCCACATGCGATGGCCGCGAGACGGCTCCCGGTCGCGACCCTACCGTGCATCGAGAGCTGTTGAACCTTCCGAGTTTTCGGACTCATGGCCTGTTCGTCGGATGATCCTCGGACTCCGTTAGCGAAACGAACTGCCCCCAAAAGTCGGGGCAATGACCACGGGAGCCGGCGACCGCGACAAGATCGCCGCTGCCCGTCACCGCGAGCTCGTCGCCGGCCATCTGGCCGCTCGCACCTCCGTGCGAGCGGTGCTGACCTGCGCTTCCGCGCTGATTGCGACAGGCTCTCTGCTCCTGGTGACCCTGCACGGCAACGGATCATGGCTGGAGTCGGCGCTTCCTCCGCTGCCGTTCGGTGCCGGAGTGGGTCTGGCGTTCGGGGTCATGGACAACGCCGCCGTCAGCACCGTCCCGGTCGAGAACGCCGGAGTCGCGGCAGGCATCGTCAACACGATGCGCATCACTGGCGAGTCCGTCGCCGGCGCCGCTGCCCCGCTCACCACGCTCACCGCCGCCCGGCTTCGTGGCAGCGGCCTCTCCTCCGAATCAGCAACCCGAATCGCCGGTACCTGGATCGGGCTGCCGATCGCGGCCGGACTCTTCGGCGTGACCGAGGTCGTGGTGTTCCACTCCGTCGCCGAGGAACTACGCCGCTACCAGAGCGATCTGCCGTTCGCTGTTGTCGCCGACCCGCAGCAGAAGCTGTATGCGGAGTTCGGTGTGGAATCCTCTGCGGCTGCGCTCGCGTATCCGCGGGCCTGGCTCGCCGCGGCGCGTGGTGCGGCTCGGCAGCGGTCGATCAGCGGGGCCCTCGGCCGCGGTGAAGACCATTTCGGTCGGCCTGCCGACTTTCTCATCGGACCCGACGGCCGCATCGTGGCCCGGAAATACGGTGCGCACGCCGACGACCAATGGTCCGTCGATGAAATCATCAGCCTGGCCGGGCATTACCGCTCGGCCTGATGCCGTGAAGGCGACGTCGCCGACCGCATACCGGGTGGGATGCGTTGCGGATGCCTACGTGCGGGTGCCGGGCTGGTCGATGTGCGCCGGGCCGAGAGCCAACCGATGCTGGCGACAAGGAACGGGACGAGGTAGTTGACCTCGATCCGGATCCAGGTAGCCGGTGTGACGTCTCCGCTGGCGATGTCGCCGCCCTGGTTCACCAGCGACAAGACGGTGCCGACCACGACCGCGGTGGGGCCCGCGGTGCGTGCGGTCGCCCCGCGCAGCAGCAACCGCAGTGCCTCGGTCGGGGATTGCCATCGCTGGTCGCCTCGGTCAGGCAAAGCGGCCCAGCCAGGTCGTTACGGCGTACCCGAGCAGATAGGTGCCTACCGCGATCACTCCCGCCGTGAGCAGGCGCCACTTCAGTTTCCGGACTCCGTCGATGCTGCACTGGTCGCGGCGGCGCAGTGACCACCACACCAGCCCCGCCAGTACTCCGAGGCCGGTGAGCCGGAACCACCAGGTGTAGTTGTCGTAGAGGTAGTTCGCCCATGCCAGGGCGGTGGCGCCGCTGACGATGCCCAGCAACGCCAGCACGGTCGGCCCGACACAACACGCGATGCCCGCCAGCCCGCTGACGATACCGATCCGCCACACCGGCAGCCGGCCCACCACCGGATGTGTCCGACCGCGGACCGGGGTGGGCTGGACCGCGCCGCCGCTCACCGGGTGACACCTCGCCGGCTCAACCGCGACCGCCAGCCCGGCCGGGCCCCGTCGGTGTCTTCGCTTGCCGCCCCGCGTTTTTCGGGTTCGCCCTCGATCTGGACGCCGTTCCAGAACGCGATGTGATCGCGGATCCGCCGGGCCAGTGGGCTGGGTGTGGGGTAGTACCAGGCCACGTCCAGGTTCGTCTGATCACCGACGGTGAGGTGGTAATAGCTGGCGATGCCCTTCCACGGGCACACCGTCTTGGTGCGACTGGCGGTGAAGTATTCCTGGTGCAGCGACTCCGGCGGGAAATAATGGTTGCCCTCCACCCGCACCGTCGCCTCGGCTTCGGCGATCACCGTATCGTTCCAGATCGCGCGCATCATCGTCTTCGCCGCCTTCCACGAGAATCTTCTTCCGATCCAAGCGGTCCCCGGCGCACACAGCCCGTCGAATGTCAGCGTGATGACACGATCATCGCCGACACTGTCAGCGAGACAACACTGTGGATGACGGGGTCGCCGACTGGTGAGGTCGCGTATTCAACCGTCGCAGGCGCTCCGACACCGACAGCCACCTGATCGCTCACGAACCAAACCCCCGGCCCCTCCAGCTTTCAGGACTGATCCGCAAACGGTCTACGGGCGCCTCGACTCCGGACTATCGGCGCAAGATCGCGCGCCGGCTCAACAGGGGCGAGTCGGTCCATGCGCTCAAATGCGACCTGCCTCTACGCCCACGAGGGCACGATCCGGGCACGCCATCTCAAGGACCAAGCCGAACAAATGTGGCGCCGGACGCTGGCGACCAATGCGGTGATCGCTTGGACGACAGAGTATTTCGGTCTCGCAGTAGAGCAGATGCGCCGCGAGGGCCGTCGGGTGGGCAACCAGGTGCTGGCCCACTCGGCCGTAACAGGTTTCCGCAGGCCAGATCTGTAAAGCTTGCCGAGTACGCGCCAACGTCAACGTGTCGGGGGTTCGCAATACACTCCGCGCCATGCGAATCGGCTACGGACGCGTCTCCACCCGCGACCGACACCCCGAAGCCCAGCACGACACACTCACTGCGGCCGGATGCGAACAGATCTTCATGGACAAAGCCTCCGGCAAACTGGCCTCCCGGCCGGAGCTGACCAAAGCGCTGCTGGTGGCCAACCGGCCCAAAGATCAACTGGTGGTCACCAAGCTCGACCGGCTCGGACGCTCCCTCGAGCACCTGATCGAACTGTCGAAGATGCTCCAGGACCGCGGTGTAGACCTGGTCGTGCTCGACCAAGGCATCGACACCTCTACCGCCGTCGGCCGCATGTTCTTCCAAATCCTCGGCGCGATAGCCGAATTCGAACACGCCCTGATGTCCGAACGCACCCGCGGACGTACCGGCGGCCAGAAACCCAAACTCGGCCCCAGACAGGTCCAGCTGGCCCGGCAGATGTACGACGAACTCAACGAACACGGCAAGCGTCGCTACACCGTCGACCAGATCGCCGCCGAGTTCGGCGTCACCCGCCCCACCATCTACCGCCACCTGAACAAGACGACCCCCTAGCCTCACCGCGCCTGACCAGGAGCTACGAGAACTTCGTTGCATTTTCGGCGATTACTACCGGAACCCCGCGTTGTCGGACGCCTTCGGATACGCATATGCGCCCTCTTGGCGTGGGTTCGAATATAAAGGCCCACAATGTATTTCGCGCACTTCAAGCCTCGAGGGAAAGCAGGATTCCCGCCCCGACGGGAATCGGCTCGGGCTAGCATCGGAGTCGAAATCATCACCACGGCAATCGATTTCGATCATATTATTCCCGAGGAGGGACTGCGATGAGTGATAAGTCGGATGTCAGCATGGGCGCGGCGGTCAGCGCCTACGTGTACACATATCCACTGGTTTCTATCGAGGTGACGCGACGGCAGTCGACAAACGTGCCCTATCCGAACGACTACGGCTCCGCGCCGATGAACCAGTTCGCCAACATGCGCACCGTTCCGGACGCGTCGTTCACCAACGTGGTGCGCCCGAACGTCGATACCTTGTACTCGTCGATGTTCTACGACGTGTCCGTCGAACCGCTGATCATCGGCGTGCCGGACATGCGGGGCCGATACTACTTGTTCCCGATCCTGGACATGTGGACCAATGTGCAAGCCTCGCCCGGCACACGCACGCTCGGTGTCCGAGCCGGCTATGAATTCGCCATCACCGGGCCGAACTGGCAAGGCACCTTGCCCGAGGGAGTGCTCGAGTACCCGATGCCCACCGACAGCGGCTGGATCATCGGCCGCATCAAGGTCAACGGGTCGGCGGATGATGTCGAGATTGTGCGCAACATCCAGGATCGGCTCACGGCGGTGCCTCTCAGCGCTTACGGGACTGCCTATGTTCCGCCGGAGAACACCGACCTGCACCCGGATTGGCCGACAGGGCAGGAGGTCGCCGCTTATATCGCAGGCCTCACCCCGCAGCAGTACTGGGACCTGTACTACTCCAGTCTGTCGCACCGACAGACCCTGCCCGATGACAAGGAAATACTCGCGCAACTGGCCGAAGCAGGCTGGACTCCGGAACAGAAACTGAACCTGGACGAGCTGCCCGCCGCCGATCGTGCGGTGTGGGAGCTGGCCTGGCCAGAGGCGCTTTCCAGGATCGAAGTGAACTTCGAGGCCGTGCCCGAGAACGGCTGGCAGATCGCCCGGTCCGGGATGGGCTTCTACGGAACGGAGTACCTGTTCCGTTCGACGGTCGCCTACGGTGGTCTGGGCGCGAACCTGCCCCAGGATGCGATCTATCCCGCCGCGTACGTCGACGGCCGATCGGAGCCGCTATCCGGCGACAACGACTACATTCTGCGGTTCGACGCTGATCAGGTGCCGCCGGTAGACGGGTTCTGGTCGTTGACGATGTACGACGAGAACGGCTTCTTCATCGCCAACGAGCTGAACCGCTATGCAGTGCGCGGCGAAGACCTGAGGGTGAACTCCGATGGGTCGGTCGAGATCTACATTCAAAGCCAGAACCCTGGCCCGGAGCAGGAATCCAACTGGCTGCCCGCACCCGGGGCGGGCGTGTTCAATCTGATGTTGCGTCTTTACTGGCCCGGCATCGAGGTCATCGACGGGATCTGGAACCCGCCGGCCGTGCACATCGCGCCCTGACGCCGCGCGGGGAGATAGCTCCGCGCCAGCTCGGCGAAGGTGAGGATGTCCGGATCGACGCGATCATCGCCGATACTCGCGCGCGCTACGCCGCGGCCAAGCACGCGGGATAGTCGGCACGATCGGTCAGGACCACGCCCCATGCGGTCACCGTCCGGGCCCGGCAGGGAGCCGAATACCTGCCGGCTCCATCACTCGTGGGGTCGATGGGCCTCGCGTGATTACCGAGATTGAATTTGTGTAGTTACGCGCTGAATTTGGTTGTGGTGACCGGTCGGTGTGGATGTTTGTGTTCAGGGGTGGTGAATCCGGCTGTG
>NZ_JBEYYI010000059.1:0-17006 GCF_040645495.1 Nocardia sp. NPDC046763 | reverse complement strand
CACCACCCCCCGGATCATGAGAAAGACAGGGGGAATTAGTCATACCGGGCCTGGCGACCGTGGGCCCGTGTCAGGCCCACCAAGAAGGTAACGGGGGTCGGTGCTCAAAGCCAGTTGTTGCGATGGAAATTCGCGTACAGCAGGGCGCACAGGCCGATCATCGCCACGATCACGATGGGGTAGCCGTAGGTCCACGAGAGTTCCGGCATGTGTTCGAAATTCATGCCGTAGACGCCCGCGATCATGGTCGGCACGGCGGCCATGGCGGCGTAGGCGGAGATCTTGCGCATATCGGTGTTCTGCTGCACGCTCACCTTGGCCAGCGCGGCATTGATGAGGGCGCTGAGGGATTCGTTGAAATCGATGATCTGCTCGGTGACCGCGGTGTGGTGGTCGGTGACGTCGCGCAGATATCGGTGGATCTCCTTGGGCAGCGGCAGCGTGGTGTCGTGGGTCAGCATCTGCAGCGGCAGCCCGAGCGGCTTGACGGCCCGGCGCAGCTCCACCACTTCACGTTTCAGCTGGTAGATGGCATCGATGTGGAGCTTGTTCGCCGGAGTGAAGACGGCCTCCTCGATGGCGTCCACGTCCTCCTCGATCGCCGCCGTGACCTGGACATAGGAGTCGACCACGCGGTCGGCCACCGCGTGCAGGACCGCGCCGGGCCCCAGTGCGAGCTGGCGCGGGTCGGCTTCGAGATCCTTGCGCACACCGCTCAATTCGGTGTGCTCACCGTGGCGGACGGTGATCACGAAATCGGGTCCCGCGAACACCATGATCTCGCCGGTGTCGACGATCTCGCTGACCGTGCTGAGTTCGTGCTCGATGTAGCGCACCGTGCGCAGCACCAGGAACAGGATGTCGTCGTAGCGTTCGAGTTTGGGCCGCTGCTGCGCCTTGACCGCGTCCTCGACGGCGAGTTCGTGCAGGCCGAAGGTCTGCGCGATATCGGCCATGAGTTCCTTGCCGGGTTCGAACAGTCCGAGCCAGACGAATCCTTCGCGGCGTTCGCGCACTTCGGCCAGCGCGTTCCTGTACGAGCTGTGCTCGAACAGCCGCACCCCGTCGACGTAGACCGCGCAGTCGACGATCCGGCCGTGATGGACGGGCATCTCGGCGGGGTCCCGTGGCTCGCCGGACCGCCCGGGCCAGTGGAAGGACGGCAGCGGCGGAATCGAGGACACATCAACGATGCTAATCGTCCCGCCCCCGGGCGCTGGTTTGCGTCGCAGGCAATATAGGGGGCGTGCGCATCGATCTCCACACCCATTCCAACGCGTCCGACGGCACGGACACCCCGGCCGAACTGATCGCGAACGCCGCCGCTGCCGGTCTCGACGTCGTGGCCCTGACCGACCATGACACCACCTCCGGCTGGGCCGAGGCCGCCGCCGCGCTCCCTCCGGGCCTGACGCTGGTGCGCGGCATGGAGATGTCGTGTGTCGGGCTGGGGGAGGACGGCTATCCGGTGCCGGTCCACCTGCTGGCCTACCTGTTCGACCCCGAGGACGAGTCCTTCGCGCAGGAGCGGGAGCGGCTGCGCGCCGAACGGGTGGTGCGGCTGCGAGCAATGGCCGAGCAGATGGCCGCCGACGGCCTGCCCATCGATCCGGACGCGGTCATGGCGTCGGTGGGCCCGTCGGCGGGTCGTCCGCATCTGGCCCGGGCCCTGGTACAGGCCGGGGTGGTGCCGACCGTGGACGCCGCCTTCCAGGATCTGCTGGCCCCGCACGGCCGCTACTACGTCGAGAAGGCCGATACGCCGCTGCGGCGGGCCGTCGAAATGGTGGCCTCGGCCGGCGGCGTGAGCGTGGTGGCGCACGCCCGGGCCCGCAAGCGCGGGCGGCTGCTGGCGCTGGATCACATTCGCGAGCTGACCGAGTTCGGGCTGGGCGGCCTGGAACTCGATCACCCCGATCACGGTGCGGAGGACCGCGAGGTGCTGCGCGGGCTGGCCGCCGAACTGGGTTTGCTGACGACCGGCTCCTCGGACTACCACGGTGCCAACAAGACCATTCGGCTCGGCGAATTCACCACCGACCCAACGCAATTCGAGGAAATCGTGGGCAAAGCGAGCGGAGTGCCGGTGATCACCGCATGAGAGTGGTCCGGGGCCTGAGCGGAATGGTCGCGGGGGGCACGCTGGTGCTGGCGGCCACGGTCGCCACCACCGCGATCATCGGTGCTCGGCGCGGTTTTCCGGGCCCCGGATGGGCGGCTGTGACGTGGCATGTGACCGCGGCGGCAGCCGTGCTGGCCGCCCAAATTTATGCGGATAGACATCGGGGTTTTGCGGCTTTTTTCGGATGTTTGGTCGTTTTCGTGATAGCCGGATATCTGCTCTGGGCGCAGTGGTGGAATTGAAATACGCATAACGGTTGCGAGTGGGTGAACCGTCGTCGAACATTTGTCGATATGACCGAATTCGACGCCGATGTGCTGGTGCTGGGAGGTGGCCCGGCCGGAGCCTGGGCCGCTCTGGCCGCCGCCGCCGCGGGCGCGCGGGTATTGGTCGCCGACAAGGGTCGCTGCGGCAGCAGCGGCCCTACGGCGCGGGGCGGGGTCACCCTGTGGAACATTCCGCCCGGGCCGGCCCGAGACGAGGCCGTACGGCAGAACTTCGCGCACGGCGGCGGGCTGGGGGACTCGGAGTGGATGTACCGGGTGCTGGAGGAGACCCATCGGCGGGTCGGCCAACTGGTGACCGGCGGCTTCCACTTCCGGGGTGAACACGCCGAGCGCCCGGCGCGGGTCTATCTCGACGGCGGGAAGTATCTGGGTCGGCTGCGGCGCAGCATGGTGATCGCGGGGATACGCATCCTCGACCGCCATCCCGCACTCCAGCTCATCACCGACCGCGACGGCGTCGTGTCGGGCGCGGCGGGTGTGACGGAGGGTGGCGAGTTCCGCGGCTGGACCGTCCGGGCGCGTGCGGTGGTGCTGGCCACCGGCGGCTGTGCCTTCCTCTCCGGTGGCGCGGGCACCGATGTGGACACCGGGGACGGGCTGCTCATGGGGGCGGAGGCGGGGGCCGAACTGTCCGGCATGGAGTTCTCCAACGCGTATTCGCTGACCCCGGTGGCCGGTTCGCCGCTGCCGGGCGGCCGCCCGGTGGCCGCGGTGTTCGCCTCCGACCAGGTCATGCACTTCGCCACGCTCTACGACGAGTCGCGAGCGGTGCTGTGGGGGCAGGGATGCGGTTCGCGGGCACAGGCTTTCGCGGCCATCGCCGACGGCCGGCGGGTCTATGCCGCGCTGGACGAACTGCCCGAGGGGGTGCGCGCGGAGCTGCAGCGGCACGGGCCCAGCCCGACCGGTCAGGTGCCGTTGTGTGCGGTGCTGGAGGGCACGGTGCGCGGCACCGGCGGGCTGCGGCTGACCGGACTCGACTGCGCGACCACGGTTCCCGGCCTCTACGGCGCGGGCGACGTCACCACCCGGGAGCCCATCACCGGGGCGGTCAGCGGTTTCGGCGGCCAGAACGGCGCGTGGGCCATCTCCTCCGGCGTGTGGGCGGGCGCGGGCGCGGCCGATTTCGCGGCGGCCCGCCGCAAGCTCGGCAAGGCGCGCCCGGTGCCCGGCGCCGGCCTGGGCGACAAGGCGCGCATCGATCCGCGCGCGGTGGTCGGCCTGGTCCAGGAGCACACGTTGCCGCTGCGGCGCAGCTACTGGCGCAGCGACGGCAGCCTGCGCGACAGCATCGGCGAACTGGACGGCATGTGGCCGGCCGTCGAATTGGCGCTCGGCGGAAGGGGACCCGATCGCCTGCTCGCCCGGCAGGCCGCCGCGCTGCTGGCCGTCGCCCGCTGGACCAAGTACTCCGCCCTGGCCCGCACCGAGACCCGCGGCATGCATCGCCGCACCGACCATCCGGGCGCCGGAAGTGATTGGCGAGTACGGTTGCTCTCGGGAGGTCTCGGCAGTGTCTGGGTCCGGCCGGACCTCACAGCGGTGAGTGTGTCCCCCGCTTGACAGCTCACAGCCGCCGCCGCAACCGCGTTGTGACAGTTCTCCGAGTTCAGGTTCCGACCAGCGAGTTTCTGTTCATCTCGGCGTGATTCGGCTGCCTTACCCTTCAACGATGGTGAGGCGACGCGACGGACCCGGGGGCGATTTGGCAGGCCGTCGCAGCGACTGGCAGAATGGGCCGATCCCGGCCGCCGCCACCGCCCGGCCCGGGACACTCGGTGATCACGAACCCCGACTCGCGGGTTCACACGAGGTCACCCCGGCTGTATCGCCCGGACACACCCCTCCGGTTCTCGCTCGACGATCTGCGCTGGCGCGACACACTTCTCGCAATGCCGTAATACTTTGTATGCGTCGCCACGATGAGGTGGCAAGGTTTCCACGAAGTGGCTCGGAAGTGGTGTCGACGTCGCTGAACGCGGCTGCGGCAAAAGATATATGAGCACCGAAACCACAAATTCCGCTATTACCGAACGGTAACCGTCCAACGGTTGAGTCCGAACCGATCAGGAGTGAAATCGTGTCACCCGTGACTGAAGCAGTGAATGCCACCGAGGCCCCCGCGTCCAATGGCGCGAACCTGTCCGACATCACCGACGAAGAAATTTTCGCCGGGCACCTTGGCGGCAAGCTCTCGGTCGAACTCACCGCGCCGCTGGAGACCCAGCGCGACCTGTCCATCGCCTATACCCCCGGCGTCGCGAAGGTGTGCCTCGGCATCGCCGAGGACGAGTCCCTCGCCAAGACCTACACCTGGGCCGAGCGCCTGGTCGTGGTCGTGTCCGACGGCACCGCCGTGCTGGGCCTGGGCGACATCGGCGCCCGCGCCTCGCTGCCGGTGATGGAGGGCAAGGCGGCACTGTTCAAGAAGTTCGCCGGGCTGGACTCCATCCCGCTGGTGCTCGACACCAAGGACCCCGACGAGATCGTCGAGACCCTGATCCGGCTGCGCCCGAGCTTCGGCGCGGTCAACCTCGAGGACATCTCCGCGCCGCGCTGCTTCGAGATCGAGAAGCGCGTCATCGAGGCGCTGGACTGCCCGGTCATGCACGACGACCAGCACGGCACCGCCATCGTGGTGCTGGCCGCCCTCAAGGGTGCGGCCGCGGTGCAGGGTCGTGACATGTCCGGCCTGAAGGTTGTGGTGTCCGGTGCCGGCGCGGCTGGTGTGGCGTGCACCGACATCCTGCTGGCCGCAGGCGTTTCCGACATCATCGTGCTCGACTCGAAGGGCATCGTGAGCCGGGAACGCACCGACCTCAACGAGGTCAAGGCGGAGCTGGCGAAGCGCACCAACCCGCGCGGTGTCACCGGCGGCGCGGCCGAGGCGCTCGCGGGCGCGGACGTGTTCCTGGGCCTGTCGGCCGGCACCATCGCCGAGGAGCTCATCGCATCGATGGCTCCCGAGTCCGTCGTGTTCGCCATGTCGAACCCGAACCCGGAGATCCACCCCGAGGTGGCCAAGAAGTACGCCGCCATCGTGGCCACCGGCCGCAGCGACTTCCCGAACCAGATCAACAATGTGCTGGCCTTCCCGGGCGTCTTCAAGGGCGCGCTGGATGCCGGCGCGCGCCGTATCACCGAGGGCATGAAGGTGGCCGCGGCCGAGGCGATCTTCAACGTGGTCGCCGGTGAGCTGTCCGTGGACAAGATCATCCCGAGCCCGCTGGACCCGCGCGTGGCTCCGGCCGTCGCCGAGGCCGTGGGTAACGCGGCTCGCGCCGAGGGCGTGGCGTAGCCACTGGCTGAGCAACAAAAGGGGCGCTTCGTCGTATGACGAAGCGCCCCTTTTCGCATTGGACTAGACCGCGGCCGTGACCTTTTCGAGCTCGGGGGTTGCGGCATTCTCGTGCCAGCCGGGCGGGCCGAAGATATATCCGAGACGCCCGCGCCAGGTTCGGGCAGTCCGGACATCACGGACCAGATCGACGAGTTCGGTGTAATTGACCTTGAGTGGATTGTCGGTATTGATGTCCGTGGTCAACCCGTAGCGAATCGGTTCGGTTTCCGTGGCGAAGCTGCCGAACAGGCGATCCCAGATGATCAGGATGCCGCCGTAATTGGTGTCCAGATACGGCTGGTTGGAGCCGTGGTGCACGCGGTGGTGGGCCGGGGTATTGAACACGAATTCGAGGGGCCGCCACAGGGTTTTCACGCGCTGGGTGTGGATCGGGAACTGGTAGAGCAGCCCCAGCGACTGCAGAGCGAACACCATCCAGGCCGGGAAACCCAGCAGTGCCGCGGGCACCCAGCACAGGCCGCGCACGATATTGGCGGCCGGATGCGCCCACGGCAGCCGGATGGCGGTGGAGAAGTTGAAGAACCGGCTGGAGTGGTGGACGCTGTGCGAGGTCCACAGCAGCCGCACCCGGCGGTCGGCACGATGCGCCCAGTAGTAGCAGAAATCGGTGACGATCAGGCCGAGCACCCACACCCACCAGTGCGCCGGTGACAGGTGCAGCGGGGTGAAGTGCGCGGCAAGCACCACGCCGGAGAACGGAATCACCTGCGCCAGAATCGGTTTCGCAATGCGGCCGAGCACGAAGGTGGCGATGTTGGAGGTGGTGTCGCGGCGGTCGATGCCATTGGCCGGGCGGTCCGGGTCGCGCCGGTTGTCGATCCATTCGATCAACATGAGCAGCGCGAACGCCGGCAGGGCGTAGATGAACAGATCGGCATTCACGGGCGTGCTCCTCGGCGGGCCGGTCGGACTGCTGGCATGTGCTCGACGCTAGTTCCCCGGCGCGCGCTGATCGTCGCGCCGACGGGGGATTCCGCGTCCCCCACACGGGGGACGGCCGGTCCCCGGGGTACCGTGCCGCCATGGATGTGACCAGGTCACTGGCCCGGCAGTCGCTGCTGGTGGCCGCCGTCGCGGCGGCGCTGGACAGTGCCCAGATGGTGATGTGCGGGGCCTTCGGCGCCGCGCCTGCGCTGGCCGCGATCCTGACGCTGGCCACGGTGGCTGCGGATCTGGCGCTGGCTGCGCCCGCGTCGACGGCGGCCGCGGTGGCGGTGGCGCAGGTGGTGGTGAAGGTGGCGGTGGCGCTGTTCGCCCACCACTACGGCATCACCGCACGGGTTTTCGACGTCGGCTTCCTGGTCGCGGGATATCAGGCGGGTGCGTGGCTGAGCGGGATCAGCTCGGTGCTGACCGTGCTGCTGCTGGCCGCCGGCTCGCTGACGGTGAACGTGGTGGCGGCCATCGCGGGCGCCAACAATCCGATCCGGCTGGCGATCTTCGCGCTGGGCGCGGGCGTGGTGCCCTGGCTGGTGGGCCGGTACACCGCGGCGCGCGGGGCCTATATCGCGGAGCTGGAGCAGCGGGAGACCCTGCGGCAGCAGGAGCAGCGGGCGGCGCTGGACCGGGCGCTGGCCGATGAGCGCGAGGCCATCGCACGGGATCTGCACGACGTCATCTCGCATCATGTGAGCGCCATCGGGATTCACGCCGGGGTGGCGCGAATGGCCCTGTCCCGCACCGATACCGAGGCGGCTGCGCGTTCGGTGTCCGCGGTGGAGTCGAGCAGCCGCGCCGCCATGGTGGATCTGCGCCGGCAGCTGGACCTGCTGCACGGCCGCGACGACGAGGGCGAGCGGCAGCCCGGCCTCGCCGATATCGAGGACCTGGCGCAGCGGGTGCGGGATGCCGGACTGACTGTGCACGTGACGGTTTCGGGTGAGCCGCCGGTGCTGCCGGAGTCGCTGGACGTCATGCTCTACCGGGTGGTCCAGGAGCTGCTGACCAATGCGCTGCGGCACGGGCGTGATGCGGCCGCGCTGGAGATCGGTTATCGCCCGGGCGCGGTGGAGCTGCGCGAGTCGAATCCCATTGCGGCCCTGGAGACCACCACCGGGGTGCCGCGCGGCCTGGATGGGATCCGCCGCCGGGTCGAACTGTTCGACGGCACCGTCGCCTACGGCGCCGACCCGTCCGGAACCCGCTGGGTCATCCGGGTTTCCGTGCCCGTGGGGACCGCATAATGCCCATTGGGACCGCACAGCCGATCGGAGCCGCATGAGCATCACCATCCTGATCGCCGACGACCACACCGTGTTCCGTTCCGGTCTGCGCGCGGTGGTGGACGCGCACCCGGATCTGGAGTGCGTGGCCGAGGTGGGCGACGGCCGCGCCGCCATCGAGGCGGCCGCCCGCACCCATCCGGACGTGGCGATCCTGGATGTGCGCATGCCGAAGCTGGACGGGCTCGCCGCCACCGCCGCCATCGTGGCGGCGGGCGGCACCCGGGTGCTGGTGCTCACCACCTACGACAGCGAGGCCAACCTGCATCGCGCGCTGTCGGCCGGGGCCAGTGGCTTTCTGCTGAAAAGCCTTCCGCCCGAGGAACTCGTGGCCGCCATCCGGGTGGCAGTGCGCGGCGACGCCGTCATCGACCCGTCCATGACGCGCCGCCTGGCGACCCGGCTGGTGACCGGCATCGCCCCGCCGTCCGAGCCGCCGGAGCTGGCGCAACTCACCGCCCGCGAGCGGGAGGTCCTGCTGCTGGTGGCCGATGCCCGCAGCAACAGCGAGATCGCCGCCGCCCTGGGCGTCGGCGAGGAGACTGTCAAGACCCACGTCTCCCGAGTCCTCGCCAAACTCGGTGTGCGCGACCGCATCCACGCGGTCGTCTACGCCCACCAACATGGACTGGTACACCTCGACCGCCCGCGCTGACCCCCGCCGAGTCGGCGCGAGGAGTCCCGCACAGCGCGCTGCTGGTGGCCGCATCGCGGCAGATCGAACTCGATTCTTCGCGGCGGCACCGAACCGGATGGCCGGTCCCATCGACCGATCTGATTCCGGCCGACTCACCCGACGAGGAGCGTCGTCGAACCGGAAACCCTCGGTGCACCCGAGGGCTTCTCGAGTAGTACGCATTTGCCGTTCGGTGAGGTGCGGATCAGTTCTGCGGCGCGGGTTGCGGCTGCGGATCGGCCCACTTGGAGGTGCCCGGTGTGGCCTGCCAGGTATTCAGCAGGTCGATGCCCGCGGCGATCAATGTCGGGCCGCCCGCCACCAGGCCACCGATGATTCCGCCCGCCGGGACCCCGGCAACACCGCCGGGGATGCAGCCGATCGCGATGCTGGCAACGCAACCGACGACGAAACCGATTATCCCGCCGACCAATGCGCCGACTTGACCGGCGACCGACAGCTTGCTGCTGAATTCGGTCAGCGCTCGCTGGTCCTCTTGCGGAGAGGCAATCGGTTCGAGCGCGAGTTGCTGGTTGGAGATCTGCACTCCTTCCGGCTTCGTCGGTGTGATCTCGAGAACGGTGTCATCGTTCCTCGTGACCGCCTTGACGGGAACCCGGGCGGCCCCGATCCGGTAGTCGAGCGGCATCGACAGTACCGTCGCGCCGCTGTCGTCCTTGATGTTGGCCACCTGGGTCTTCGGAGCGTCAGGCGTCTGGCCGTCCTGCTCGCTCAGCGCGAACCTCGCGCCCCGGAGTGTGGCGACCACGGTCTTGTCGACCACCTTGAGCGAGTACTTGATCCCCGGATCGGACGGGGCGGCGGGCTCGGCATGCACGGTCCCCAGACCGCCGGTCAGGGCGCCGACAACCAGTATGGAAGTCGCGGTGGCGCTGCGGAATTTCATTCGATTTCTCAATCCGTCGTAGGGCTGCCCGCACCACCGTGCCGCATGAGACATCTTGTCCCACAGGGAAATTCCACCACGAGTAGTGGTAATAGCGGTGCGGCCAACGGCAATCCTGACCAGGCTAGAACGGGTTGTAGCCCGAAGGGGGCGCCGATGATCCGGGATAGAGCACACGATGATCATTCAGTGATGAGGTGACGGATTGCCGTCGAACACTTTCTGCGCGACCACATCCGACAGGCCCGCGGCCGCTGGGTGGAGCCTCAGGAGTAGTCGACCGGGAACGCCGCGTGATGACCGCACGAACCAGCCGTGATCTCGACCCGGGACAGGCGTGGTCGCCTTCGCTTTCGGTTGTTCGGTTGAAATCAGTTGGCGGGCTTGCCGAACCAGCGGGCGAGGTGGTCGTTCAGGTGCTGCTGGTTCTCGCCGATCCAGGCGACGTGGCCGTCGGGCCGGAGCAGTAGCGCCGGAACATCCAGTGCCGCAGTGGGATCCGCGATGAGGTCGACTCGGTCCGACCAGCCCTCGATGGTCAGACGTTCGGTGCGGTCGAGTACCAGGCCGCGGCCCCGATGTAGCTGGTCGTAGAGGCGGCCCTGTCTCAGGTCGATATCGCGCAGCCGGCGGCCGAGCAGGTCGGGGCCCTCGCCGAAGTCGTAGCGGATGTCGATCGCGGTTATCTTCTCGATCAGGTAGCGGTTCACCTGGTCGAAGTCCATCAGTTCGGTGAGCAGCCTGCGCACGGCCTGCGGGCCCGGCTCGGTGGACAGCAGTTCCATCTGGGCGCGGGTGTTGTCCAGTACGTCTTCGGCGACCGGATGACGTTCGGTCTGATAGGTGTCCAGCAATGTTTCCGGTGCCCAGCCGCGGATCTGTGCGGCCAGTTTCCAGCCGAGGTTGAAAGCGTCCTGAACGCCCAGGTTGAGGCCCTGACCGCCGGTGGGCGGATGGATGTGCGCCGCATCGCCGGCCAGCAGCACCCGCCCGACCCGATAGCGCTCGGCCAGTCGGGTGGCATCCCCGAAGCGGGACAACCAGCGCGGGGAGTGCACGCCGAAATCGGTTCCGGCGATGTCGCGCAACCCTTGTTCGAAGTCCTCGAGGGTGGGTGGTTCCGTGCGATTCTCGCTGACTCCCTTGGTGGGGACGACGACGCGATAGACGCCTTCACCGAAGGGCCCGAGACTGAATACCTTGTTGGTCTCGCGGATTTCGGTGACCTTGACGGCGATCTCCTCCTGCGGCACACCCACTTCCATCTCGCCCATCAGCGTCTCGGTCCGTGCGGGCTCGCCGGGGAAGCCGACGCCGAGCAGTTTGCGCACCGTACTGCGCGCGCCGTCACAGCCGACGAGGTAACGCGACCGCAGCCGCTCCCCGTCGGCCAGCTCGACGGTCACACCCTCGTCGTCCTGCTCGAAACCGGCCACCGCGCAACCGCTTCGGACCTGCGCACCCAGTTCGATCGCATATTCTTCGAGCAGATGATCGACGACCGGCTGCGGGATGCCCAGCAGATAGGCGTGCGCGGAATCCAGGCCCTCGGGAGCGGGTTTGGTGATGGCGGCGAAGATACCGCCGACCGGACGCGGTCTTCCGCGTTCGAGAATGCGATCCAGCAGTCCACGCATCGCCATCAGCTCGATACTGCGAATATGCAGACCGACTATGCGCACGAACGATGCGGGCTCGGGTTCCTTCTCCAGAACGAGTACCCGCACATCGTGCAGCCGCAGTTCGGCGGCCAGCATCGCACCGGTCGGCCCGCACCCCGCAATGATCACATCGAACATGAACCACCCATTCGCCCAATTCTCGCCCAGTCGCCGTGCGTCCCGTCGTCAGCGCGGCGGCGTGTGCACGTGTCTCGCTGATTCGGCATTTCCGCAGTTCCTGGCATCGAGCGCCTATTGTGTGGCCCCCTAGGTCTTGCCGCAAGCGATATATGTTGAAAGCGGAGGGGTCCGGGGAGGGCGCGCTGGGCGGGGGAGAACGGGGAGTCCGGCGGCGCCGAGCCTGTGCGCCTTATCGGCACGATCCCCCGCAATACACGGCTCGGCCCGGTCTCCGGACGATGGGGGCAGATGACCCTTCTCGGTGAGTTGGCCGGTGTCCGCGCCGATTTCGGGCGGCGGTCCGGAATTATGTTCGGCCACAACGACTTTCCCCCGGCACCGACCTCAACCTCTCCACGCTGACGGCCTGGAAATAGACGGATTCACCGACCGATTCAATCTGAAATTCGCGTTCTCCAGATTGTCGGTGGGTTGCGATAACTTCACCGCTGGCGTCGATCGAAGCGACGCCAACGACTGAAGGGGTACCAAGTGAAGAACACTCGAATCCGTGTGGCGGGGCTCGGAATGGCCGGATTCACAGCGGTTTTGGCGGCCTCGGCGATCACCGCGCCGAACGCCTCCGCGAGCATCATCGGTCAGAGCGCGACGCCGGGCGTCGGCGGCGACCCGTCGGTGTACACGCTGTCCGTGCAGCTCGGCGGTTCCGCCGACGATTCGACCGCGCAGGTCTACTTCTACGACACCCAGTACGCCAGCGACGGCCAGACGGTCACCTTGGACACTCTGATCGGCGGCGGCCCGGTGCAGTCGAACGGCAATTCGGCGTCGGTGACCTGGTACCCGACGGTCGTCGGCGACCACCACATCAATATCGTCGAGCGCTCGGCGAGCGGCCAGGGGATCTCCAATGGCGGTCCGCTCGTACACGTCGATCAGCTGCCCAAAACCACCGCCCCGGCCGTGACCGAGGCGACCGGCGGCAGCATCACCAGCAACGGAATCACCGTGTCCAGCCGCGTCTTCCACCCGAACACCCCCTACACCCTGAGCGTCTCCACCGCCCAAATCCCCGCGGGCAGCACCGTCTTCTTCAAGGACGGCCTCACCCAGCTCGGTCAGACCACCGTCGCCAACGGCACCGCCTCGGTGCAATTCACCCCCACCACCATCGGCACCCACACCATCACCGCCTACTACATCACCCCCGGCGGCTCCACCAACGGAACCGAATTCGCGGGCCAAACCGCGGTCGAGGTCACCACCCCGGCCACCACCGGCGGCGGCGCCAGCACCGGCAGCGCCGACTCCCTCCCGGTCGTAGGCGGCATCCTGAAGGCCCTCGGCCTGTAACCCCAACGGCCGCAACGCAGAAGCCCCTCCATCGAGTGGAGGGGCCTTCTGCGTTTTCCTCATACCGGCTGCTCTCAGCGGAGGGAGGGTAAGTCAAGGGTGCCGAAGGCATCGCGTAGCGGCGCGACGAAGGAGCGCCCTTGACTCGCCCGAAAGGGGGCTGCTCGAGAGGCCCCGTCCTGCACAGCCGTCCCGGCTTACGGCGAAACTGCGACTTCACGAGGTCACGGACCAACATCACGCCTTGACGATGGCGGCGATTACCGGGGGCGCACTTCAGGCTGGACGGCGTCGCCGCGGCAGTATCAGCGCGGGGACGACCGCGACCGCGCCGATCGCGAGTGTCCACCAGTATGTTTGGGTGAATGCGTGGGTCAATTCCCGGGCAACTTCATCGGTTCGGACCGTTCTGGTGAACGCGTGGACATCGGGGACCCGATCTGCGATGTTGCGTTGAATCAGCACCAGCAGCGCCGCGACACCGAACGAGCTGCCCGCGCGAATGCCGACATTGGTAGCGGTTGTGGCCGAGGGGATTTGGGAGTGTCGCAAGGTCTGGTAGCTGGCGCCCATCGCGGCGGGCATGATCATGCCGTGCCCCAGGCCGATCACGAACACTGCCGTCACGACCAGGATGTCGCTGGTGCCAGGCGCGAGGTGGGTGAGGCCGAGGATGCCGAGCAAAACCACGGGCAGTCCGGTCAGGATCAGCAGTCTCGGGGAGTGTTTGTCGGTCAGTTTGCCGGTGATCAGCGTCGTCACGATCGCGCCCAGTCCGAGCGGTGCGACCATCGCTCCCGAACGCAGCGGGCCGTCGGCGTCGACGGTTTGGAAATAAAGCGGCAGTAGTGCGGTCAGGCCGGACAGGGTGCCGATGTAGACGAATACCATCGCGTTGACCGCGGCGAAGTTCTTGTCCCGCAGTAACCGGACGTCGACCAGGGCCGCGTCGCCTTTGTGGAGCGCGTGCAGGACGTAGCAGGCGATCAGCGCGACTCCGGTCAGGGTGGCGGCGACGACACGACTATCGGTCAGGTTTGTTCCGCTGCCTGCCTGTGCGGTGCTGTATACCAGCGCGCCCAATCCGGGTGACAGTAGCGTTAATCCGAGGATGTCGAGCTTGGCGTTGTGGTCGCGGACCTGGTCGGTGGGCAGTAGCTGGATCGCGGCGATGACGGCGATCGCGCACAGAGGAACGTTGATGTAGAACATCCACCGCCATGACAGGTGGCCGAGGATCAGGCCGCCGATTGTGGGGCCGAGTACGGGGGCGAGCATTGCGGGTACGGCGACCGCGCTCATGACGCGTCCCATCCGGGTGGGTCCGGCGGCGTGGGCGAGCATGGTCTGCCCGATCGGCAGGATCATGCCGGCGCCGAAGCCTTGTAGCAGTCGGAACATGATGAGTGTGGTGATGTTCCAGGCGATTCCGCACAGTACTGATCCGGTGATGAACAGTAGTAGCGAGGCGATCCACATCGTTTTCGGGCCGAACCGGATGATCGCCCATCCTGACAGTGGGATGCTTGCCGACAGCGCGAGGGTGTATCCGGTCAGTACCCATTGGATCGCCGACAGCGATGTGTGGAACTGTGCGCCGAGGGTGTTCACGGCGACGTTGGTGATTGTGGTGTCCAGGATCGTCATGATCGCGCCGAGGACCACCACGATCACGAGTTTGCGTAGGGCCGGGTCGAACTCGGTTGATGCCGTTGGAGCCTGTGTCATTTGCCTTGTTCCCCAACATCGCCCGCTTGCTGCCAGCCTCGGCGTGGACGGGCGTAGCGGGGTTTCAGCACGTAGTGGTAGAGGGTGCGAATCGGGGAGGGCAGGAAATCGAGCATCTTGGCCTGTGCGTCGGCGGGCGCGTCGTCGAGTGCCCACGGCAGGTACTCGGTCACGGCGCGAAGTCCGTTGCGTTTGCGCATCTCCGCGCCGAATGCGGCCCATCCGGGCCCGCCGACGGTGCGGTCGATGAGCGGCAGCGCCAGCTGTTCCTCGTGGGTGAAGTGCGTATCGAGCGCCGCGGCCAGCGCATCCACGTCGGACCGCAACCGCGGGCCGCCGCTGGCGGCAGCCATTCCGGATTCCACCCTGGCCAGCAATTCCTCGATGCCCTCGTGTTCGGCCTCCATATCGTCGAGGATCGCCAGGTCTGCCGGATCCGTGACCGCGGCGCGCACCAGTGGCCACAGGGCGGCATCCTCGGTGCTGTGATGCCGGTCGAGCTGGCGTCGGAACGTCTCCCATCCGATCCGCACGGACGGCTCGGTGAGGCGCCCCTCGGCAACGGCGGCCGTGAGGCGTATCAGGTCGCGCATACAGGCGTCGTGGGCCAGATACATCCCGAAGAAGTCGATTGTCGTGGTCGGTCTGTGGTCGTTCATGGTCATCTTCAGTCCTCCTCGTTGAAAGGTCTTGGGCGTACTGCATATTCAGACAAGGGGCGAGCACTCACGGCATGACCGAGCCGCCCGCGATGTCGAGCGTGACGCCGGTGATCCACGACGACGCGGCGGAGGCGAGGAACAGCGCCGCGGAGGCGACGTCGTCGGGAGTACCCAGCCGTCCCAGCGGGAAGCCCCGCTGCAGGTGCTGCCGTTGTTCGTCGGACATGAAGCGCCGCATCCGCTCGTGCTCGATCGTGGCGGGCGACACGCAGTTGACGCGAACCCCTTGGGGTGCAAGCTCTTTGGCCAGATGACGACTCATCGACACCACTCCCGCCTTGGCTGCCGCGTAGGCGGCCGAAGCCGGGGTGGCCTGCCGGCCCGACGATGACGCCATGGTGACGACGGCGCCGCGGCGAGCGATCAGGTCCGGCAGGAACGCCGAGATGGTCAGGAAGGTAGCCGTGAGATCGGAATCCACCACGTGACGCCAGTGTTCGGCGGTCTCGTCGATCGACGGCACCGGTTGGCCATAGCCGCCGGCGAAGGCGATCAAGATGTCGACCTCACCGAATTGGTCCAGGACCAGGGCGTGTACCCGGTCCAGGTCGGATTTCGAGGTGCAATCGGCGACGGCCGTCAAGGCCCGTCCGCCTGCGGCAGTGATCGCGGTCGCGACGCCGTCGAGCGCGGCGTGGTCGCGGCCCACCACGGTCACCGCAACACCGTTGCGGGCCAACGCGATGGCGGTGGCCGCGCCGATTCCACGGGAGCCGCCGGTCACTACGGCGGTTTTGCCCGCCAGATCCGGGTGGTCGGCCATCACTACAACGTCCGGAATAGTCACGCCACTGTCCTTTTCGCCATTGCGGGTGCCTTGGATTGAATTTGGTTAGACTGTCTGTATGAATAAATCAGGTTGGCAAGGTACTGTCAAGGCCATGAGCCCACGCCAATACAACCTGGGGAAGCGCACCGCGCAGATCGAGCAGAGTCGCCGGCAGGTTCTCGACGCCGCCAGGGCTGTACTGGGTGAGGCCGATAGCTACACCGGATTCACGCTGGATGCGGTGGCCAAGCGCGCGGACGTGGCCCGTGCCACGGTCTACTACCAGTTCGGGTCGAAAACCGGCCTGCTGGAAGCGGTCTGCGACGATCTCGGCGTGGCCGGCGGCCTGTCCGAACTCGTCAAAGCCTTCACCAACCCCGAACCACTCGCGGCGCTCGCCGAATTCATCGCCTGCTTCGCGCGCTTCTGGCAGGCCGACCGCCCCGCCATGCGGCGGTTGCGCGCGTTGGCCGCACTCGACGCCGACGTCCACGCGGTCATCAGCGCCCGCGACGAGCGGCGCCGCGAAGGCTTGGCGGTATTGGCAGCTCCCTTCGCCGACGCCGAGGGGAACCCACCGGAGGAAGACGCCGGTCGACGGGTGCGTATTCTGCTGGCCCTCACCAGCTTCGAGACGTTCGACACCATGGTCGGACCCGACGGCGACCTGTTCGACGCCATCCCGGTGATCACCGGAATCGCGGCCACCGTGCTGGGAGCAAGCACATAGGAATGTTCGGCCCGCTCGGGCTGAAGATCAGCCGCCCGAGCTCGATAGGGACGGTCGAACGTCCCGCACTGCCGGTGTCTCTCTGGCGATCATGGCGTCTGGTGGCCGTAACGCGCACTGCCCATTGATCTTCCGGTGCCAGGACCGCATCCCGGCCATGCATCCGAATCCCGACCGAACCCTGCCGATATCCTGACGCGATATCGAGGCCAGCCTGCCCCCGGTGATTGCACTCAACTCGGCTAGTTAGACACTTGCTGTCAGGGTCAGGTCCCGGCCAGGATTTGATCCAGGTGCCCGGTGGGATGCTCCCAATATTCGGCTGCC
>NZ_JBEYYI010000058.1:0-18039 GCF_040645495.1 Nocardia sp. NPDC046763 | reverse complement strand
GTAGCCAACATCACCGCCGCCTGCAACTACGCCGCCGCCCGCTACGGATCAATGGACAACGTCAACTCCGCATACTGACCCCGAAAACCCGACTCGGTGGTTCGAGCTCGAATTCCCGATCCCGACCCGCATGGAAAACGAAGGGGTGTGCCCCGCAATCAGCGCCACCGGTGTCGCGCGCGGGGTCCACACTCCTAACCGGGTCGGAAGGTCGGCATTCACGTCCCCTCCGTCAATATCCGCCCGCGGACTTCCCGCACCGGGTCCGCGAGTAACCTCATGGCAATGGACGCGGCCTCGTCGACCGTCGGTGTTGAGGAAGAATTCCTGCTTGCGGACCCGGGGACAGGTGGGCCCGCCTCGAACAATGCCGAGGTGGCGCGAACTGCCGCCGAGAGCGGGATCAACCTGAAGCTGGAACTCACCCGCTGCCAGGTGGAGACGAATACCCGAGTGCACTCCAGCACTGCCGAGTTGATTCAGGAATTGCGCGAGTTGCGTCTCGGTGTGGCATCCTGCGCCGAGCAGAACGACGCTCGCCTGCTCGCGGTGGCGATTCCGCCGACCGTGCCACACCATTTCCCTGTCACCGATACACCCCGCTACCGGCGCATCGAGGAGAATTTCGGCCTGCTCGCCCACGAACAGGGACTCAACGGCTGCCATGTTCACGTCGCGATTCCGGATCGGGAAACCGCCCTGCAGGTCAGCAACCACCTGCGCCCCTGGCTGCCGCTGTTCCTGGCATTGACGGCGAATTCCGCGATCTACCGTAATACCGACAGCGGGTTCGCCAGCTGGCGAAACATCCTGTGGCAACGCTGGCCCAGCGCGGGACCTCCCCCCTATTTCGCGTCGACGGACGATTACGACGCCATGGTCGCCATGCTGTTGTCGAGCGGCAACATTCTCGACGAAACAATGGTGTATTGGGACGTCCGCCCTTCCTCGAGGTATCCCACCGTGGAGATCCGGGTCAGCGATATCCCCGCCACGGTCGAGGAGACTGCGCTGCTCGCCACGCTGGTGCGGGCCACGGTAATGACCGCACGAATGTCGTTGGAGCAAGGGATCATCGCGCCCCCGATCCAGGATGAGATGCTGCGCGCTGCGTACTGGAAGGCAGCCCGCACCGGTATCGACGGCGACGGTGTCCACCCGGCGGACGGCCGTGTCATCCCAGTTCGCGTGCTGCTCACCGAACTCGTCGATCACATCGGGCCCGCACTCGAGGAATTGGGTGACCACGAATTCGTCACCGGTGCCATCAAGGCCGTTCTCACCCGCGGCAACGGCGCCCGACGCCAGCTCGAAGCCTTCCGCAAGCATCGAGATGTCAGCGATGTCATCACCGAGTTGGCGACCGCCACCTTGGAGGGCTGCCACCGGCACCCCGCCGACTTTCATCCGTGGGCCATACCGACCGCAGATCACCACTGTTCCCACCTATCAACCGGTGAAGGCAGGCCTCAGATCCCACGTTGAGTTGGGCCGGACAGTGACGGCATGAACCCCGGATCGCGGCAAGGCCGCTGATCGACGCGACCGGGGATGGGAAGCTGACGTATCGAGCACTCGGAGGTTCGATCCTGGTGGACCGCAACGCCTCCGGACGGCTCCATGTGCTCGCAGAGTGCCATCTACGGATCCCGCACCCGATCTGCGCGTCGCCGGGATCGCACCCGGCGACCGCCTACTCGTGACCGCAGACCGACAGCAGTGACGCATGACGAACACAGCAGCCGAACGCTGCTGCTACACCACGCTATTGGACGCAACCTCGACCGCCTCGCCGTCACCCTCGACGAATTACACAATGCCGCAACCACATCGCGGCAAGTACCGACCTTCACTGATTACATCCCGATCGTCTACGGGGCCATGCCCGGGACAGTCACCCGCAGCATGGATCTGCGCTGCTGGCTGAAACTGTGGCCGTAGAAACGACTCGATGAACCAACCTTCGAACCGACGGGCCATCCCGAGCGACCTGCCGGCCCAGATCAATCATGTTGCCCCACATGGTGGAAACGACCTCGAACTCGCATCGCCCATTTCGACGCCGCAAGCACCACCACCCCCAGCGGCCGACCGCTCACCAAGCAGTCCATGCAACGACTACGCCGCCAACGCAACGGAATTCAAATCAGCAAGGGCCGCTACGACCTCCTCCGGAAACGAATCGGGCACGTGCACTGCCCGTCGCCACCCAAGGACTCGGCTCGGGAGTAGGCCGGCATCGGAGGCGACGAACCCCCGATCCTGATCAGCCTCACGCCAAAGGGACTTCGACAAGAACTGCCGATCGAAAGAGTCCTTCCAATCCGTCGGCGGTTTTTCGCGCGCGCCCACGCGGGGCAGTGCCGCCCGTGAAGGGGACACTCGTCGTCGTGTCGGTCAGGCTGGGCCGCGCCTACCTCATCAAATGGTTCAGCCACGGGGCCGGTCGATCCACTGCCGCGACACCGCTGCCGACCGGCGGCGTCCGCTACCGGGCGACGCGACCGCTGTGAAGTGCTACGTTTCCCGTGCACTCCCGTCGAAACCGCCGAACGTCGACGACGCCAGGCGCGCTCCGTACAGCATCGGAAATTTCTGGTCAGGAGGCAACGCGTGAGTACCTACACGGTCGGCTACATCATCGGCAGTCTGTCCAAGGAATCCATCAACCGGACCCTGTCCAAGGCCTTGATCCGGCTGGCGCCACCACGGTTGACGTTCACCGAGATTCCGATCAAGGATCTCCCGCTGTACAACCACGACTACGACGCCGACTACCCGCCCGAGGGCCGCGCGCTCAAGGCGGCCATCACCGCCGTCGACGCCCTGCTGTTCGTGACGCCGGAATACAATCGCTCGATCCCGGGTGCGCTGAAGAACGCCATCGACTGGGCCAGCCGCCCGTGGGGCGACAACTCGTTCACCCTCAAGCCGTCCGCCGTCATCGGCGCCTCACCGGGCAAGATCGGCACCGCGATCGCTCAGCTCAGTCTGCGCAGTGTCCTGGGCTACTGCAATTCCCCGCAGATGACTTCCCCGGAGGCTTACATCCAGTTCCACCCGGACGTCTTCACCCCGGACGGCGAGGTCCTCGACGATTCGACGAAGCGGTTCCTCACCCGGTTCATGGCGGATTTCGCCGTCTTTATCGACAGCGTCCACGGCGTGGTTCCCCAGCTCGGCTGACCGATTCGCGCGGCCGGTGGCGCGTGCGTGCCGTGTCGGTGGTTTCCTTGCCGCCGCGACCGGCCCGCCCGGCGCAACAAGGGCGAGGGGACGGACTCCTGTGGCGACAGGCGACCTGGCCTGGGGTCAGCCGATGATGCGATTGCACCGCCACGACGAATAGAACGGCTCGGCCGGTGAGGGGATGCGGCAGACAGCGAGGGGAGAAGACACAGTGGCCGATGAGCACTACGACGCTATCGTGATCGGAACCAGCCAGGGCGGTCGGTTCCTTCCCATCGAACTGGCGAAGGCGGGCCACAGGGTGGCGCTGGTCGAGCGTGGCCAACTCGGCGGTGTCTGCGTGAACGCCGGGTGCACGCCGACCAAGACGATGGTCGCCAGCGCCCGCCTCGCCCACCAGGCGCGCCGCGGCGCGGAGTACGGCGTGCGCATCGGTCCGGTATCGGTGGACCTGGCCGCGGTGCGCGAGCGCAAGCGGGCCATGGTCGCCGGAGCGCGACAGAACTACGCGAGCCGCCTGCCGCAGGACGGGCTCGACCTGATCGAAGGCGAGGCTCATTTCACCGGGCCGAAGTCGGTCGAGGTCGCCTCGACCGACGGCGGGACGCGGCAGATCAGCGCACCGGTGGTCGTCATCGACACGGGCGCCCGACCCAAGCCGCCGGCGATCACCGGCGCGGACGAGGTCCCCGTGCTCGATTCGACATCGATCATGGAATTGGACGAGCTCCCGGAGCACCTGATCATCCTCGGCGGCGGCTACATCGGGCTCGAGTTCGGGCAGATGTTCCGCCGGTTCGGCAGCGAGGTCACCATCATCCAACGCGCCGCGCACCTGCTGACGCGCGAGGACGAGGATGTCTCCGACGAGGTCGCCGCTATCTTGCGCGATGACGGGATCACGGTCTCGACCTCGTCGACGCCGGTCCGGGTCGAGCCGACCGACGGCGGTCGCGTGCGGCTGAGCGTTCGCACGGGCGACGGTGAGCGACAGCTCGAAGGCTCACACCTGCTCTCGGCCATCGGCCGCACCCCGAATACGGAGGCGCTGACCCCCGAGGTGGCCGGCGTCCGTCTCGACGACCACGGCTTCGTCGAGGTCGATGAGTACCTGAGCACCACTGTGCCCGGCGTCTACGCGATGGGAGACGTCACGGCCGGCCCGGCCTTCACCCACGCTTCCTACGACGATTACCGCATTCTGCACGCCAACCTCATCAGGCACGAGAAGGCGAGCACGCGGGACCGGATCGTCCCATACACGGTGTTCATCGACCCGCAGCTCGGCCGCGTCGGCATGACCGAGCGCGAGGCCAGAGCGCACGGACACACGATCCGGGTAGCGAAGCTCCCGATGAGCGCCGTCATCCGGGCCATCGAGACCGGGGAGACGCGCGGCTTCATGAAGGCCGTCATCGACGCCGACAACGGGCAGATCCTGGGCTGCGCAGTCCTCGGCAGTGAAGGCGGCGAGATCATGACCATGATCCAGGTCGCCATGCTGGGCAAGCTCACCGACACCGCCATGGCCGACGCGATCTTCACCCACCCGCTCCTGGCCGAAGGCCTCAACACCCTCTTCACGATGTTCGCCTGAGCTGTCGGAGCATGCGGGGTGACGTGATGCCAGGTCGGGAAAGTGCAGGGCACCTCGCGTTGGAACCACCGTCATCGCAAGACGGCGGCACGAGAAACCCAACCGCTGGCGGCGGTGGCGACCACCAGCCGTGCCAGCGCCGACGCCGGCCTACGACGATCCCCTGGCTCTCGTTGCAGCGTCCGACATCGACATCGTCTCGGTGTGTGTAAGAGCGCCGTATCACCGCGCGGCAACCGGTGGCGCCGACACACCACCGGGCACATGAGTCCGGGTGCCAGCGGCTCGCAGGAGCTAGATCGCGATGCGCCCGCCGTCGACCGGCAGTATCGCGCCGTAGACGAAGTCCGCTCGACTGCCGGCCAGGAAAGCGATGGCCTCGGCGATCTCCTCCGGTGTTCCCGGCCGTCCCGCGGGCGTACTCGCCGCCAGCTCGTCGAGGCCCTCGAATGCCGCGGTGCCCTCGGTGCGGATGGGTCCGGGGCTGACCGCGTTGACCCGCACCCCGCGAGGCCCGTACTCGGCAGTCCACGCCTTGGTCAGCAACGCCACCGCGGCCTTGCTGGACCCATACAGGCTCATTCCGGGGGCACCGAATTCGGCGGCCATGGTGGTGACGTTGACGATCGCGCCGTGGCCTCGCTCGGCCATCTGGGGGGCGAGTTCGGCCACCAGGAAATACGGTGCCTTGACGTTGACGGCGTACACCGCGTCGAAATCGGCTTCTGTCGTCTGTTCCGTCGGGCCGAACGGGTAGATGCCCGCGTTGTTGACCAAGACATCGACCTTGCCGAGCTGGGTGACCGCGTCCCGGGCCAGCGCCTGCGCGGATGCCTTGTCCCGCAGATCCGCCGGGATGAACACTGCGGCGCCACCGGACGCCTCGATCTCGGCGACCACCTGTTTGCCGCGCTGCTCGTCGCGCCCCGACAGCGCCACCCGCGCACCGCGCCGCGCCAACGTCAGCGCGGTCGCGCGCCCGATTCCGCTGGTGCCGCCGGTCACCAACGCCGAGACTCCAGACAGTTCCGACATCGGATCTCCTCATTTCGTGGTCGGTCCGACCGAACCGTTCGACCGGGATCAGAGACGTCGCCAACGCCACTGTCGATTACGACCATTTCCACAGGCAGCAGCGGACATCCTGCACCGCACCAGGTTCCGGACTCCTGACAGCAGCGCGACCGGCTCCAATCCGCATGCCGGTCCTTCGGACAAGCCCGTCCCGGACCCATCCACAAGGCTAGCTCCGCCACGACGAACGATGTCCTGACATAGCTGGGTAAGGTTCCCCCGCACCGGATTTGCGGCGAAGTATTCGAGCATCGGCAGATATCGGCGAGACGACTTGCTCGGGGAGTAAACTCTGGTCAGCTCGTTCGTGTCCGAATTGGTGCTGGCGCCGGTGGCATGCTCTGCTGGTTCAGCGGCTCGGGCAGCGATCGGGCAGACTGCCGACACCCGGCGTCAGCGGTCGGGTCGGCGACCGAGAACCACAGCTGGAAAGTGATCGATCGGCGCTACGAGGCGACGATCGCGTGATCCCCGCTCCCAAGAGCACGCGACGCGCGCAGACCAGACGTTCACCGCTGCCGTGAGACAGGGCCAGGATGCGGATCCGGCTGCTGCCGGACGCTATCCACAGTCGCTGCCGCTACCGCCGTCGCCCCTCGGCCATTCGCCACCGGCGGTTGCGAGCGGGTGATCAGTCGACGATCTCGATGAAACCCAGGCGCAGCAGGACTGCATACAGCTCACGCAACGGCACTGCGAGCACCTCCGTCAGGGCCCCCGCCAATGGATCCGACCCGCCGCCCACACCAGTACTCATCACACTCGACACCCTGCGGATCCCAGGCGTCGAACATTCGAACACACCATGACCGGGAGGCAACAAATGGCCGAAAGATCACCAGCCGGCCACCGGAACGCCGTCGACCGTGTGCTGGCCGCACAGGGTTTCGCAGTAGATCTGCCGGTGATCGGTCGGGTTCGCATCCCCCGGCCCGAGCAGTTGGCGTACTACGGCGCACTCGGCGTGCTGGCCGCAGCGGAGATCATCGAATGGCCTGTCGCACTGATCCTCGCAACGGGTCATTGGCTGATACAGGATCAGCACAATCGTATTGCCCACCAGATCGGCGAAGCCCTCGAAGAGGTGTAGATCCAATTTGCGTTAGCGATTTGTTGGCAATTTCAGTGGCCCGGGTAACGGAAGTGCCATCGCCGTAACAGGCGAACCGGCATCAAAACGGCTTGGAGCTGCTCTTTTCCGCCTCTCTCCCCCGCAGGCAACTTGACCGCGCCGCTTTTTATCTCGGTCATACAGGGCCCCGATTCGGGCATCTCGGAGTACCCTGGCAAAGCACTGGTTTACGCAGGAAGTTCTTAGCGCTACCTACGACGACTGGGGTGTGATGATGAGCGTTGCATCGGGCACTGTAAAAACGCTCGAGGTTGCGGCATCAGCGACTGTCCATGCGGTCGAGGCGGCCGGTGGAGCCATCGTCGGCGCGGCGACCGGCGCTGCGCGCGGCATGGTCGAGGGCGCCGTATCCGGCGCTCGCAGTGGGATGGACATTCCTGCCGCCACTGTGCTGGGCGTCGTTGCAGCCGGTCTAACGGGCCTGGTCGATTGGCCGGTGGCCGTGGCGGTGGGCGGCGTCGCGGGTGCGGTGCATCTGTTGCGGCGCGGCAGGACCGAGACCGGGCATCAAGACACGTCCGAACGGCCGCAGCCGCAGCCGCGCAAGAGTACTCGGCCAAAGCAGTCCACCGCGGGTTCGCGACCGTCGCGAACCGCCGCAAAGTAGTGGTGTCCCTGCGCGGTCTGGCCACTGCGCCGGTCCGGCTGCCCCTCGCGGCCGCCGGAGCCACGCTGGGATTGCTCCGGCAGCCAGTCGCGGTAGCGTCACGGCTGGGGGACCCAGCAGTCGCCCGAACAGTCGCCGAACTCACCGAGGGCATCGGCCGGGAACTGAGCGCACTGGTGGACCCGCGGCGCATGCGAACGCAGCGGCGGCTCACGGTGCATGCCAACCGGATTCACGCCGAGGTTCGTGGCTTGCAGTCGGCACAGAGCGCTCGGGTAGCCGAGTTGGCGCGCAAACACCTCGAGCAGGAACCGGAGGTGTGCTGGTTCCAGGTCAATGCCGCCACCGGGCGGGTCGTGGTGGCCGCGGACCCGCAACGCCTGTCTCCCGCACAGCTGGAGACGATCCTGGAACGCGTCGAGGATCTCGCCGGAACCAGTGCGGAGCCGTGGAGCCGCGGGGTCGAGCACCCCTCCGATCGGGAGCCGGTATTGACCTCGGCGCTGCAGCTGACCGGCGATCTCATCGGGATCGGTGTGGCAGTCACGGGGCGGTTGCTCCCGGCACCACCGCCGGCCCATGTAGTCCGGGGGGCGGTGGCTCTGGTGGACGGACAGCCGCGGTTGCGCGGCGCCTTGGAAGCCCAGCTCGGCCGCCACCGCGCCGATACCGTGATCGCGATCGGAAATGCCCTGGGCCAGGCCATGGACTCGGAAGTGACCGGCCTGTGCGCCGATGCGATGCAGCGGGCGGTGCGGCTGGTCGAGGCCGCCGCTCGCTTCGCGCAGTGGCGGCGCTGGGAACAGCTGATCGCCGACCCGGACCTGCCGGGCGTCGACGTATACGATCCGCCCGAGCCGCGGCCGGTACCGCTGCCGCATGGACCGATCGAGCGTTGCACCGAACAGGTCAGCACGGCTGCGGCGCTGGCGTCGGCGGCAACGCTGGCCGGCGGCCGCACGGTCGCCGATGCCGCCGACGCCGTGGCGGCGGGCGTGCCGAAGGCGGCGCGGGCCGGTCGCGAGACCTTCGCCGGTGCGCTGTCGACGCTCATGGCGGCGCGCGGCGTACTGACCCTCGATCCGTTCATGTGGCGCCGCCTGGACCGGGTTTCCGCGGTGGTCGTCGACCGGGACGCAGTGCGCGGTCAAGGGGCCATGGTGCTCGACGCCGAATCCCACGACGACAGCTGGCCGGTCGAACACGTGTGGAGCGCCGCCCAGCGGCTGCTCTGGTGCAATGGTGAGGAACTGCCCATCCCACCACCATCTGAGCATCGGCGTGAGAATCTGCATCTGGCCATCGATATCGACGCCGACCCGCGACTCGGCATCGACACGGATCCTCCCGACCCAGGAGGCGATCCGGTGGGCCCGGGCTGGCACCTGCTGCATGAGCACGGACATGTGGTCGGGCGGGTGCTGATCGGGAACGAGCCACATCCGGGTGCTACCGGACTGCTGGCCACAGCCCGGCAGGCGGGCCTGCGGGTGGTACTCATCGGTGACGAGGGCACCGGCGAATTGCGGCGCAGTGCCGATGAATTCGTGCTCGCCGGCGGGTCGGTGTCCGGGCTGGTACGGCGACTGCAGCGGCAGGGGCATGTGGTGGCGGTGGTCAGCGGCGAGGCACATCGCGCCCTGGGTGCCGCCGATCTGGGCATCGGTATCGCCTCCCGAACTCCCGGCGCTTCGGCACGGGTCCCCTGGCAGGCAGATGTGGTGTGCCCGGATCTGAGTTCGGCACGGCAGATCATCGCCGCTACCGGCCAGGCACGCAATGTCAGTGAGCGCGGCCGGGTCCTGACGCTGTCGGCGGCCACGCTCAGCGGTCTGTTGCTCGCGTCCGGTCCCGCTGGGTCTCGCGCGGCGCCGGCCACCAGCCCGGTCACGGCGGCCACTCTGATGGGGTTGACAACGGGCCTGAACTGCGGGCGCCGGGCCGCCCGCGCGACCGGGCCGGCCGATGTGCGGCTGGTGCCGTGGCATGCACTGGAACCGGACGAGGTGCTGGCCCGACTACCCGCCCCGCGCCGGGCGGCGCCGTCGCCGCGCTCGCACGTCACCACCGTCGCCAGCCGTATATCGCAGCGATTGGCCACGCCCGCAACGAGTCTCGCCGGCCTGGTCGCAGATGTGCGCCGCGAGCTAGCCGATCCGATGACTCCACTGCTGGGTGTCGGCGCGGTCGCCTCCGCGCTGCTCGGCTCGCCTACCGACGCCGTGCTCGTCGGCACGGTGCTGGGGCTCAATGCCACAGTGTCGGCCCTGCAGCGCCGCCGCGCCCGGCTGTCGCTGGACAAACTCCTGCTCGGCGAGCGCTTGACCGCTCGGCGGCTCACCGAAGGCGGCGAAATCGAGACTCCGGCAGACGGTCTGCTGGCTGGTGATGTGATCGCTCTGGCCACCGGCGAAGTAGTCCCTGCGGATGCGCGGCTGCTGGAGACCGATGGGCTGGAAGTGGACGAGTCCGGCCTCACCGGCGAGACCGTGACCGTGGAAAAGCAGACCCCCGCCACACCCGGCGCCCTGCTGGCAGAACGCACCGGCATGGTGTTCGAGGGCAGCGTCGTGGTCAGCGGCGAGGCGACCGCGGTAGTGGTGGCAGTCGGAACCGCAACCGAGGCCGGTCGTGCCCTCGCCGCCGCCGGGCCGCCCCCCAGCGGCGGTGTGCAGGAACAGCTGCACAGCTTGACCGAACGCGTGCTGCCGTTCACCCTCGGCGGCGGAACCGCCGTTACCGTCACCAGTTTCCTGCGTGGGCTGCCACTGCGCCTGGCCCTCGCCGACGGGCTGGCCGTCGCCGTCGCCGCCGTCCCCGAGGGACTGCCGCTGGTGGCGACGGTCGCCCAACTCGCCGCCACCCGCCGCCTGTCCCGCCGCGGCGTGCTGGTCCGTTCCAGCCGCACCATCGAGGCACTCGGCCGCGTCGACACCATGTGCTTCGACAAGACCGGCACCCTCACCGAGGGACAATTGCGGCTCGTCGCGGTTGCCGATCTCGATCAGACGTGGGACAGCGACCATCTCGCGAGCACGCCACAGTCGCGCGGGCTCCTGCGCGCCGCCGCCTACGCCTGCCCCAACCCCGACGATGCCCCACTGGTACACGCCACCGACCGAGCTGTCGTCGAGGCGGCACACACATGTCTGGGCCACGGACAGCCCCATGCCTGGGCTCCCATCGAGGAGTTGCCGTTCGAGAGCTTCCGCGGGTACTCCGCGGCGGTGGGCAACACCGGTCAGCAAATCCGGCTCGCCGTCAAAGGCGCCCCGGAAGTGCTGCTGCCACATTGTGATCAGGTCCTGCGCACCGATGACGAAGGCCGCCGGCAGACTCGGCCGTTCACGCCCGAGTGCTGCGCGGACGCGGAGGAGGCGGTGCGACGGCTGGCCGCGCAGGGGCTGCGGGTGCTGGTGGTGGCGCGGCGCGATTTCGCCTCCGCTCCGCACGACCTCACCGAAGAGATCGAGCAACTCACCCTTCTCGGCTTCCTCGGCATTGCCGACAGCCCGCGCCCGCAGTCACTGGAACTGCTTGCCGAATTGGCCCGCAACGACATCAGCGTGCGGATGATCACCGGTGATCACCCGATCACCGCGCGCGCGGTCGCCGAACAGCTCGCCATCCCCGCCGACACGGTGGTCACCGGCGCCGATCTGGACCTGCTGGACGAGGAGGGCCAAGCCGAACTCATCGAGCAGGCAACAGTTTTCGCGCGGGTATCGCCTGAACATAAAGTGCGCATCGTATCCGCACTCCAGCGCCGCGGGCACACGGTAGCGATGGCAGGCGACGGCAGCAACGATGCGGCCGCCATCCGCACCGCCGATGTCGGTATCGGGCTGGCCGCTCGAGGGTCGGTCGCCGCACGCGAGGCCGCGGACCTGATCCTCACCGACACCGGCTCGGTCCTCGACCTCACCGTGCTGCAGGAGGCACTGGCCGAGGGCCGCGGCATGTGGCAGCGAGTCCGCGACGCGATCGGCGTACTGGTGGGCGGCAACGCTGGTGAGGTGGCGTTCACCGTCCTGGGCACGCTGCTGTCCGGCCGAGCCCCGATCGGCACCCGGCAGTTCCTGGTGGTGAACCTGCTCACCGACCTCGGTCCGGCAATGGCGCTCACACTCTCGGACACCCGGCCCGCCGACGACACCGAAACGACCGACAGAACACTCGGGCCACCGCCCGGTATCGGAAGCGACTTCCTGCAAGCCGTCGCCGTGCGCGGCGCCTGCACCACCATCGGCGCCGGCGCGGCCTGGCTGCTCGGTCGCGCCACCGGCCGGCGCCGCCGCGCGGAAACGATGGCACTGGCCGCCCTTATCGGAACGCAGCTCGGGCAGACCCTGGTGATCGGCCGGCACAGCAGCTTGGTCTGGGCGACTGTGGCAGGCAGCTCCGTGCTCCTCGCCGTGATCATCATGACGCCAGGAGTGAACCGGTTCTTCGGGTGCGTACCACTGGGGCCGGTAGCGTGGTCGATCGTGCTGGGCTGTGCCGCAACCGGCACCTGCGCGGCCCGGCTCACCGGCCGCGCGCTGTCCGGGCCGGGGCCCGATGTGGCCTGTTCGCAGAGCGCTGACACCGACCAGGCAATCTGCAGGCCCGACAATGTCTCGGATTCCCGCCAGCGCGAACTGGACTCGGCGCTTGCCGAACCCTGAGCAGTCGCGGGCGCCCAGTCGACCCCGAAACTCGCAAATCATGATGTGGGTGCAGACCCTCGGCGGCGTGGGCCGCCCGCAATTGCCGGGACCGCTTTCACCTGCCACTCGACAGAGCAGGCCCACGTATCAGGTGTCGCGGGCCAGAATGGCGGTGAGGGTCGCGGTCAGGGCCGAGGCGGGGTCGGCGGGAGGGGCGTTGGTGCGCCAGGCGACGATGCCGTCGGGGCGGGCAAGGAGGACTCCGTCGGCGGGCAGACCCGTTGCCGCCCACCACTTTCCGTCCGGATCGCGTAGGTCCGCGTCGGGGCCGAGGCGGTAGGCCGCCATGTGCACGCCCGTGGCGGCCGCCGCCTCGGATGCGGCAGTGGTCCACGGCGCGCCCTCCGGGCCGGTCAGCAGCACGAATCGGCCGTCGAAGAGGTCCAGGGGCGAGATGGACTCGCCATTGCGCGCCAGGCCGCCGTGCGGGATGCGGGTGCCCGGGGTACCGGAGAGGTCCTCGGGTCCGTTCAGGAGTTCGAGGCCCTCCGGCGCAGGGTGTTCGGACAGCACGGCGCGGGAGCGATAGCGGTTGCCGATGGTCAACGAGAACATCGACACGCGCTCCTCGGCGGGGAGCAGGGCGTCGTCCTTGCCCCCGGTGATCAAGGTGGCGGCCGGGCCGACCAGCGACTGCCGGGCGATCAGACCGGCGATCGGATGACGCTCGGCCTCATAGGTATCCAGGAGCGCCTCGCCCGCCTGCCCGTGCAGGACCGCTGCCAGTTTCCAAGCCAGATTGTGCATGCCCACGATGGCGGTGTTCACGCCCATGCCCAGTTTCGGCGGCATGGTGTGTGCCGCATCCCCGGCCAGGAACACCCGCCCGACGCGGAACCGTTCGGCCACTTGCTGGGCCGGACGCCAGTGCGCGATCTCGACGACCTCGACCGGAAAGTCCGGCACGCCAATGCCGTCCAGGATCAATTCGCGGCAGCGTTCGGGTGTGTAGTTCTGCTCGAAATCCTGCTGGATCAGGAACATGCCGCGATCGCGGTCGGTGATCAGGAAGAACCCGCGAACGCCCGGGCGGTCGATGAGCACGGCGTCGGATTCGTAGCCGCGAACCAGGTCGGCCCATGGGGCACGGAAGTAGACGAAGATGTAGTACTCCTCCAGCACGCCCTCCCCCACCACAGGCACGCCGAGTTGCTCGCGCACATGGCTGTGCGCGCCGTCGGCCGCCACCAGGTAGTCGGCCCGCAGCACCGTCTGCGCTCCCGTGGCGCGATCGCTCACCGTGGCGGTCACGCCCGCCGAATCCTGCGTGAACGACTCGAGTTCGAACCCGTAGCGGATATCGCACCCGCGTTCGCGGGCCGCCGCACCCAGCAGCGGCTCGGTCACGCTCTGCGGGCAGTACCAGAACATCGGCTCGGGACTGAGCGCCTCGGGATGGTCGGTGATCCGCAGGGCGTCCTCGATGGACGGGAAGTCCTGATGCCCGGACGCGGCCAGACTGTCCTTACGGAAGGTGCGGGACACATGCGTGCCCGCCGCCAGAACCTCTTTCTCCAGCCCGAGACCCCGAAAGATCTCCAGCGTACGGAAATTGAGATTGCGCGCTCTCGGGAACCAGGACACATCAACCCGCCGCTCGACCAGTATCGAGGACACGCCGTGCTGCTCGAGCAGCAGCGACAGCGACAGACCGGCCCCACCGGCACCGACGATCAGAACTGAAGTGTTCACCGCATCAGTCATGAACATGCTTCTCTCGCAAGCGAATTGAACCCTTCACCTACGGTACATTCGCCGCTGCCCAGCGGCGCGTTCTTCGGAGGTCGAGCATCGGTAAGAATCGTGGCACCGGCTTGACCCATGCCTTCGTCGGCGGTGTTGATTGGCAGCGGGCCGGCCAGCGACCGCAGCGAGACGACCATTTCCACTGTGACGGTCCACTGCTGCTCAGGCCGGGTGGATCGAAGGGGGCCGATCCACCCGGCCGCCGAGCACGATGCACCGCACGCGCTGGCGAAGCGGCGCACCGATTCCGGGGCCGTCCACGTTGACCCCGGCCGGATGATCCGAAGTGAGAATGCGGCGCGATAACCGCAACCAGGTCCCCGCCACGCTCCACGATCAGCTCACCCACACCGCACCCTACTGAGATCCTGTGCCCGAGCGCCCGAAAACGCGCTGGTGGCACGAATCGAGAGTGCCGAGGCACGGAAGGTCGCAGATCTGTGGCGTGGGACCGTTGTCAGAAGCACGGGGCTTCGGCGAAATCGGCGACCAGGGAAATACTTGGTGTCGATCCGCCGGAGCCTCTTTGGCGTGCATTGCTGGCCTGTTGCCATCCACCTGGTGGTTCGTTACAGATACAGCTCGGGGGGGTCGTCGAAGTCGATGCCCGCTTGACGCGCGCGGGCCACCATCTTCCGGTCCCACTCACGATGAGCGCGTAACGCCATCCGGAACTCGCCCATCTGCTCCGACATCCGCTGGGTTTCGGAGATCGCGAGGTCGCTGAGCACCTTCGCGGCATCGGCCTTCTTCTTGGTCATGCTGGCATCGACATCGCCGCGTTTGAACCACGCGGTCACCGCCGCCGACAGCGCCGAAGAGCTGGCGAGCAACATGAGCGCGGAGAACAACGGTGAGGACGCGAACGCATTCACGAGGCGGCCCTCCTGTCCCGGATCGCGTGCAACATCTTCAAGTCCCGCAACAACTGCCGGCGCTTCCACAAGAACGCGACACCCACCGCCACGGGCAACACACCACCCAAGACCGTGGCCGCACTGATGGTTCGCTGATGGAACCCCATCATCGACAGTCGCGCACCGGAGGCCACCAGCGACCAGCCCAATGCCCCCACACCGATCTGCTCGACCAGATAACCCCATACCCGCCGGGCGAATACACCGACAAGAGTGACCACAGCACCCGCCAACGTCAACCCCAACCACAGCATCCGCAACCCCGCAGGCAAGGTCGCGACCGCGGAATTCACCGGCGCACCGCGGAAACACTGCACCAGTGCCGAAATACCGAACACCGCACACAACACAACCTCGAACGGGTCGTGACGGGTCGGCGGCTTCACACTTCTCATACCGGATCACCTCCCGCCGGTCCCGGTAGGTCCTGACGACGCAGACAGCGACGCGATGGTAGCCACGATGCTCGCCTCCTGATCGCTGCGTTCGATCGACGCCCCACACCCCACAGGTGTGGAGTGCTGCCGAAGACTCCGGCGCCTTCATTAACACCCCTGGACCGGCTGCCGGGCAACGCATCTGCCGATCCCCTTTCGTCCGGTTTCGCCCACGTGTTGCCAGACACCCCAACCACCGCCGCATCGGACACGCGTGTTCACTGCTGAGAAACCCATCGGTGCTTGCGTCGTCCCGACGGTCATGTCGGCAATGATCCGCCGATGGCAGGTCGTCCGGCTGACCAGCACCAGCACAGGGACTACACGTCGCCCGGTGCCGGATTCGGCTTCCCGGCAGCGCATCCGGACAACGGACCGAAACCGGATCGGCTCAAAGGCGACCGCCACCGGGGCACTGTGCGGTGCTGATTGCGCGGATGGCGCGGTAGGCGAGCAGGTGGGTCAGGAACAGATGTGGATGCTCGTCCCGCAGGGCATACAGCGCGGCCGTGTCGGTAGCACGGTCGGGCGTCTGCGGTAGGTCCAGCTCGTCGAACAGCACTGCCTGCAGGTCTGTTTCGGAATCGAGGTCGACCAGCCGGCCGATCACCCGGCAGGCCGCGGCATGAAAATGCGCAGCCGTGTCGAGCAGATGCCGGTGCCTTTCGGCACCGAGGTCGTCGAGGTCGAGCAGCATCGGGCTCGCGTCAGCGAGAACTAATTCGGTCACGACCATACATTCGTCACCGACAGTGCGCCCGGATCACCGCAAATTCGGCCCATGTAACGGACGTGATGATCACGCGCGTGCATCGCGGCCTCGGCCCGCCACCGGAATTTCGCAGGGTCGAGGTCGCCGGCGGTGAGCCGGACCTGGTCATGTACGGCGCCTCGGCGCAGGATCACCGGTCGGCGCTGCGTACAGAGTCTTGGCGATGCCCAGCACGCCCAGGATGACCGAGACCGCGGTCCGCCGCCGGATGACATTGCTGCTGCACTGTGAGCAGCAGGGTTGTTGCTGCGGCGTCGACGGTGATCACCTCGCCGAGGACGGTCACGATCGTCTTCCGATGTTGACGAGGTTCATGGGTTGGTGGCTCCCTTCAGTGCCTGCACGTCGGCGATGAGGCCGTTGACGGTCGCGATGAGCCCGGCGAGAGCGTCGACCGGCGTGAGGTTCTGGCCTTTGCCGTTGTGGCCGAGCTGCGGCCAGCCCTGGCCGTTCGGGCCGCGTAACTGGTCCCAGATGTCCTGCAACTGCTGGGCTTGCTGTGGTGTCATGTCGTCTCCGATCAATGCGGTGAGGCTGTCGATGTCGCCGCGGAATGCGTTGGCGTCCAGGCTCATCCCGGCGACAGATGCTTGATCGCTGAACTGCCAGATGAGCGGTTGCGCATGGCCGTAGGGTGTCCATCCCTGACCGGAATCGCCACCGGCAGCGGCATAGATGTCGCTGGCGTAGCCGCTGCCGCCCGGGTACGCCGACGCGACAAGTCCGGGCACCTGCGACAGGTCGGGAGACCCGATCTGTTCCCAATACCATTGCGGCAGATAGGAAAGCGCAACGTTCACTCCGGCGTCATCGAAAGCCTGCACCAATGCCCAGAAGTCGCCGATGTCACCGCCACCGCCCTCGAAGTCGATCATCGCGTTCGCGCCGCCATTGTTGGCCAGCCACGTCCGCACCTGCGCGGCCGGAGCACAGTCGGCCATGGCGTAGTGGTAGCCGATGATCGGCAAGCCGATCTCCCGTGCGGATGCCAGGAATTCGGGCCACGTCGGGTCTTGCAGGTAATCACCCTCGGAGACCTTGGCCTCGACCCACGAAAAGCCCGCGGCGGCGATCTCCGGGATGCTGATGCCGGCCTGCCAGTTCGAGATGTCCACCCCGTACAAAGTCATCGGGCTCGACCGCCTCTCGCGCTCGAATGGTCTGGAATGCGTTGGTGACCCGCTGCTTTCATTGACGACCCGAACCGGTGCCCTGGCAACGTCTTTACCGGTCCGTTCTTGTCCGTTTTCCGGATCCTTGCCGCCGGATCAGCCGCCGGGAAAACAGCCCGGCCGCGATCGCGTGTCGGCGGGGATCGCCCGCATCACACCTGGCCCGGGCACTGGCGAGCTCGAGCGCTTCGATCGTGATAGTTCCTGTCCCCCACAGCTTTTCGGCCTGCACGCCCAGCTGCGTGGCCGACCGGTGTTCGGCGAGTTCGGCACAGCGTCACGGTTGTCGAACCGAATGAGATGCAAACCCGCGCTCGATCAGCTCGGCGCACAACCCCTCCGGCCAGTTGTCCCCGCCGGCGTCGGCGGACGTCCCCGATCCGGAACCGCCAACCCCGCCGAGCCCGCGGCCATCGTGATCACGGCACGCGGACGCAGGGCCGGTGGTGGTTGACGACCGACCGGAATCCTTCAGCGAATCCGATAACGAACGAAAGCGAACGCTCTCGGGCCGGTCAGCGGCGTGTTTCAGGGTTGTTAATGGAAGTAGCGGGCCGCCACGAGAACTCGGGCAACCACACGGCTGCAACCGAGGAAGCACCACAAGCAGTAAGGAGGCAAGTGCATCATGCCTACCATCACGTCCCTGTCCCCGACCTCCGGGCCCACGACGGGGGGAACCAGCGT
>NZ_JBEYYI010000057.1:0-18355 GCF_040645495.1 Nocardia sp. NPDC046763 | reverse complement strand
GGCGATCGACGCCGACACCCACAAGGTCACCCCTATCCCCGGGTCCGGCCGGAATACAGCGGCGGCCGCGGTGGACCCCGGCAACGGCGCCGCCTACCTCTCAGACTTCACCGACAACGCGGTCTACGTGGTCAGACCCTGACCGATTCTCACCCGCGCTGTCTATGACGACGAAACGCAGTGGCCGGATGGTTGCACGCCTCTACCGTCGTTCTGATCGGGGCCAGGTAGCAATCGCCGAAAACACCGGACATCCGTCAGCAGGGTGTGGTCTGGGGCAGGTGACATGTGGTGGTGCGAAGACATGGCCCGGAGGACTGCTTTCCACCACCATACTGAGCAGTCGCCACCGTCTGTTCGGATCGACAAATCACCAAGCGACTGGCCGAATCTGATTGTGGCTGTGGTGTTCGTCTAGCGTTGAGTCGGCCTGAAGCGCGGTGCCGGAATTACTTCCGGCCCGTTTCCCCAGGCCGGCTCAACGCTAGGTCTCGCTCGACCACGCCCTCGAAGTGCCGGTTGGCAGCTCAGCAGACATCCCTCCGAAGCGAACCGGGCCCTGGCTGGCCGATTCGCCGGGATTGCGCGTGTCCTGCACCGGATGTGCGCATCATGTCAGCCAGCACGTGGCTGGTTGGTGCACGTGTGTTCCCAGATCAGCGAGGCGTTTTACGCTGCGCGCCGACTGCCCGGGCCGCCGTTTCAGGTGGCCGCGGTGACGTGGAATCGATCGGATGCGGTGCTGGAGAAGTTCTATCAGTGGGCGTTGGCGGTGGAGCTGGTGCGGGCAGCGCCGTTCGGACCGGTGCAGCAGCGCCCGTCCGGTGGGCTCGCCGTGGTCCGAGCGAGGGAGAAGGCCGCTCGACTGCAACGGGGAATCGGTGAAGTCGCGGCACGCTGACAACCACACGTCGAGGTCGCCGGCCAGCAGTGACGGCACTTGCACGGCCGCCAGCCCGATCATCACCGGAGCCTGCGTGGGGTCAGCGGCCAGACGTTGCAGATTGCACGGGCTGGTCGGGTTAGCACAACCTCGTGTGGTGCGACCGCACGCTGCGCTATGCGCAATCGACGGTCGCGGTGGGGCGGCCGGAATCTGTTCTCCGAGAGAGGTTGTCGTGCCCGTTCGGGCGATCGTGTCGTGTATCGAGGCGCGAGTGCCGCCCGATGAGCGAGTCACCGTTGTCGGAGCCGGTGACGGTCATCGTTGTGGACGTCGAACTCCGGGCGCGCACCGCGAGAGTCGAGGCCACGGGCGAGCGCCCTTCGAGCCGTGGCCCCCACCGTACCCAGACGGGTTGCTGCGAACGTCGATCCGGTCTCCGGCCCGGGACCGGCCTGCAGCATTGCGCCGTGACCGGTCCGGCCGTGCAGCCGAACGTCCCCGAACACGGATCGGGGCGGTGACTTGAGTTTTCGCACTCGAATTACCGCCCCGCACAACCGCTTTCAGGCGGGCATGCTCGGGTATCAGATCGGGTAGTACCCCGCGCCGACCCCGGCGCGCGCATTCATATCGTTGACGATCGCCGACATGTTAGGGCCGACTTCGGGACCGAAGCAGGGCACGACCAGGTAGGCGCGCACCATGGCGACCAGCGTCGTGCCGACCACCACGGGCCCACCGGAGTCGCCCTGGGCAACGCACATCTGGGTAGAGGTGTTGTCGTTCTGGAAGTTGCCCCAGATGATTCCGCAGGTGTTGCCGGTTGTGCGGCCTTCCTTACAGCCGGTCATCGGGAACGTCGCGGGCGCGCCGATCTCGGTGATCGTCGTGTTGCCGATCCGGTTGACCGGAATGATGCTGCCCTCATCGAACTGGATGACCGCATAGTCCAGGGCCGCGCCGGGGTTGGAGTAGGCGAAATGCCCGATCACGCCGGCGCCGCGGTCCTGCTCGGCCCACACCTGGGAGCCCTGCTCGCCACAATGCCCGGCGGTCAGGCCGACCAGTCGTCCGGCCGCATCATGGCCGACGGTGGTGACGGTGCAGAGTTCCGTGTTGTCGATGATGATTCCGGAACCGCCCCCGATCATCGGCGGACCGGGATCGGCCTGCACGACCCCCGCGCCCGTCCCGAGCAACGCCGCGCCCAGGGCGCCGGCGCAGGCTGCCCGAGCCACCTTGGCGAGTTTTGTGAACATGTCCCTCCAGACGTCACAAGTCCACACGGTATAAGCGTCGTCGCACTACATCCTGGCGGTTTTCACCTCCGGACGCGTCCGTACCGAGGGGATGTTTGCTGGATCGTTGCAGATGCGGGGCCTGAGGGTTCGCGGCGCGCGGCGGTAACACCTCGGCGCGGCGCATCGGCTACCCGGTCATTTGCCGTTGATCAACGCTAAACCGCCCAGACCGATCCCCCAAACCCGCAAACTTCGGGGCTGACATCATCGCCCGCCTGCACGACGGCCTGCGCGGGGCAGGTACCTGGGACAGGGCACGTGCCACATCGAGCCCGGCGGCGGCCTCGTCGGGAAGATGGAAGCGGACTTCCTGTCCGACCCGACCCCGGTGGCTCCGTTCCTCGGACCGTCCGTCGAATTCGCCAGGGAGAACCTGAAAGCTGACCTCCGGACACTTCAATCTCGAAGAGGCTGGAGCAGACTGCGGCGAGGATCTGCGAGCAGTACTCACCAACTGTCTTAAGAGTCCATCCATGGGGCCTGGATGGACTCTGCCCGGCCAGGTTCCACACCACGCAAGACCCAACTATCTCCCACTAAAGCCATTGCCCGTCGCCGTATTTGAACATTGCGCCCAGTGGTCAAGAGTTGACATCATGGCACCAGATGACCAGGTGGACAAGGCTTTTCGGTAGCTCTAGACATCAAGCCATAGCATCGAGTAGTCGTCCATCATTCTAATCCCCAGGTCGCAGGTTCGATTCCTGCCGAGGGCGCATCCATGGGTTGACCTGCGCGAACATCGCCAGGTTCACCCATACCCATTACCCAACAGCGCTCAAACAGCTAGGGATGATGCGGTTCAACAGCGGTCTCACGTACCGCACACTCGGCCACCGACTCGCCGAAGTCGAACGCACCGCCAGGAAGGGCCCCGAGCCCGTTATCACCACGTTGGATCAGCAGAATCCAACCCCCATGGTCTGAGATCCAAGTACGCGGAACGGGGGTTCAGCCGACCGGGAGTTTCAACACCGCATTGGGGCCCAGGTCGGTGACGTATACGTTGTCCGCCGTGTCGACCGCCATACCCTGGGGATCTTTGAGCCCGGTGAACGGCAACCTGGTCGGCGTCGACGCGCCCGCCGCCAACCTCACTACTGATTCGTTACCCCAGTCGACGACGTACACGTCTCCCGCCCTGTCCACAGCCACACCCCGGGGATCTTTGAGCCCGGTGAACGGCAACGCGGTCGGCGCCGACGCGCCCGCCGCCAACCTCACCACCCGCTCGGTACCCAACTCGGTGACGTATACGTTGCCCGCCGTGTCGACCGCCACACCCTGGGGATCTTGGATCCCCGTGAACGGCAATGTCGTCGGCGCCGACGCGCCCGCCGCCAACCTCACCACCCGATCATTGGCCCGGTCGGCGACGTACACGTCTCCTGCCGTGTCGACAGCCACACCCCGAGGATCTTTGAGCCCGGTGAACGGCAACGTGGTCGGCGCTGACGCGCCCGCCGCCAACCTCACCACCCGATTGTTACTCGTGTCGGTGACGTATATGTTGCCCGCCGCGTCGACCGCCACACCCTGGGGATTCTTCAGGCCGGTGAACGGCAACGGGCTCGGCGTCGACGCGTCCGCCGCCAATTTCACCACCCGATCGTTACCCATGTCGGTGACGTATACGTTGCCCGCCGCGTCGACCGCCACAGCGGTGGGCAGGCTGACTCCGGTGAACGGCAGTGGAGTCTGTGACGAGTAGGCCGGGGCGATAGGTGTGGGCGAGTTGCCACCGCCGCCTGATTCTCGTTGGACACTGATGACGACAGCTACGGCGGCCACCACCGTAACCGCGACCGCGGCCGCGAGCAGCCCGGCGGTCTTGGGCGACAATCTGATTCGCCGCCTATGGCGCGCAGCCACGCCCCCGGTGGTGCTGACCGCGGAATCGCCCACCGCGGCGCGAGCCGCTGCGGCCAGTTCGCGCACGGTCTGGTAGCGATCGTCGGGGTCTTTGGCCATTCCCTTGGCGATGACCGCATCGAACGCAGTAGGTATATCGGGTGTAGTAGCGCTGGGACGTGGGGGTGGGGTGTGCAGGTGATGGGCGATCACACCCTCCAGCCCCAATGCGCTCGCAAACGGCGGCCGGGCGGTCAGGCACTCATGCAGCACGCACGTCAACGCGTACACGTCCACCCGGGCATCGGCCTTGACCTCGGCGCTGATCTCCTCCGGTGCCATGTAGGCGACGGTGCCGACGGTCTCGCCGATCGCGGTCAGCGTACGGTCGTCGGCGGCGTGGGCGATCCCGAAGTCGATCAGGTAGGCGAACTCATCGGCCCCTAGCAGGATGTTGGTCGGTTTGACATCGCGGTGGACCAGCCCGGCGTCGTGAGCCGCCTGCAGCGCGCCGGCCACCTGTGTGATGATCGCCACTGCCCGCTGCGGCGACAAGGCCCCTTCTCGCGTAATCACCTTGCGCAGGTCGGTGCCCTCGATCAACCGCATATTCAGGTAGAGCCGACCGTCGATGTCGCCGAAGTCGTGGATGGGGATCACATGCGGCTCGGTCAACTGCGCCACCGCCAGGCACTCCCGGCGGAACCGCTCGCGCAGCCGCTCGTCATCGGCGAAGCGCTCGGGCAACACCTTGAGCGCCACCACCCGGTTGGTCAGCGAATCATGCGCCCGCCACACCTGACCCATGCCGCCCTGACCCAGCAGGGACAGCAGCCGATAGCGTCCGAACGTCTCAGCCGGCCCCCGAGTGGCGTCCACGCCGCCCACTGACTTGTCATCCATTGCGCCGTCCCGTGACCACCCGACTGGCAAACGGTGTACTTGCTTGCATTCCAACCCCCGCCCGCGAGCGGGTAGCCCCACTAGTTGATTTAGCCAGGCCAGACAGTCGAGAGTCGGCGCTATCGTCGGCGCGCGAATTTCCCAGCCATGCTCATGCTGGCAAGTACGCGGCCGGGCACTGCCCGCCACCGGTGCGAGTGCGCGGATCGCGCCCAGAAATCCGCCAACAAACCTGTCGCAAATTCAGCGTACCTCTGAGCCATACGGCCAACTTCGTGAAGCCGGCAGTCCAGCATCACTCGGAGGCCGGACCATCTTGCCCAAAAGATGTCGGTTTCACGTCTCCGTCGTCTTGCCGAGAGCTTGCCAAGACGGGCATTACATCACGGAGTGAATCCGGTTGCCACGGCGCGGTTTTGCTCGAGTCGACTGATCTGTCGATCAACGTGATGTACGCCGTCGACGACCCCGAGAAGCTGGCAGTCGGGTTCGAACTGTCCGACGGAATGGAAGTCCCCGAGGAGCTCGCCTCGCTGTTCGAGTTCGCAAAGCAGAAGTCGAAGCCGGCCAGAACCTTTCGCGGTTCCTACTTCGCCGTCAAGAACGACTACTGACCGGTCGACAGCCCGGGCGAGTTCGCCAAAGGCTCCGCCAGGCCGGGTGCTTGGCGGACTCCGGCTTGGAAGGCGGAAGAGACCCTCTGGCCGTTGATCTTTGGTGACAACAGCCCGGTGCGGTCTGCTGCCTGGTGTACCGATTCAGCGACCGACCCGATGGGTGACGTCATTCCGAACACGGCCGAGACCGGCACTGTCGCGGTGCCCGTAGTCACAAATACTCCAACCACGACCGCCACTCCGCCGCCGACCACGACGGTTCCCACGACCACGACAACCGTTCCTCCAATCACGACGCCTGTCACCGAATGGCAGGAGGGCGCGACGCACAAGGTGGGCGACCTCGTAACTTACGACGGTGCGCAGTACCGCTGCATCCCGGCGCATACCGCCTACGCGCCTGACTGGACCCCGCCGCTGACTCCGGCCCTCTGCAGCGTCTCTGAAGCATCAACCGGCCAATGCAAACCCCGACCGAATCCCAGCTGATTCACTCCGCACTGACCGAGTCGTGAAGCGCTACGGCCCCGGTCGGATGCACCCGGCCCCGAGCCATGAGCGAGTAGTGTCCAAACAGGGTGAAGTCTCCAAACAGGGTGAAGTCGATGACATGCCGGTCGAGGAGGTCCTCATGTCGATAGCTTTTCCGAATGAGTCGTTGGAGTATCGCGGGGCGCGTGACGCCCTGCTTCAACGGGAGGCCGATCTCCGGCGATTGATGGAGGACGTTGCGGCACAACGGAAATTGCTACCGCCCGGCGGCGAGGTCCCCGAAGATTATGTGTTCGATCGAATCGGCGACGACGGCGCCGCCACGGCGGTGCGCATGTCCGAGCTGTTCGGCGACAGCGACACACTGATGCTTTATCACTACATGTTCCCGCGCCACCCGGGAGACGTTCGGCCCAGACCGACGAGCGGCATCTTCTCGGAACTGCCGACAGACGAAGGCCCGTGCCCGTCGTGCACTGCGCTGATCGACATGTGGGACGGCACGACGCCCCACTTCGACGAATTGGGTGGCAATCTGGCGATCGTTGCAAAGGCCCCGATCGAGCGAGTAGCGGCGTTCGCACAGGAAAGGGGATGGCGACACACCCGGGTGCTGTCGGCGGCGAACAGCAATTTTCGGCGTGACTACGGCGGCGACAGCGCTGACGGCCACCCTGTACCGCTGCTGACCGTTTTCAAGCGCTCACCCGACGGCACAATACGGCTGCACCGGGCAAGCGAACTCATGTTCGTACCGCCGGATGATCCGGAGCAGGACCCAGGGCATCCCGACACAGTGGAGCCGCTCTGGACACTGTTCGATCTGGCCACATCGCCCCGGTTCCGGCAATGGCGAGTTCGACACCTGCCCGCGAACTGGTGACGTACAGCACAGGAAACTCTCTGGTCAGGAGGCAACGTGTGAGTACCTACACGGTCGGCTGTCCTCGACGACTCCACGAAGCGGTTCCTCACCAGGTCAACGTCGATTTCGCCACCTTCATCGACCGCATCCACAGCGCAGTCCCCCAGCCCGGCTGACCGATCCGAGTTGAGCCTGGCAGCAGCGGTGGCGGGCGTGTGATGCCAGCCGAGAGTTGTTGGGGGGCTTCGGGACTGGCTGTCGGCGAGCCGATCGAGCCGGGGCTGGGTGAGGTGGGTGTCGGATGCGGTGCGCGGGTATTGCCGACATGTACCGCGCAGTCCGGGGGATGGTGAGCGGTGCTGCTGACTGTCTTTCTCCGGCACCGGTGCGATCAATCCGGGAGGTGTCCGACAGAACGCCCCGTGTCGCGGCATCGGGTTGGAGATCCCTACCGGGGTTCAGCCGAACCGCCGTGACCACCGCGTTTTCCTGAAACGCTCCTCCACCTCGGAGAAATTTATAGGACTAGACTAAGAGAAAAGTTCGTTCGTTTCTGGGAGCTCGACATGGGCATACGCGAATGCGTTGGCTCAATCCTGGCCACCACCGCAATTGCCTTGGTACCGAACGTCATCGCGCCCGGCGTGGCCGCAGCCGCCAGTCCGCTACCGGAGGCGACTTTCGAGGAGATGATTGCTCGGGAAGCCTGGTTCGTGGTGTCCGGGCAGGATCCCGCGCAGTCGCCGCCCGGCGTGAATGTGCGGTGCACACCGTCGACGGCCCATCCGCGGCCGGTGGTGCTCGTGCACGGCTTCCCCGCCAATCAGTACCAGGGGTTCGCGCATCTAGGACCGAAACTGGCGAATGCCGGGTACTGCGTGTACTCCCTGAATTACGGCGGAACCAACGCCTTCGACGGCGGCATCGACGGGGTGTCGATGTCCGTGCCGCAGGTATCCGCCTTCATCGACCGCGTGCGGGCCGAGACCGGCGCCGCCAAGGTCGACCTGGTCGGGCATTCCGGTGGCGCGTTCGTCTCGCTCTACCTCGCGAAGACCGACTCGGCAGCGGCTGACCGGATCGGCGCGGTTGTCACCCTGGCACCACCCACGAACGGAATCACCAGCGGACTTATCGGCGACGCAGCACAACTCGGGCTACGCGGGCTGGTCGCGGGCGTATGCGGGATCTGTGAGGACGTCTCCCCCGGTTCGGCCGCGATGACCCGGCTGCATGACGGCCCGATCGCCCGGACCGGCATTCGCTACACCACCATCGTGTCGGCGCACGACTCCATGGTGTCCCCGCCCGCCACCGCGGCCATCGCCGAGGGTGGTGTCACCGATCTCGTCGTCCAGGACCAGTGCCCGGACGACCCGGTCGGGCACAGCGGCATGGCATATGACCCCAGCGTGGACGCGATGATTCTGAACGCGCTGGATCCGGGGCATACGATGCCGGTGCAGTGCGGGAGCGGGCCGCAGTTCTGACCGGCCGATGCTCTGCTGCCGATCGCGGATCCGGAGGTCACCGCGATACGGCCGTGAGGAACTCGAGCTGGTCGGTCACCGCCTGCCGCTGCCACGGGCCCTGATAGGTGTCGAAATGGTCGACGGGGTACTCGCGAATCCGGGCCTGCGGACCGGCCCGCCTCGGTACCCCCGTGTGGACGCGATGATCCTGAACGCGCTGGATCCGGGCAGTCCGGTGCCGGTGCAGTGTGGCAGCGGGCCGGAGTTCCGACCGCAGAGTGCGGTGCACCGTGCGACAGTGTCAGACCGTTTCGGGCCGTTGAGCTTCCGCCGACGGCCCGAGAAGGTGGTGAGACACTGTGTGGCACAGTGCGATCAGTACCTGGTCAGAATCCGCTCACGCCCTTGGCGAAGGCGGTGGTGCCCATCACCATGAACACCACAGCGATCACCGTGTGGTTGTTCGCCTGTAGCCAGTTCTTCAAGCGGGCCAGTGCGCCGCGCAGTTGATTCGCCGCGATAGCGTAGCCACCCACGGGGACGACCACCGATGCCGCGCCCAGAAATACGAAGACGGCGATTGCCGCAGCAGTGCCGGCCGGGTTCAGCCCCGAGGTGCCGATTGTCACGCCCGCCGTGATGCACAGAAGCAGGTTTTTCGGATTCAGTACCGACAGCAGCAGGCCGAAGCCGGCGGCCTTGGCGACTCCGAGTTCGTCGATGGCTTTCATCCAGCCCGGTATCGAATCGTCCTTGCGGCTGCCCCATTGACGGAAGGCGATGAACACCAGCAGGAGGCCCATGGCGATCTTGATCGCCGAGGCCGCGGCAGAGGGCCGGCCCGCCGAACTCATCAGCCCGGATGCGGCCGCGGCTGTCACGAGCCCCGTGACCGCCAGGATGCCGGTCACCCAGCCGAGCGCGAAGCCCGCGCTGGCCCGGCCGGCGTTGGCGGAGAGCAGCATGAGGATGGCCGCCACCACCGGAATGGGTGACAGCGCAACGCCTATGGCCAGTGGCAGCAGGTCTCCGATCACAGGTCCCACCTCTGCGACATCGGGCCGTAGCCTGCAGCCGCGGTCATTTCATCGCCGCGAGGTTGCGCCAGAAGTTGGCGAGGCTGTCGGTGCCGCCGAAGAGCGTGGTGAAGTTGGTGGAGTCGGCCATCACGATGTCGCCGGCGCGTTCGACGCTGGGGGGCAGCCACAGCAATGTATTGAACTCGGTGTTGCCCGCCTCGATGAACGGGTGGGGACGGGACAGTTCGATGGGCTGACGCGCGAGCAGGCGCACCGAATCGCTTTCGGGCTCGGTCAATTCGTAGTGGGGCAGGTGCGGGTGGAAATTGAAGGTGGTGACGTCCTCGAGCAATCGCGGAGTGTCGAGGTCACGGAAGGAGGTGAGCGGCGCGATCGAGCGAGTGCCTTCGACGACGGCGGGCCGCAGGCCGTAGACGTTGTGTACCGGGACGTTCAGGGCGGTCATCAGCGAGCGGGTATAGGCGCCGAACCGCTGCTGGCGCGGCACCAGCGGATCACCGTGGTGTTCGAACTCGATCTGGCGCTGCTTCAGGTCATCGGTGAAGCCGACGTCGTGGTGCGGGGCGAGGAGCAGGCAGGTGCCCTCGCGCTGCAGCCACTGCTGGATTGCGGCGATCTCCTCCGGAGCCGCTTCCTCCTGCGCGAGCAGGTGATCGAGGCCGAACACCATGAGGGTGTCGGTGTCGGCGAGGATGCGTTCGTCGATGGGCTGTTTGAATCCGGCCTGGTCGATGCGCTGGAACACCGCCACCGGATGCCCCGTCACTTCCCCGGCTACCCGCTGGAAGTCGAGGGTGGAGCGGTGGAACAGTTCGAGGGTGCCCGCGATGCCCTGCAGGAAGTGCGCGGCATCGTATTCGGGCGTCTCGTAGGCGGGCCAGGTGGCCTGGCGCACCTCGGTCATGGTGGAGAAGCGGTTGTCCAGTTCGGCCGTATCCCGTTGCGCTTCCCAGGGATAGCTCCACGACCAGTAGATGCTGATGCGCCGCTTGCCGGGGGTGTAGGGGCGGGCCAGGTGGGCCTGGTTGTAGGTGCGGGCCGGGGTGAACGATGTCATGCTGCTGCCTCGATATCGGTGAGAGTGGTCAGATAGCGCAGGGCGCGCAGCCCTGGCAGGAAGAAGTACGCGCCGCCTCGGACGGTGGTGAGCGCCGGAATTCCGGTGATGGTCTTACGAATCGGACGCTTCGGAATCTTGAACTCCAGGGTGCCGTCCTGGTTGCCGATGATCGGATCCCGCTCGTTGCCCAGTTCGTGGAACGACTGGTCGTTGACCCACACGTTCTGCGCGAACTCGAACTGGCGCACCAGGCTTGCGCACAGCACGAAGGCCGCGATGCCGCGGTCGGCGCCGTCGTCGGGGGTTCCCTCCGGCAGGTGCGGCCCATAGGTCGCGCCGCGGCGAATCATGCGGCGGCGCTGCATGTTCACGCCCGTATCACGTGGATTCATGCGCCGGATATGCGACCCGAGCGGCACCGCGTAGCCGTGCGGATCCATCTGTTCGTAGTTGAAATCGTTGTTGCGGCTCATATCCGCACCCAGTTCCGGATCGTCGGCCTCCGGGGCGAGGACCAGCGGCGCGCCACTGCGCCAGCGGCCCATCAGCTTCGCCGCCACCAGCTCCCGTTCCTCGGCGGTGTCGCCGTGCTCGGCCATGAAGTCACGGAATCGGCCCACGTGTTCTCGCAGGCGGCGATAGGCCATGAAGGTGCCGTTGCGCGAAAGCACCTCGGGCTGCGGCAGATCCAGCGGCGGCCCACTCTCGTCGTCGTAACCGAGGATGAACTCCCCGGCCTTCAGCGGTGCGCCGCTGCCCGGCGTGGGCTCCTCCCCCGTGCCTTCGATCACGGGCTGCGACAAGCGATCCCGATAACCGAAGTGGTCGTGCGCGTAACCGAACGGCGGTACGGCCTCCAGATCCAGCGACGACAGCACCGTGACACCCGGGCAGGCGGCAAGGAGCGCATCGTGTTCGGCCACCCTTCGGTCGCGTTCGGCGGCGTCACGGGCGAAGAGGATGACGATCGCGTGCAGATCGTCACCGGCGGTGCCGTCGATCCAATGGTCGGGATGGTTGGCCCCGGCATCACCCAGGACTTCGGCCCGCGCGGCCATGCCCTGGCGGAATTCCTCCGGGAAACTCGCCAGCGCGTCCGCCGGGACGCCCAGGGCACGCAGTCCGGTCCAGGTGAAAGCCACGGACACCCACTGCTTGCCGGTGTCCACCGAGTCCTGCAAGTCGGCGACCGAGGGCACACGGTCGGCCATGACGGCGAGCCATGCGCGCGCACCGGCGGCGTCGGTGAAGGACAGGAACTCGTAGCGCCCGGTCAGTGCCGGCACCCGGGTCAACAGGATGTGCTGGATATCGTCGAATTCGAGCATCGCGACCCCCGCTACTGCATCTCGTCGAGCATGTCGGAGAACGCCGCTTTGAGCCGCAGGGCCTTCTTGACCTCGTCAGCGGTCACATACGGGTATTCGCCGTATTCGAGGAAGCTCGGGAACTGGTGCTTGCGGAAGAATTCGATGGCGGCGGCCCGATCGGTGCGCCAATTCTCGGGAAAGCCTTCGAGATTCACGAAGGCGGTGGTGATACCCGTGGACAGGAACAGGTCGAGCGCGTCCTCGAGGTACTTGTCGAAGTCGGTGTCGAAGATGCCCTGGTACTGGAAGGTCAGGCCGTCGCCGATATCGAACAGCACCCACCGCAGATAGTGCAGCCGCAGCGGTGCAAGCACATTCGGATCCCGTTCGACCGCGGCCTGGATGACCTTGCCGTGCTCTCGGATCGCCGCCTCATGACCCGGCTTGACCTTGGCGACTATGGAAAACCCATAGTTAGCTGGAGTACGGGGATAGACCGGACCGTACCGCCCCTGTTCGTACTCGAAGTACCCCTTCTCGGGGATGGCCATCGCTGCTGGCCTGGACCAATCCTCGTTGCTTGTGGCCACGTCGTTGTCCCTTCCTTCGTATGGCTTCGGTAGCTGGAACGAAACCCACAGTAGGCAGCACAGGAACCACCCGCTTATCATTACGGGACAGGATCCAGATCATTTCGGGACGTCGGAGAATCGGTGAAACCACTGGCCCGCTACGCGGCGCTGAACGAATACGTGGAGCTGTGCCGATCGCTGGGCATCGACCCGGTGGGGCTGTTACGCGCGTCCGGCCTGGACCCGGCCGGTCTGAGTCTGCAGGACCGCTGGGTGCCCGCCGCCGCGATCGCCGAGCTGCTCGAGCACTCGTCCGTCGCGACGAACTGCGCCGATTTCGGGCTGCGCCTGGCCGAGCGCCGCCGCTTCGCGAATCTGGGTCCGCTGAGCCTGGTGGTCCGCGAGGAGCCCGACGTGCGCAGCGCTCTGACCGTGATGTCGCGGCACGAGGACCTGTACAACGAGGCGCTGCACACCCGCCTCACCGAACAGAACGGCCTCGCCACCATCCGGCTGACCCTCGATATCGGGCAGCCCGGCGGCACCCGCCAATCCGTCGAACTCGCGGTCGGCGTGCTGCACGGCCTACTCGCCGGTTTCATCGGTGCCCCGTGGCAGCCGGTGGAGGTCCGATTCACCCACCCCGCCCCGCCCGATCTGCGCGCCCATCACCGGGTCTTCGGACCGCAGGTGACCTTCGAGCAGGACTTCAATGGAATTCTCACCTACACAAGCGATCTCGATGCGCCCAATGCGATGGCGGATCCACAGCTGCGCGCCTACACCCAGCGGCTGCTGGACCCTGTCCACCCGGTCCGTCCCGCGACCACCGCCGACCGCGTCCGCGAGCTCATCGAACTGCTCCTCCCCACCGGCCGCTGTTCGGTGGAGCAGGTGGCCCGCAGCCTGGGCATCGACCGCCGCACCGTCCACCGCCGCCTCGCCGCCGAAGGCGAGACCTTCAGCTCACTACTGGATTCGACCCGCGCCGAACTGGCCCGCCACATGGTCGCCAACCCGCGCCGCTCCCTGACCGAGACCGCCGAACTCCTCGGCTTCTCCGCCCCCGGAAACTTCTCCCGATGGTTCCGTAAACAGCACGGCTGCAGCCCCGCACAGTGGCGCCGCACCCGGGCATCGACCGAGGTGACCTGACCTCAGCGCCGCGGCTCGGGCGTCACCGGGGTTCCCGGAGCGTTGCGGTCTTCGCCGTCGATCACGATGGGGGCGTCGGGGCCGAAGGCCATGCCGAATTGCGGGCGGCCGTCCGGGCCGAAGTACATCGGTTGGACGCGGATGCTGCGGCCGGGCCAGCCGGTGCCGGGTTCGAGGCGGGCGTGGTAGGTGATCCAGGGGCGGCCGTCGATGGTGAGGAATCCGTTGTGGCCGGGGGCGATGGCGCCGGGGCCACCGGGAAGTACGGGGCCGCCCGATTTGGTCCAGGCATCGGGGTCCATGGGGTCGCCGCCGCGCGCCAGTTCGAGGAGGCCGAGGCGGTAGGTGTCGTCGAAACTGGCGTTGGCGGAGAAGGTCGCGAAGAGGCGGCCGTCGGGTGCGATGAGGGGTTGCGGGGCCTCGTTGATGAGGAGGTCCGCGTCGTTCGGGACGGTTTCCCAGGCGGCGGTGGGTGTCGCGATGCTGACGCGGTCGCCGATCGGCGTCATGGGATCCGACATGCGGACCACGCAAATGTCTTGTACGCGTGTGTCATCGGGGTTGCGCAGGCAGGACCAGAAGAAGTAGCCGACGCCCGCGTACTGCTGATAGGTGCCATCGATGGCCCAGCCCCCGGGCAGGTTCAGGGGCCCGAGGTATTCGTAGGGGCCGGTGGGGTCGTTTCCGGTGGAACGCAGCGCGTACATCCGATGGGTCTCGTTGCGGTCGTCCTCCTGCCCCGCGAAGTAGATCCACCACCGATCGCCGATGTGCACGAGTTCCGGAGCCCAGATCTTGGTGCAGGCGGGGGCGGGGCAGTCGGGGTGTTCCCACACCACCTTCGGCTCGCTGTTCTGTAGTCCCCCGAGCGTGTCCGAACTGCGGATCACGATGTTGTCATCGTTGTAGAAGTCCCCCTGTACCAGGTGGAATCGACCCTGGTAGTAGGTCATGCTCGGGTCGGCCCCGGCGGCCAGCACCGGGTTGGTGAATTCCTCGCTATGGGCCTCGGTTGCCGAGGCCTTCGGTGTATTGCCGCCCGCGACCATCGTTCCGACGCCCACTGTCAGAACACTGACCAGTCCGACGGTTCTTCGCCAACCCACCAGCATCACCTCCAGCAAACGTCGAGAGCCCAGTCTCGACGCCGTCGTGGGCGAGTTCAATCACAAACGGAAAGCCGCAGGACTGCACAGCGATTCGCTGTGGCTCCACGACGATCGGCTGCGCTGCTCACCGGCTCCCGGCGCACAGCGCATGGTCGATCAGGGCGCTGCCCACGTTCTCCTGCTCGAGGACGTGTTCCGGGGTGTCCCCGCGGGCCTCGGACATGGACACCACCGCGCTTCGCGTGCCGTCCTCGGTGACGCCGTTGAGGGTGATGTAGCCGCCGTCCCCGCCCTCATGACTCCAGTAGGTTCCTCCGCAGCTGAGGGGGCGTTCGGCCAGGCCGAGCCCGTATCGGCCACCGGGCCACATCTGTTGGAGCTCCGCACTCACCGGGACGGTCTGCTTCATCTCCGTGAGCTGCCGGGCCGGGAGCAGCCGGCCGCCGAGCAGCGCGCGGAAGAAGCTGTTCTCGTCCCGGGTGGTGGTGACCCACGAAAGGATCTCGTGCTCAACGGGTATTTGATCGGTGACGTCCACCTCGGCGCCGGGACCGAAGAATTGGTAGGCACGGGCGTGCGGCTCGGGCAGCGTGGGCGAGGCGCCGGTCCACCGGGTCTGGTCGAGCCCGAGCGGGCCGAGGATGCGGGCTTCGATCTCCTTGTGGGCGGGTCGACCGGTGGCTTGCTGAATGATCATGCCGAGCAGGACATATCCGGTATTGGAGTACTGCCAGCCCTGCCCGGGCGGGAAGTCCGGCGCCTGGGCCATGGCACGGGCCACCAGCTCCTCGGGACTGTAGAGGTCGTAGCGCTGCTGGTAGTACTCCTCCGGCGTGGTGTATCCGGGCAGGTCGTCGTGAATACCGCTGGTGTGCTGGAGCAGGTGGCGAATGGTGATCCGGCTGCCGTCGTTCCCGTTGCCATGCACGACTCCGGGCAGCCAGCGGTCGACCGTGTCGTCGAGAGTCAGCGTGTGATCGGCCTCGAGTTGGAGGACCACGGTAGCGACCAGGGTCTTGGCGGTGCTGGCCATGCGGAAGTAACCGTCGGAGGGAACCGGGAGGCCGGTGTTCAGGTCGGCGGTGCCGCCGGTGGCGACCGATTGCCCACCGTCGGGCGCGATGACGCGGGCTTGCACGCCGCTGACACCGAGGGCGTGGATCGCTTCGGTGTCCTGGCGCAACTGTTCCGCGAGCGAGGTACCGGCGGGCTGGGCGACCGCGGTGGCCATCTCGGCGACGAGCAACGCGGCGGCACCGAGGGCAACCGAAAGGCGGCCGCGCAGAGTCGAAGTCATGGTCGAAACGCTAGTTTCGCCACCGCCCCGGCGTAATCCGGCACATCCCCAGCATCGGAATGGGGGAAATCCCCGAGCCCGACCCGAGGAGCTGTCAATCCAGTTCGGCGAGTTTTGCTTCGAGCAGGGTGCGTTCCTGGTCGTTGCCGCAAAGGACGATGGCGCGGCCGAATTCGGTTCGGGCTTCGGCTGTCCGGCCCAGTCTGGCGAGCAGTTCGCCGCGGACGCTCGGGAGGAGATGGGAATTCGGAAGGGCCGCAGCCGATCTGAGGTCGTCGACAATGGCGAGGGCGGCGGCGGGACCCTCGGCCATGGAGACCGCGACGGCACGGTTGAGGTCGATGATCGGGGACGGCGAGAGCCTGGCCAGGGCTTCGTAGAGCAGGACGATGCGGGGCCAGTCGGTGGCGTCGACGGAGTCGGCGACGGCGTGACATTCGGCTATCGCGGCCTGGAGACCGTAGGCGCCGAGGCCGAGGCCGAGGCGGGCCGCCTGGTCGAGGGCGGCGCGGCCGCGGCGGATGGCAGCGCGGTCCCAGCGCATTCGGTTCTGGTGTTCGAGCAGGATCGGCCGGCCGGTGGCGTCGGTGCGGGCGGGGAAGCGCGCGGCGGTCAGTTCGAGCAGGGCCAGCAGACCGTGGACCTCGGGTTCCTCGGGGACGAGGCGGGCCAGGACCCGGGCGAGGCGCTGTGCTTCGGCGGCGAGGTCGAGGCGGATCAGCTGTGCGCCGGAGGTGGCCGAGGAGCCTTCGGTGAAGATCACGTAGACGACGCTCAGGACCGAGCCGAGCCGGGCGGCGCGTTCGTCGGCCGGCGGGATGGCGAACGGGACCTGTGCCGCCGCAAGGGTTTTCTTGGCGCGGGTGATGCGAGCCTGCACCGTCGCGGTGGGCACCAGGAAGGCCTTGGCGATCTCGTCGCTGGTCAGGCCGCCGACGACGCGCAGGGTCAGCGCCACCTGTGCCTCGCGGGACAGCACCGGGTGGCATGACACGAACATGAGCGCGAGCACATCGTCGTCGATCTGATCGGGATCCCAGAGCGGTTCCACCCCTGGCGTTTCCGTGGGTGTCCCGCCAGTGGCGACCCCGCCCTCGCCCAGGTCGCGGGCGAGGGCCAGGTACCGGTCGTCGCGGGTGGCGCGGCGGCGGTAGGCGTCGATGGCGCGCCGCCGGCCGACAGTGAGCAGCCAGCCGGCGGGATTGCGTGGCACGCCGTCGCGCGGCCAGGTCACCAGCGCCTCGGCCAAAGCCTCCTGGGCGAGGTCTTCGGCCAGGGTGAAGTCGCCGGTGTAGCGGGCCAGAGCGCCGACGATGCGCGCGGATTCGATGCGCCATACCGCGGCGACGGCGTCACGACCGGTGGGGTCGGCCATGGCTCAGCGGCTCACAGCTGCCCGGTGGCCTCGCGCCAGGCGCGTTCCTTCTGGATCCACTCGTTGTCCTGCGGGAATTCGTCGATGGTGGTGACGCGCCGGATCTCGGTCTTGAATCCGGGACCGAACGACGGCGCGCGCCTGGCCCATTCGACGGCCTCCTCCTTGGAGGCCACGTTCAGGATGTAGAAGCCGCCGAACAGCTCCTTGGTCTCGCCGTAGGGTCCGTCGGTGACCAGCGGCGGCTCGGACGAGAAGTCCACCACCACACCCTCTTCCGCGCTGTCGAGGCCCTCGGCGGCGAGCAGGACCCCGGCGCGGATCAGCTCGTCGTTGAAGCGCCCGACGGATTCGAGCACCTTCTCGAAGTCGGCCTCGGCCATGGCCGCATTGCCCTCGTCGCTCGCACGCCAGATCAGCATGTACTTCACGGGATCATCTCCTTGTCGCGGGTCGCTGTCCGACCCTCTCACACCAAGGTCGAACGACCTCCCCGACAGATCGACACGGCCCCGAAAAAAAGATCATCAGGGCCGGCCACGATCGCAGCAAAGGGTCAGCGACAGCCGCCGAGCTCTTGGAGAACCGCCCGGTAGAGGGCGTGCCATTCCGCATTACCCTGGCCCGCGAAGTCCCCTTCGCCATTGAACTGAACGGTGTGCGCGAGGCGCACGCCCGTCAGGCAGCCCGCCGGGCTGACAGTGATGTACTGCCCTTGGAAACCATTGGCCTGGAAGCCGTCCGGGGTCGCCCCACTCCACCACTGGTATCCGTAGCCGCCCGGTTCGGTGTCACCCGCGTCCGTGGCGGGCAGCAGAGTGGCGGTGGCGGCGGTGACCCATTCCCCCGATACGATCCGGCGGCCGTCGGGTGTGCTGCCGCCGTTCCGCATGAGTTCCCCGAAACGCGCGAAATCCCGTGGCCGGGCGAACAGTTCCTCCGAGGCGACGGCCGACCCGGTGCGGTCGGTCATGATGTCCGCGGACGCCTCCATCCCGGCGGGCTGCCACAGCTGCTGGGCGAGAATCTCATTGAACGGCTGGCCGTACA
>NZ_JBEYYI010000056.1:0-19196 GCF_040645495.1 Nocardia sp. NPDC046763 | reverse complement strand
GTTCCCACACATGAAACTCGCCGTCTCGCCCGACGAACTCGGCACGGTACCCGGCTTCATCGCCAACGGCCACGACCACCTGCCGGTATTCCTGAGGTAAGCAGCGCGGTATTCGGGAGAGGGGATCGAGTCGGCAGCCGCGGCGTCGAGTGGGTGCAGAAGCTCCAGGTGACTCTCGAGGTCTCCGGTCGCAGTACCGGACCTGGCTAGGCGGGCGTTTGGCCGAGATACCAGGACAGCAGGCCGGGATCGTCGACCGCGGCGGGGTCGACGACGCGGCCGGGGTCTGCGCCCTGCAGCAGGCGCTTGAGCGGGACTTCGAGTTTCTTGCCGGTACGGGTGTGCGGGATGCCGGGTGCGGCCGTGATCACGTCGGGGACGTGGCGGGGCGACAGCGCGGTTCGGATGGTGGTAGCGATCCGCTGCCGCAGCTCGTCGGTGAGCCCGTATCCCGGGGCGAGCACCACGAACAGGGGCATCCAATAGCCGCCGTCGGGCTGTTCGATGCCCAGCACCAGGGATTCGGCAATCTCCGGCAGCGCCTCGACGACGTCGTAGATGTCGGCGCTGCCCATGCGAATACCGTTGCGGTTCAGAGTGGAATCGGACCGCCCGTGCACGATGACACTGCCGTGCGGTGTGCGGGTGATCCAGTCGCCGTGCCGCCAGACACCGGGGTACATGCCGAAATAGGCGTCACGGTAGCGGGCGCCGTCGGGGTCGTTCCAGAACGCAACGGGCATGGAGGGCATCGGCTGAGTGACGATCAGCTCGCCGACCGCATCGTGGACGGAGTGGCCGGATTCGTCCCAGGCTTCCAGGGCCACACCGAGATACGGGGCGGAGAGCTCGCCAGGCCAGACGGGCACGGTCGGGGTGCCGCCCATGAAGGCCGAGACCACATCCGTGCCGCCGCTGATCGAGGACACCGGGATGTCACCGACATTGTCGCGCAACCAGATCGACGAGGATGCGGGGAAGGCCGCACCGGTGACGCCGATCTGCCGCAGCGCACGCAGATCGTGGGCGAGCGCCGGACGTGCGCCCGTCTTCTCACAGGCCAGCACGTACCCGGGGCTGGTGCCCAGGACCGTGGCGCGGGTGCCGGCGGCCAACGCCCACAGCGCATCCGGCGCGGGATGGCCCGGACTGCCGTCGTAACAGACGATTGTCGCGCCCGCGAGCAGCCCGGAGACCTGGAAGTTCCACATCATCCAGCTGGGGCTGGTGTACCAGAAGAAGGTATCGTCCGGCCCGATATCGGCATGCAGGGCAAGGGCTTTCAGATGCTCGAGTAGCACGCCGCCGTGGCCGTGCACGATGCCCTTGGGTTTGCCGGTCGTACCGGAGGAGTAGAGCACCCAGAGCGGATGATCGAAATCGACGGGCTCGGTGGCGAGCGCGGGCGGTTGCGGCGCGAACAGATCCTCGGTGGCGTCGTTCCAGTCCAGGACGTCGGGCAGCGTTCGGCCGAGCCGCGACACCAGGACGGTCCCCCGCAACGCGGGCAAACCGGCGCGGAGAGCGGCTACTTCGGCGATCTTGTCGTGCGCCTTTCCGCCGTAACGGTAGCCATCGGCGGTGATGAGCACGACCGGCTCGAGCTGGCCGAGGCGGTCGAGCGCCGCCGCGGCCGTGTAGTCCTGTCCGCACGCGCTCCAGACGGCGCCGAGACTCGCGGTGGCCAGGAATGCGATCACGGCCTCGGGAATGTTCGGCAGGTAGCCCACCACCCGGTCGCCGCGCCCGACGCCCAGTTCGCGCAGTGAGCGAGCCAGAACCGCGGTGCGGGAGAGCATTTCCGCCCAGGAGAATTCGCGCCGTTGGCTGTCCTCGCTGAGCGCGACAATCGCGGGCCGGTCGGTGCGGGCGTGCCGGATGATCTGGTCGACGTAGTTGACCCTGGTGCCGGGGAACCACCGCGCCCCCGGCATCTCAATGGAAGCCAGTACCTCGGCGGGCTCGTCACCAACCTCGAAGTACTCCCACACCGCCCGCCAGAATCCGGCGATGTCGTCCACCGACCAGCGCCACAGCTCCCCGTAGTCCTCGGTGTGAATCCCGTAGCGCCGCTCCACGAATCGACCGAAGTCGGTGATCCGCGCCGCCGCCACGGCGCGCTCGTCCGGCACCCATTGTGGCACCGCCGCGACCTCCGCGATCTCGGTCATCGGGCGCTCCATCCGCCGTCCATGGTGTAGGAGGCCCCGGTCACCATCCGCGCGGCATCCGAGGCGAGCCAGCCGACCAGCGAGGCCACCTCCTCCGGCTCCACCAGCCGCTTGATCGCGTTGTCGGTCAGCATGATCCGCTCCACCACCTGCTGTTCGGGGATGCGGTGCGCAGCGGCCTGATCGGCGATCTGCTTGTCCACCAGCGGGGTTCGCACGTAGCCGGGATTCACGCAGTTGCTGGTCACCCCGTGCGGCCCGCCCTCGAGAGCCGTCACCTTCGACAGCCCTTCCAGCGCGTGCTTGGCGGTCACATAGGCCGATTTGAACGCCGAGGCCCGCAACCCGTGCACCGACGAGAGATTGATGATCCGGCCGTACCCCTGGGCATACATGTGCGGCAGGGCCGCGCGGGTGAGCAGGAACGGGGCCTCGACCATGAGCCGCAGCATCATGCGGAACCGTTCCGGCGGGAAGTCGGTGATCGGGCTGACGGTCTGGACTCCGGCATTGTTCACCAGGATGTCGGTCTCCAGCCGGAGGTCCTCCAGCGCGGTCACGTCCGACAGGTCCACCTGCCATGTCCGCCCGCCGAATTCGGCGGCCACCTTCTCCGCGCCTTCGCCGTCGATATCGGCGACGGTCACCTGCGCGCCAAGGGCGGCGAGCTCGCGGGCACAGGCCGCGCCGATCCCGCTCGCCCCGCCCGTCACCAGTGCCCTGCGTCCCGCCAATTCGCCCAGGGGTCCGGTCGTCTCGGTCATGCCACCTTCACCTCTGCACTGTCGTGCATCGAATTGCGCTGCGCTGACATACTTTCCGCGTCCGCCCGGTCGATGGCCGCCAGGTCGGCGCCCTTGGTCTCGCGGGCGAAGAGCACCGCCATCACGGTCACCGCCGCCGAGGCGGCCAGATACCAGGCGATCGGTACCGAGGATTTGTAGGACTCCAGCAGCCGCACCGCGATGATGGGCGCCAACGACCCCGCCACCAGTGAGGTCACCTGATAGCCCAGGGACACACCGGAATACCGCATGCGGGTGGGGAACATCTCGGCCATGATGGCCGGCTGCGCCGAGTACATGAAGGCGTGGAACACCAGCCCGATGATGACGGCGGACAGAATGATCAGGTTGTGCCCGCTGTCCATCATCGGGAAGGCGAAGAAGCCCCAGGTGGCGGCGGCAAGCGCACCGACCAGGTAGACAGGCCGCCGCCCGATGCGATCGCTGAGCCGCCCGACCAGCGGGATGACCAGGAAGTGCACGGTGTGCGCCGCGAGCAGCCACCACAGGATCACCTTGGTGTTCGCTCCCACATGGACTTTCAGATACGTGATGCTGAAAGTGACCACGAGATAATAGAAAACGTTCTCGCCGAACCGAAGCCCCATGGCGGTGAGCACACCTCGCGGGTACCGCTTCAACACCTCCAGCGCGCTGAAGGAGTTCGCCTTCTCCTGCTCGGCAAGCTGTTGCGCGGCCACGAAGATCGGCGCGTCGGTGATCTTGGTGCGCACGTAGTAGCCGATCAGCACCACCACCGCCGACAGCCAGAAGGCCACCCGCCAGCCCCAGGACAGGAACACCGCGTCAGACAGCGTCGAGGTCAGCACCAGCAGCACGATGGTCGCGAGCATATTGCCCACCGGCACCGCCGCCTGCGGCCACGACGCCCAGAACGCGCGGCTACGGCTCGGACTGTGCTCGGCGACGAGCAGCACCGCGCCACCCCACTCACCACCGACCGCGAAGCCCTGAATGAACCGCAGCACCACCAGCAGCACCGGGGCCAGATAGCCGACCTGCCCGAAGGTCGGCAGGCAGCCCATCAGGAAGGTGGCCACGCCGACCAGGATCAGGCTCAGCTGCAGCAGCTTCTTGCGCCCGTACTTGTCGCCGAAGTGCCCGAAGACGATGCCGCCCAACGGCCGTGCCGCGAAGCCGACCGCGTAGGTGATGAAAGCCGCCAGGATGGCGTCCAGGTCGCTGGTGCCCTTGGCGAAGAACACCTTGTTGAACACCAGCGTTGCCGCGGTGCCGTAGAGGAAGAATTCGTACCACTCGACCACGGTCCCCGCCATGGACGCGGCGACCACGCGCCGTAATCCGGCCAGGCCGCCGCCCGCTTCCGGTTCGGTATCGGGGAGGCTCATCGCGCAACTCCTTCACGCTCGGGCCGCCTCACCCCTCATCTGTGATGCGGCCCACATACTTCGATGCCAAGGAGTATTCGTGCACATTCAGCGGGCCCGCAATGCCCAGATCCGCAACCGCAATCTGCAAGAATGCAGAAATGAGCGTGACCTCCACCACAAGCCGTCCCAGCCCCGACGATCTGCTGGTGCTGCTCGCGGTGGGCCGCACCGGCCGCTACGTCTCGGCGGCCGAGGAACTGGGCATCAACCACACGACCATCTCGCGGCGCATCGCGGCGCTGGAGCAGGCGCTCGGCGGCCGGGTGCTGATTCGCGGTGCCAGTGGATGGGAGCTCACCGATCTGGGCCGGGAGGCGCTCACCGCGGCCGAGGCCATCGAATCCGCGGTCCGTTCGCTGACCTCCGACACCCCGGAACTCGAAGGCGTGGTGCGCATGTCGGCCACCGACGGGTTCAGCGCCTACGTGGCCGCGCCCGCCATCGCGAGGGTGCGGCGCCGCCATCCCGGGCTGTCGGTCGAGATCGTCACCGCCACCCGGCTGGCGTCCCTACAGCGGTCGGGCTTCGATATCGAAGTGGTGGTGGGCAAACCGCAGCTGCGCCGCGCCCGCGCCATCGCCCTGGGCGATTACACGCTCGGGCTCTATGCCTCCCACGGCTATCTCGCCGACCACCCTGCCCCGGAGGCTCTCGAAGACCTCTCCCGCCACCCGCTGGTCTACTTCATCGACTCCATGCTCCAGGTCGACGACCTCGACCTGGCCCCCACCTTCGCGCCCGCCATGCGCGAATCCCTCTCCTCCACCAATGTTTTCGTACACGTGGAGGCGACTCGGGCCGACGCCGGACTGGGACTGCTCCCCTGCTTCATGGCCGACCGGCACGCCGACCTGGTCCGCGTGCTGCCGGAAATCTCGGTGCGCCTGACCTATTGGCTCGTCGCGCGCCCGGAAGCCCTGCGCCGCCCCGAAGTCGCCGCGATCGTCGAGGCGCTGCGCGAGCAGGTGGACACCCACCGCGACATGCTCATGGGTTCACCCACCCCACCGGATCACTGACGGCGTTCGAACCGGTATCCGACCTACCGGGCTGTCCGCACCAAGGGCAACGGCCTGTGGTTGGACGAGCAGCAGTTCCGCAATGAGGGGAGCGGGTCGTCGAGCCGAGGCCGTCTGCGTGCCCAGCGCACCGGACGGGTACTGGAAACGTCTCTGCTGCAATGGATCAGCTCCAGGACGGTCTGATCACCGAATTCCGGCCCTACCATCACGACACCTCGGCGGTCCTGGGCGCTCTGGCCGAGAACGCCTGATCACCGGGCACGATCCCACGATCGCGACGACGGCACCCGGGGCGAAGGAGGAGGCACAGCCCGGGTCGGAAGAGGGAGATGGGACCGACCGGTTGGACCTCGGCGCGACGATGGCACAGTGGATCGGGCACGGACCCGATCGAGGAGGAGCCAACCATGAGCGGACGTACCCCCAGCCATTGGGAGGAGCTCACCGCTGCCGACCCCGCGCATTCGACGTGGTACGTGGAGCGGTTCAGGAGATTGGCGGCCGAGGGCGCAGATATCGTCGGGGAGGCGCGGCTGATCGACGCGATGCTCGACCGCGGTAGCCGGGTCCTGGATGCGGGGTGTGGCCCTGGGCGTGTGGGTGGCTACCTGCACCGAGCGGGTCACGTCGTGGTCGGGGTCGACGTCGATCCGGTATTGATCGCTGCCGCAGAGCACGACCATCCCGGCCCGACCTGGATTGTCGGTGATCTCGCCGAACTGGACCTGCCGGCCCGCAACATCACTGCCGACTTCGACGTCATCGTGTGCGCGGGGAACGTGATGACGTTTCTGGCGCCCTCCACCCGAGAGGCGGTGCTGGCCGGATTCGCCCGCAACCTCGCCTCGGGCGGCCGAGTGGTCACAGGTTTCGGAGCCGACCGCGGCTACGAGTTCCCGCAGTTCCTGACCGACGCCGAGAACGCCGGACTCACAGTGGATTTGCAGCTTTCGACGTGGGATCTACGCCCATTCACCGACCAGTCCGACTTTCTGGTGGCGGTGTTCTCCCGCGCAGAGTGAAACCTGCTCGGCCCCGGGAAATCCCAACCCCGACCGGTCGCTATTCGGTCCGTTGCAGCACCGAACACCCTGCAGTACCGATCCAGGGCATCCATCTCCGGCGCAGTGGCGCGCGCGGCCTACGCTCGGAGTTGCCGACGCTGTCAGCACATTCGGCTACGTCCACTGCCCGGGCCGAAGCACGTCCATCCAGTGAGTCGGCCATGTCGCGACGGCGACGATCGCCATGATGACCAGGTGCACCGGTGCCGCGAAGCTCTCCTTGGGCCCGTGGTGGTTGATGATGTGCGTGACCACGGCGCCGGTCAGCACCAGTATCAGCACCGCGGCGCCGAGGAATCGAGCCTCGTGGAACGGGATCACCAACAGCAGCGCACACACACCCTCGATCCAGCCGACCACGAACCGGAACCAGGCGGGCCACCCCCACTCCGCGAACTTGATCGAGTAGGCAGGCCCGAAAAACGTCGGCCCGGGCCAGAACTTGGTCACCGCCCCCGTCATGAACTCGAGGGCGAGGAACCACAGGAAACCGGTCGCAACCCATCCGGGCCAGGTGTGCGCAATAGTCATACCGCCATGACCACCCGCGCGGCTGAAATGTGACACGCCCAGTGGTGCTCCCGTTGTGCGTGCGGGGAGGTCCGTATGCACTCGCGTCCGGTGACACCGAGCCCAGCGAACCTCAACCCACAACTGCCGCACGCTGATAGGGGCCACTCACATGATCGACGCCGCGGCCACTACCACGTCACTACGGCAATGGCGATCGTCGCGGCGAAGGGCCTCGGTGCTGGTGTTCCGCCGGTCGGGGGGTCTTACGAAACACCAGCCGAGGCAATTGCATCAGATGCGAGATTCTTCCACCTGATGCAAGCGTCGAATGCGTTGCTCTTCTCTCTTCTTACGTATTGGGTCGGCCAAAGGTTCACGCAACGACGAATCCGGCGAAGGCGAGCAGTCGGTGGTTCGGAACGGAGCTCTCGCCCCCGGGTGGAAGTCAGCCCTCGGGATCGACATCCTGGAACCAACCTCATCGGACACCACAGCCAGCGTTCTCGATCGAGATAATGCGAGCCACGGCTACTGCACAAGATCGCGGCGGCTCCACAGGGCGAAGCCTGCGCGTCCGACTCGCGTATCCAGGTGTCGGCGGTTCACCGGGTCGATCCCCGAGATCTACGACGGGGACGCCCTACGGATACTTCGACATCGACCGAATCCGCGGCGAACTCGAGGCGGCCGGGTTCGACCGAATCACCGGTGAATGCATCGAGGGTTCGAGCCACACGACGGCGGAAACCGGTGCGGTGGCGTTCTGCCAGGGAACCCCGCTGCGTGGCGAGATCGAACGGCACCCGTCCCTCGACATCGAATCCGCAACCGCGATCGCAACCACGGAATTGCGCCGGCGATATGGGCCAGGAGAGTTCGACGCGCCGATCCGATGGCTGCAGATGACAGCCCGGCGGCCAACCGATTGAGCAGTATTCCGCCGCGATAATCGCCGCCGACTCCGGGGTCTTCTCCCACGGAATGCCAAATCGCCTCTCCCCAACCCAATGGTCTTTCCCATGCCGAAACCGACACTCCCACAGCTTCCTCGCCGGCACCGATACCGCCGGAGCACCATTCGTTCTGCGGCATGGCTCGTACGGCACCGAATTCGATCTGATGACCCTGACCGACGAATCAGCTTCAGGGGCAACGGAACTCGACATCCACGGAACCGGGAGAAGCACAATCGGCGCTGACTCGAACTGCCCTGCTCGCATCGTTGAGCGGGCGGGCACAAGAGAGAATTATGGGCACGAAGCATTCGTTAGCCATGCGTACGCCGCGTCCCGAATTCCGCGATAATCACGGCAACGAAATCCCCCAGATCAACTGTATGAAAGGCAGAATGTGGACATGCCCACATTTGCTAGATTGTTGCAGGCTGTCGCCGCAGGGGCACTGGTTGTGGCGGTCGGTCATGGCGTCGCGGCCGCCCCCGCCGCGAGTGCCCCGAATGGCCTGTTGCCCTGGCCGAGTTCCGAGCCGGACGGAATACAGGCGCCGGGGGCAGAGCTGGCAGACGGAATCACCGGCACGATGCTGTGGTCGCGAGAGCCGAACACGCCGGTTCCGATAGCCAGCATCGCGAAGGTGATGACGGCACTGGTCATCCTCAATGCCGGCGACCTCGACCGGACGGTCACGGTGCCGCCGGAGAGCATCTCCTACTGCGCCAGGAACGACGGAAGCCGTGCGGGCCTGGTCCCCGGCGAAGTGCTCACCACGCGACAGGCCCTGTACGCGATGATGCTGCCGTCGGGCTGCGACGCGGCCTATACCCTGGCCGATGCCTACGGGCCCGGCCAGGACGGCTTCATCGCCAGAATGAACGATACCGCGGGTCAAATGGGCCTGGCGGGAACCCATTTCACCGATCCCAGCGGCCTGCCCTCCCCCACCGACTACTCCACCTACTCCACACCGGCGAACCTGGTGGCTCTCGGCCTGCGCGCGATGAGCCTGCCGGTCTTCCGCGAGATCGCCGGGTCGGAGAGCTATCACCTGCCAGCCGGCCCGGGCAATCGCGAGCACCACTGGCAGACCACGAACCTGCTGCTGCGCGAATATCCCGGCACCATCGGCATCAAAACCGGATCCACCGATGCCGCGGGAGCCTGCCTGCTGTTCGAAACGGTTCGGGCTGGAATACCGCTGATCGGAGTGGTCCTGCACAGCTCACCCGGCAGCGGCCGCGCCGCGAAGGAAGACGCTGAGCGCCTGCTGAACTGGGCCTACGACCCCATCTTCACCGCGCTGCCGATCGGTTAGCGCCGAATACCGCAGGCCGCGTATGAATCCCCCGCCGGTGCCGCGCAACATCAAGGGCACGAAATAGACTCGGGCCCTTGGTGTTCCGCGGCACCGGGAGATGGCAAATCTCGTCACGTCCGTTGCCGGGCACTTCGGCTCGTGCCCGTGCTTCAACTTCTGGTTCGGGCCGTAACGACGGCCGCCGACGTCCGAACCTGCCGCTGGGTACGGCGGCCCGGCACCCGCAACAGATATCCCTCAGAGGACCTCGGACACCCGGTACGCGACTCCGTCGTCGACCAGATATCCCGATCCCACGGCAACAATGTCGTTGAGCCAAGAGTAGTTCCGCGATCCGGTCTCGAACAGAACATTCGACCGCCAGTAATAGCCGGTGGGATCGACCTGCCGGTTGACGGCGGGATCTCGGATCTGGCTCAGCAATTCCGGCGGGATAATCCATCGTCCGCCGTAATACATGTACACCAGGTCGCCATCGTGGGTGCGAAGGGTCAGCCGCACGTCGAGATGCAGATTCCCGTCGGGTCGGTACAGACCCCAATCGCCACCACCCGGCAACACCTCCCCGCGGATCTTCGGACCTTCGAATGATCCACCAGCACAACCGAATACAGTCCGACCACCCAGCGGCCCCCCGATACTCAGCCGCGGGCTCAGATCAGCCACCATGTCGAACAGGTATCTCGTCTCGATTGCACCGACATCCTTGACACGTGCGTCCACGATCCTCCCCTTCCTTCGATTCACGTTGTTGCCGAACAGCTTTCGCGAGAACACCCCACGTCCACCGTCGACACAACAAACTATACGTACGATCATATGTTTTGTAAATCCTCAGTGGAAGAGAAGGAGCGGCCAGGGCCTGTGTCGAAGTGGTGGGGGCGGGCTCGGCGGGGTACCAACCGAACACTTCGAACACGAGGTCCGGCCGATTCGCACCGATATGGTGGACCCGCATCTTCGGCGACATCGTGGAACGAAGTGGCCCAAAGAATCCGGAACTTCATGGGCCGTGGATGTCGAGAACGCTCGAGCGGCTTCGTCCCAGGGGTACGCGGCCGGCAGCGGGACCAACTGCCGCGCAGGAACATCCGCTACTGCCGATGGGGGAAACGTTCTGGCCCCAGTACATTTTGGCAGTGGCGGATTTCCCCGAGGCCAGGTTCACGATCACCAACGTCGAGACCGGACGCAGCGTGCGCGTGTTTCTCGGCGCGATGAACGACGAGGAAGGCGCCGAATACCTTCCGTCGGGGCCGGATCCGACGGTCGGGATGGGTGTCGACGACGGCAGCATCGAATACCAGTGGCATTACGACACTGCTCTCGACCCCATCGACGGGGTGCCGGTCGGCCGGATCGTCAGCGAAGCGGTGCCGCGGAAACAAGACATGGGCGATATGTGTGTCTGGATCGTCAGCGAAGGCACCCGGGAGGAAATCGCTGCCAAGCTTCGCAGGGAGCGGGCCGGGCAACGAGAACTCGATCGACTTGCGCGTCTGCCCGCGCCCCCGCAGTGGAACGCCGGGAACGAGCAGTGGGCGGATCTCTATCGGTGGTCGGGGTGGGACTGGAATGAAGGCTTTGTCGAATCCGCCGGTGCGGACACTGCGCTCGGCGAGGGAATCCGGCGCGATCTGATGGTGGCGGCGGGTAAACGCTGGGACGGATTTGCGAACGGCCTGATCGAAGCACTCGCGACCTATCACCTCGTCGCCGACACCGATGCGAAGGAGAATCCGCCCCTGCCGGACGAGGCCGCCATGGATGAGACAGCTTTCACCATTGTTTCGCCAATGGTATTGCACAGCAACGCGTTCGAGCGCTTCGAGTCGATGAGCTGCCGATGGGTGACCGATGGCACCCGCATCTGGGCTGCTGATGACCGGTCAGGCATCGCGGTGGACGACACCCACTGGACCGATATGGACGGCACATTGACGGGCTGCACCAAGGGCAGTCCGGGCCAAGCCTGGAGGATCGACCGCGCGTAGCCCCGCCGCGCGTAACCGACAACGCATGGAATCGCCGCCTCCCGCGCGGTCCGAAGCGGCCGGCGCGGAACTGCGGAAAATCAACGGACAGAGTGCCTCACGACCGCCGACTGTGCGCGCTCACGCCGAATGTCGCGTATTTCGGGGGCTGTTGATCGGTTGTCGGTCAGTCCGTGAGCAGGATGGTGAGCAGGGCGCGGAGTTGGTGTTGCTGCTCGCTGCTCAGCTGAGCCAGCGGTCGGCTGGCGAAGGGCATCCGGGCTTGTAGGTCCGCGGCGACGCGTCTGCCCTGCTCGGTCGCCGCGACCAGGCGGACTCGCCGGTCGTCCGGATTCTCCCGGCGCTCGATCAGGCCCCGGGACTGCAATTTGTCGACGAGCGCGGTGACATTCGACGGCTCGGCGTGCAGATGTTCGGCGATCCGCCGGGTCACGACCGGTTCCTGTGCCGCCAGCAGCGCCTTGGCCTGCATGGGCGTCAACCCGTGGGCGCCGGCCGCCGCCTCCGCCTCGGTGGCGTAGCGGCGATTGATCGCCGCGAACAGCCCGACCACCTCGGCCGTCAGTTCCCGCTGCTCCTGCTCGCTCGACATGCCCTCCACTATAGCGATATCCCATCATAATTATGATGTATTATGATTATGGTTCATAACCAATAGCCAGGAGGGAACCCATGAGCCCGTCCATCGACCGCAAAACCGTCCTGATCACCGGCACCTCGACCGGCATCGGACTGCACACCGCCATCCACGCCGCCCGCTCCGGCTGGCAGGTCATCGCCACCATGCGCGACACCGCCCGTTCGACCGCACTCGTCGAGCTCGCCCGCCACAACGGCGTCGCCGACCGCGTCGAGGTCCGACAGCTCGACGTCACCGATCCGGCCTCCGTCCACCGCTGCGTCTCCGGCGTCGTCGACGACCACGGCCACCTCGACGCGCTGATCAACAATGCGGGCAGCGGCCACCTGGGCACCCTCGAACTGGAGGACATCGGCGAGATCCGCGCCGTCATGGAGGTCAACTTCTTCGGTGTCCTCGAAGTCACCCGGGCCGCGCTCCCGCAACTGCGCGCCACACAGGGACGAGTACTGACCGTCAGCAGCGTCGGCGGGGTCATCGGACAGCCGTTCAACGAGGCATACTGCGCCGCGAAGTTCGCCGTCGAGGGCTTCATGGAAGCGTTGGCCCCGGTAGCCGCGCAGACCGGCGTCGCGGTCAGCGTCATCGAACCCGGTGCCGTCGCAAGCGAATTCGTGGCCAACGTCGGCGGGCGCGAAGCACTCGCCACGCACGCGACCGGACCGTACGCTGCCGCGCTGGCCGCCTACCGCAAGCGCACCGAGAACGCCTTCGCCAACGCCCAATCTCCCGAATCCACGGCCCAGGCCATCGTCGAAGCGCTCGACGCCAGCGACCTCCCGTTCCGAGTCCAGACCTCCGACACCGCCCGAAACTTCGTCGCTGTCAAACTCGCCGACCTCGACGGCGCGAAAGTGCAGGACATGACCAGCACCTGGATCGGGTGAACCACCCAACCGCAACCAGGCACGTCGTAGCCGGATGTGGGCGAGCGAATCATCGATTCATCACGCCGCCCACACCCGCGCGCCCTCCTCGGACTGGTCGCCCTTTTCGAACAGGCAGCTGCTGAACCCACTCATCTGCGCTGTTCAGACCGGCCAGCGCGGAGCGTCGAAGGATCACTGGGCCGAGTGCCGTCCGGACTCACCACGCCGGTCCCGGCGCGCACGGTGCCGTCGTAGCGGTGCGGTTTTCCAGACAGCTGCCGCCCTGGATCCGCATCATTACCGGCAATCGCGCGGCATCGGGTTCGGGTGTCCAGATGTCGAGGGTCAGACCGTTTTCCGAGCCGGCACCGGGGAAGAACTCGTCGCGAACACGGAAATCGATTGCGACAGGCGCGAATTGAGCTGCCGTCGCCTGTAATTGAACTGAGCCTCCTTGTCGCGCCGGTCTTTTTGGCGGCGGCACCGGCTGTTCAATGGCAACCACGATAAAAGCTCGGTCTGAAACTGACAGAAGCTTTGACGTTCGATACCCGCGATGTCCATCTGACCTACAGACGTGATCGCTGACGCCTTGTAGATGCCGCATCCCACTTCTATCCTTACGATCAGAGGAGGCAACCCCGCGGAGTAGAGATGATCTACGACAATCTGCTAGCGCTGACAGCGCGGGCACCGGTCACCAGCGGATTGCGGCAGGGCGAAGTATTCACGCCGTACGCCGCTTTGGTCGAGCGGATCGGCCGACTCGCCGTCGGCTTTATTGAACGTGGCATCGAGAGCGGCGATCCCGTTGCCCTGCTGATTCCAAACTCACCCGATCTTTTCGTAACTGCCCACGCGCTCTTCGCCATCGGCGCCATCGCGATGCCTCTGGGCGAGACGGCCACGCGATCCGAACTTGCCATGCTCGCGCAAAAGGCCCGGCCCAAGGCAGTCATCTCAACTCCCGGCCTTTCCTCTGCTGCCGAGCTGCTGATGACAGATGCGGCACTCGGCACTCCCTTGTTCCTGACGAGCACCCTGCCCGAAGGAAATGCAACCGCCCAGCTGCCGAAACTGACAGGCGATACAACGGCGCTCTACCTCTTCTCGTCCGGCTCGACCGGGTTGCCGAAGGTGGTGCCGCACACCCATGCCGAGCTCATCGCTGACAGTGAACGAGCCAGCACAGCCTGGGAAATTCAGCCCGACGATATCGTCCTCGACATTCTGCCGGGCAACTTCGCGATGGGCTTCCTACTGGGCGCTACGCAAGCCGTCGCCGGCGGTGCAACGACGCTCTATTGGAGCGATCCCCTGCCGCTGGCGCTTTCGCGGAAGAAGCTGCTCGACGCCATGGTCCGCGAGCGCGTCACCGTCATGGGCGCCGTTCCGGCAATGTACGAAATCGTCGCCGGTCAGACCGGCAGTTTCGATCTCAGGCTGCGCCTGGCCTTCTCGGGCGGTGTCGCACTGAAGCGGCCGATCTTCGAAGCGGTGCGCGAGCGCCTTGGTACAACACTTCGTCAGGATTACGGCTCGACCGAGGCGATCATGTTCTCGCACAATAACTCCGTCGATCCCGACGCAAGCTGGGCCTCGGTGGGCAAGCCGGCGGGCGAAGCCAGGGTCCGCATCGTTCCGTTCGACACCGAATTCGGCCCATCCGTCGGCGAAATGGAAATAAGATCATCGTCGCTCATGCGGGGCTATCTCGGCGATGCCGTGGCCAATGCTCAGGCGTTCGATGAGGGCTGGTTCAAGACCGGCGATCTCGCCTCGCTCGATGAAGCAGGTCGCATCTTTATCCGTGGCCGCAGCAAGCTGCTGATCGAGGTATCCGGCTACAAGATCGACCCTATCGAAGTGGAGGAAACACTAATGACTTTGCCTGCCGTCACCGAAGCCGCCGTGGCGGGTATCCCAGACTCGCGCAACGGCAATCGGCTGATCGCGTTTGTCGTCAGAGGGGCGGATGTGTCGGCCGATGAGTTGATCCGCTATGCCCGCGAAAGGCTTTCGGTTCAGAAGGTCCCAGCCGAGATCGCGTTCATCGACGCACTGCCGCGGAGCCCGGCCGGCAAGGTGCTCCGCGCGCGGCTACGCGAGCTTTAGGCGGGCTGAGCCGCTCGTTGCGAAACATAGGCCGCTATGTTCGCAGGCGATTCGAACAGCTCCGCCCGTATCTCCGTGTCAGGGATGCTGATCTTGAATCGCTCCTCGAGGAAATGCACCAGTTTTACCAAATTGATCGAGTCCAGCAGGCCTGCCTCGAGCAAAGGGGTCTCGCAATTGACCGGCGTTCCTCCGGATTCGGCCACCATGGCGGAGATATACTCGACTATTGGTCGTTCGATATCGTTCATCACTCGAGTCCCTTATACAGTCAGGAAAGATACTAGCCAATTTCATCGCGACCTGAAGTGGTATTTGAAGAACATGGGAGGACGGCTTGGGTGAAACACGCCCGCTGGGCGGAAAGGAGCAACTGCTCAACAGTTTTCATGTCCGTGGCGGGCTGATCGCCATGCACGTGCTGCATGTGCGCGGCCGCCTCGATCCGGCGCTGGTGAAGCGCGCGCTCGCCTGGCTACAGACCCAGCACCCTATCCTTCGCGCTCATATCCGCTACGGCAAGATCGTCTGGCGACGCGTGCCGCCCTTCGCCTATCGCCAGGCCTGGTTCGACACCGAGGGCACAACGGAGATCCCTGTGAAGGTGCTCGACGACACCGACCCAGACGCTTGGCGCAAGGTTTTTGCCTCCGACATCCGCACACCGATCCCGAAGGGCAACCATCCGCGCCTCCGGATAACGCTGGTGCGGCAGTCGCCCGACGCCGACCTCAACCACATCGTCATTTGCGCCGATCACGCAACGCTCGACGCCCAGTCCGCGAACATGCTCGCTCGACAGCTTCTCGAATTCCTCGCCGACCCAGCCACGGCGCAACTGAAACCCCCGCCCCACACCGCCCTGCCCCCGCCGATCGAGGCCAGCCTGCTCAACAAGTCCGGCAATGGCACGAAGACCACCTATACGCCAGCGATTCGGCTACCCAAGCAGACGGTGCCCGATCCGAAGAAAGAAACGCGAGTACTGGCGCGTCACCTCGAGCCCGTCGTCACGGCAACGCTCGAGGAGGCCGTCAAAGCCAATAGAACGACGCTTCACGGGGCGGTAACGGCAGCCTTCCTGCTTGCCATGCGCGAGCAGTACAGGCTCGACGTCATGACCGTGTTGACCACGGTCGACCTCCGTCGCCTCAGTAATCTCGCGCTGCCGCAAGAAACCTACGGTTGCTACGTCGACATCCTGCGTACCAAGCACCCGATAACCGACGACTTCTGGGCAACCGCCCGTGACGCCTCGTTCAAGCTGATCGCCGCGCTGGCCAAGGACTACGAGTCCGCCTCGATCATGAAGTTTCCGGAATGGGATGTGTATCGGCAGGAAGTCCGCCCGACGCTCCGGAACAACCGGCGCCTCGACGGACTTGCTGTCACCACGACAGGCGAGTCCGGCCTTCAGGCCAGCTACGGCGCCTACACGCTCGAGGACGTCACCAGGGCCGTTTCGCTCGACGTGTTCGGCCCGTCACTGTTTGTGATCGCCAGCGAGCGGCTCGGTGGCCTCGACCTCAGTGTCGGGTACGCGGCAATCGCGATGAGCGAGGATGAGGTATGTCGGCTCACCGACAACGCGGTGGCCCGGCTCGAACGTGCTGGATGAGAACGCCGCGCCGATCGCGGCACGCCCCGCGTCGTGGACGAGGTTCCGGAGACCGACCTGGCCGAACAATCCATTCCGGCGTATCCCGATGATCCGGACATGGCCTCGGCCACATGACATCTCGAACATCTATGCCGCACAGTGTCCTGCTTGGATCGGCCAGGCCGCGGGCGGCCGAACGCACGGTACTGCCCGGATGCCGCTTGGGTTCTTGCCAGTCAGGTCGATGCTGGTTCGGCCGGCCCGAGCAGGTCCCATCGGTTTCCGGCGATGTCGAGAAATACGGCCATCTGACCGTAGGGTTCGGTGCGCGGCTCGGTTACGAACTTCACGCCGGCACTGACCATTCGGCGATACATGCCCGCGAAGTCGGAGACCCGGAGGAAGAACCCGACTCGCCCGGCGACCTGATCTCCGACCGCATCGCGTTGCCTGTCGCCGTCCGCCTGTGCGAGAAGGATTCCAGTGGCAGCGGCGGGCGGGCGAACGACGACCCAGCGTTTGGGACGCCCATCATTCGTGAGCGATGGCGAGTTCTCGATCAGGTCGAAACCCAGTGTCCCGACGAAAAACTCGATGGCGGAGTCGTACTCCTCGACAATGATCGTGATCAGCTCGAGATGCATTCCATGAGCGTAGGGCGAGCCCGGCTCCGAATGTCCGCACAGGCCGCATACCGCGCCTCCGCCCCGGCCTTGAATGATCTTCATCCCGATGATGAAACGTGTTCTAATCGAGACGTTGGCGAACTGGAAACGGAGGGGGCCGGTCTCGGTGGTTTCGTTCTTCGTGGCGCGTGACGGGCAGTACGAAGCACAGGGTCACGGCGTGAGTCAGTGGTCATCGAAGCAGGTGAACGGACCTGCGGTATGCGGGTTGCTGGCCCGTCAGCTTGAAAGGCATTGCCCCGCTGAGGGCTTCATCCCCGCCCGGCTCACGGTCGACATGCTGCGCCCGGTGCTGAACGAACCGATCTCCTTGCAGAGTGCCGTGATTCGTGAGGGTACCCGGGTGACTGTCGCCGACGCCTCGATCGTCCAGCAGGGTGCGCTGCGAGCCCGGGCAACGGCGGTCTTCCTGGCGTCAGCTTCCGAGCCGCCGGGCCAGACCTGGCAGCCGCATATCCCATTGCCCGCGCCGCAGACTCGGCTGATCTCGCCCGACGGCGAGCCACCGTTGCTCAAGTTCGGCGAATCGGACTGGACCGATAACCTTTCCGCGGGCCAGAATGCAGACCGTAAAGTATTGTGGCAGAACCTTATTCCCCTGATCGAGGGCGAACCGATCTCCCCGTTTCAACGGGCAGCCGCCATGGGCGATGCGACGAACTTTGTATGTCACTGGGGATCGGCAGGGATCGGTTACATCAACGCCGATATGACATTGACGCTCTCGCGCCTGCCGGAAGGCCCTGAGCTCGGGCTCCAGGCTCAGGATCAAATCGCGACGGGCGGCATCGCGGTCGGGACTGCAACGCTCTACGATCGCGCCGGTCGGCTGGGTACGTGTGTGGTCACTGCCGTCGCAAACGCTCGCCGACAAGTAACGGACACACGTCACGCGTCGGCGGCAACCTGATCTGCCAACATCCTCTCGTGCCGCTTCCGGTGCTGGCCGAGCCGATGGACTCCTGGTACAGCAATTGATCTCAGCAATCACTGCCCTACCAGGAGTTCACTCGAATCTCGGGCGTCACACACCCAACACCAGTTCTCAGACGCTCACTCAGATGCACCAGTAGACGCTGCCAAGGTCGAAACACCAGGCAGCTGATCCGAACGATCCGTCGACCGGAGTGGCGGAATCGGCAGTGGCCGCGGGCGCGGCAAGGACGAGCAGGGGCGCGGCAATAACTGTCGCGGCTAGGGTTTTGATGGTCTTGCCAGACATTTTGCTTCCTTACAACGAGCTTTACGACGTCCGGGTACTAGGCCGCGTTGCCGAGCTACCGGACTGGGTCTGCGAGTGCGTCACATGCCGAATCGACTTTGCGACACCCGATTTCGCTCCTTGGTGAAGTACATGATGCGTCCCGACAGGAACGCGCGTTCAAACTGGCCGACAGCTGCAGCATCGACCGGACCGCACAAGACGTCATTTGGTACCGCGGAAGGCGTCATTGACAGTTTACTGCTGGCTACCAGAACACTGAAGCAGGTCGCCGCCGCAGACGGAGTTCGAAGGTGGGTAAGCCGCGCTCGCCTTCGTGACGGTTGGGTGGCAGCCCAAGGTTGAACGATGCCTCCTCGGCAGTGGTGTACCAGGTGCCGAGCTCGAGGATCTACCGTGTTTACTCAGGCGTCGCGATCGGTCAACCAAGCTCCTCGGCGATCCGCACCATCTTGCGGATCATCTCCACGGTCGTGAACCTCTGGCGCTGTCGGCGGGCCGGCCCCCACCCTCGACCAGGCCCTCGGCCGCTCTGCCGACCCGCACTTCACGCGACCCGACGAAATCATATGGGCCAACAGCGATCTCATATTGACTCTGGTAAAGTGGCCGACCGACATCCGGCTGTTCGCCATCCGAAAACGCGTTGGGCAACAACGTGTCGGACCGCTTCGGAACCGCCCGCTGGTTCCATCCGCAAGCCCGTCGACAACAAACGGCAACCGGTGACAGCCCAACCCGGGACCCGCAGTCAGGCCGCCTCGGCAAGCTCGGCCAGCTTGCGCATCGCCTTGGGCAGCTCGGCCGCCGCGCGGCGACCGATGACACG
>NZ_JBEYYI010000055.1:0-19501 GCF_040645495.1 Nocardia sp. NPDC046763 | reverse complement strand
ACCGAGGCGGTGGCGTGGCCGGAGGTGGATCGTCCGCGTCGTGCTGGTGTGTCCTCGTTCGGTATCAGCGGCACCAATGCCCATGTCATCGTCGAGCAAGCTCCGGCGGTGGATCAGGCACCGGTGACGACGACTGCCCGCGCTGACGGACCGCTGCCCTGGGTGGTTTCGGCACGAAGTGGCGAGGCACTCGGCGGTCAGGCTGCCCGCCTGGCGTCCCACGTCGGAGCTCGCGACCTGAATCCGGCGGATATCGGCTTCTCACTGGCGTCCACGCGTGCAGTTTTCGAGCATCGCGCGGTTGTGGTGGCCGAGAGTCGTGATGGCCTGCTCGCCGGAGTGCGGTCCTTGGCTGCCGGTGAACAGGCCCCCGGTGTGGTGTCCGGCCGCGTGGCGTCGGGTTCGACGGGTGTGGTGTTCTCGGGTCAGGGTGCGCAGTGGGCCGGTATGGCCACTGAGCTGCGTGCGGCGTATCCGGCGTTCGCCGAGGCGTTCGACGGGATCGTTGCCGAGCTGGATCCGCTGCTGGGGCAGTCGGTTTCGCTGAGTACTGCGTTGACCAGTGTTGACCTCGTCGATCACACGGTGTTTGCGCAGGCGGGTTTGTTCGCGTTCGAGGTGGCGTTGTTCCGGCTGCTCGAATCGTGGGGTGTGCGTGCGGATGTGGTGGCTGGTCATTCGATCGGTGAGGTGGCTGCCGCGCATGTGGCGGGTGTGTTGTCTCTGAGGGATGCGTGTGTGCTGGTGGCTGCCCGTGGCCGGTTGATGCAGGCGCTGCCGACCGGTGGGGCGATGGTCGCGGTCGGTGCGTCCGAGTCCGATGTGTTGGCGTTGCTGGTCGGTGAGGTGTCGATCGCGGCGGTCAACGGACCTGCGTCGGTGGTGTTGTCCGGGGTCGAGAACGATGTCGTGGCCGTCGCCGACCGTTGTGCCGAAATGGGCTGGCGCACCCACAGGTTGCGTGTGTCGCATGCCTTCCATTCGGCCTCGATGGAACCCATGCTGGCCGAATTCGCCACAGTGATACAAGGTTTGGCGTTCGCCCGCCCCCGTATCCCGCTGGTGTCGACGGTGACCGGTCTGCGGGTAACCGATGAGATGTCGGATCCGGCGTATTGGGTGCGTCAGGTCCGGGGGACCGTCCGGTTCGCCGACGCGGTCGCGACGGCCGCCGACCTGGGTGTGTCCAGGTTCGCCGAGGTCGGTCCCGATGCGGTGCTGACCCCGATGATCGCCCAAACCCTCGATACCGCGACCACAATCGCTCTCACCAGACGGGACAACGCGACCCCCGTGACCCTGCTGACGGGCCTCGCCCGTCTGCACGTCACCGGTGCGACGGTGGATTGGACCAGCTACTACGCCGGAGTCGGTGGCACGAAGACCGACCTCCCGACCTACAGCTTCCAGCACCGCCGCTTCTGGGCCACCGGCCCACTGCACACCGGCGAAGCGCACGCGCTCGGCCTGCGGTCCACCGAGCACCCCATGCTCGGCGCGATGGTGGCACAGCCGGAGAACGGCGGAGTCAGGTTCACCGGCCGCCTGTCCACGGCCACCCATCCCTGGCTGGCCGATCATGATGTGCTCGGCACGGCACTGCTCCCCGGCACCGGATTCGTCGAGCTCGCCGTGCACGCCGGAGACCAGGTCGACTGTCCGGAGCTCGAGGAACTCACACTGCTGGCGCCGCTGGTGTTGCACGGGCATGGCGGAGTACAGATCCAGGTGATCGTCGGCGACGGCGATGACACCGGTCGCCGAGGGCTCGACATCTACTCGCGCAAGGACGTGGACGATCCGTCGCTCTCGTGGACCCACCACGCGCACGGCACGGTGAGTCCGGGCCAGGAGGCCGGCGACGACGGCTGGGCCGACTTCGTCCAGTGGCCACCGGCCGGTGTCACGGCCGTCCCGTTGGACGGCGCCTACGACGAACTCGCCGAGAACGGGTACCACTACGGGCCCGCATTCCAAGGGCTGTCGGCCCTGTGGCGTCGCGGGGCGGATCTCTTCGCCGAAGTCGCTCTCCCCGAGCAGACCTCGGCTCAGGGCTATGGTGTGCATCCCGCGCTGCTCGACTCGGCCATGCACGCGCTGTCCTTCGGCCTTCCCGAGGGCGTGGACGAGCACGCCGAGCGGCCGACCCTGGTGCCGTTCGCATGGTCTTCGGTGCGTGTGCACGCGGACGGCGCCCGGCGGGTGCGGGCCCGGTTGACGTGGCTGAACCAGGGAGAAGTCACCCTGGCGATGGCCGATTCCGTTGGCGTGCCACTGCTTTCGGTACGGTCGCTCGCATTGCGCCCGCTGTCGGTCGAACTGCTCTCGGGGGCGGCCCGGTCCTCACAGGACGCGCTGTACGAGCTGACCTGGCGGCCCGGTCCTGAAGTGCGTTCGGCGGCGGGAGTCTCGTGGGCCGAGTGGGGCGGCGCGGAGACGGCCTCGGTCCTGCTCTTCCGGCCCACGGTCGACGGCGACGACGTGCCAATCCGATTGCGCACGGCCCTGCACCGCACGCTCGGTGTCATCCAGCAGTTCCTGAGCGAAGAACGGTATGCCGCAGCCACTTTGGCTGTGATCACCGACTCCGAGGCCGACCCGGCCGCGGCTGCGGTGTGGGGTCTGGTGCGCGCGGCGCAGGCGGAGAATCCCGGGCGGATCGTGCTCGTCGAGGCGCGTGCGGAGACGGCGGCGGATCACCTTGTCGCCGCGGCGATCTCGGGTGAGCCGGAACTAGCTGTCGACGCGAACGGGGCGCGGGTGCCGCGCCTGGTTCGCTCGGCGGCGCCCGAACCGGAGCCGCGGGCACCGTGGGATCCCGAACGGACGGTACTGATTACCGGCGGTACCGGCGGGATCGGTCGCCACATCGCCGAGCATCTGGTGACCAACCACGGTGTGCGGCACCTGCTGCTGGCCGGCCGTCGCGGTCCGGCCGCTGCCGCGGATCTGATCGAGGAACTCGGCGCTCTCGGCGCCCGGGTCCGTGTGGCCGCCTGCGATGTCACCGACCGAAATGCGTTGCGGGACCTGCTCGCTGCGATACCCGCGGAGCATCCGCTGGGTGCGGTCGTCCACGTGGCGGGCGTCGCCCACAACGGTCTGGTCGACACCTTGACGCCGGAGCAGATCGACTACTGCCTCGGCGCCAAGGCCGACGCCGCGTGGTATCTGCACGAACTCACCCGCGACGCCGGACTGTCCGCATTCGTGATGATCTCCTCGGTGGCAGGCTCGATCCTGCCTGCCGGGCAAGGCGGTTACGCGGCGGCCAATGTGTTCCTCGACGCCCTCGCCACCTTCCGGCACGCCGAGGGCCTACCGGCCACCTCGCTCGCCTACGGTCTGTGGGACATCGAAACCGGACTGTCGCAATGGCTCAGCCAAGCCGACCGGCTGCGCATGCGGCGCCAGGGCATGCCGCCGCTGGCCGCGGACAAGGCACTCGAATTGTTCGACGCGGCAGTGTCGACGACGCGTCCGGTGCACGTGCCGGTCGAGATCGACCTGGCCGCGCTGCGCGCCCGGGACGCGGTGCCCGCACTGCTCGGCGACCTGGCCAAACGGGCCGGGCGTCGGCACAGCAGCGGAACACAGGACGCGGGAGCGCTGCGCAGGCAGCTGGCACAGCTCTCGGAGTCCGAACAGGAACAGTGGCTCCGGACCCACATCCTCGAGAACGCCGCCAGACTGCTCGGGCACGAGAGCGCCGACGCTCTCGACCCCGAGCGGGACTTCCTCGAGGCCGGGTTCGACTCACTGGCCGCCATGGAGTTGCGGACCACCCTGAACGCCTCCACCGGACTGACCCTGCCGACCGCCGCGATCTTCGATCACAAAACGCCTGCGGCACTGGCCCGGTACCTGCGGAAGGAGCTCACCACAGCCACACGCAGCGGCAGCGAGCTCGTGAGCGAGGACGACTCGCTGTACGGAATGTTCCGGGGCGCGGTGGAATCCGGCCGGGTCGGTACCGGCTTTTCCCTGTTGAACCTGGCGGCGGAGCTGCGCGAGCAGTTCTCGTCGGCGTCCGAACTGGACCGCCTACCGGCGCCGGCGCGAGTCGCGGCGGGTTCGGCCCTGCCGCGGATCATCTGCCTCGCACCGCCACTGGCCACCGGCGGTGCGCATCAGTACGCCAGGATCGCCTCGCACCTGCGAACTGCCCGTGAGGTTGTGGGGCTGTCACCGATCGGCTGCCGGACGGGAGAACCCCTGCCGGCGACGCCGACGGCGGCCCTGGAGGCCCTGGCCCGCAGCGTTCTCGAAGCGGCGCAAGGAGATCCGTTCGTGCTGCTCGGGTACTCCTCGGGCGGCCTGCTGGCCTACCTCCTCACCGAGCACCTGGAGGCGGTGGGCGGACCCGCGCCCGCGAAAGTGGTCATGTTGGATACCTACCGGGTGGACGATGGCGGCGGCGAATGGCTGCTGCGAGCGATGGCCGAGCACATGGTGTCCAACGAGGCGACATTCGGCCGCTTCGACCAGGCCCGCTTGTCCGGCATGGGCTGGTACGTGCGGCTGCTCCAGGAGATGGCGCCCGGTCCCGTTGTCACGCCGACCTTGTTCGTCCAGTGCGCCCTGTCATTCATGGGGAGCTCATCGGACCGTGCGGACTGGCAGGCCCAGCCCTGGGACGCAACGCATTCCGTCGTGCCGGTCCAGGCTGATCACTTCACGATCCTCGAGGACGGCTCGGCGGACGCCGCGGTCGTGATCGAGAGCTGGCTCGCCGGTTAGCGGCGACGACCGGGTGAGCCCAGGCTCACCCGGTCGTCCTCGCCCAATGCCGTGTTCGAGGTTGATGCGGTATTCGGGGTGGCGGCATTGCCGCCGGTCCCGGAAAGCTATGTGCGCCAAGTGATCCACGACTTCACTCACCTCACGCGGCCTGGCGATCGATCGACTGTCGGCGGGCATCGACTGTCGGCGGGCTACGAGGGTACCGAAATCGGCAGCGATGCATGGGATCTGGCAACGGCACCGAACGTCACGGGTGTGAGCGGGCTGCCGCCTCCCGGTATCGGGTCAGCAATTCCGGCGAGGGGTCTGCAGCAAAGGTGCGGGTTGTGGCCGACGGCCAGGCAGGGGGATGCGGGGTCGACGACATCACCCACGCTGCTTGGCGAGCGGCTCCCGCGGCGACGTATTCACCTGGAACGGGAACATCGACGGGCACCCCGAACACCGCCGGCGCGATGGCGCACACGGCTGCCGAGCGTGCACCGCCACCAGTCAGCGTGATCCGGTCGACGGGTACCGAACCACGACGGAACACGTCGGCAGCAGCGGCGGTCAGGCACAACAGCGACTCCACCGCCGCCCGGGCGATATTCTCCCGGGTCATCGACTCCATCGTCATGCCGTACAAGCTGCCGGTGGCGTGGGGAAGATTCGGCGTCCGCTCGCCCTGCAGGTAGGGCACCTGCACCAGCCCGCCCGCGCCGGGTGACGCCGCCAGCGCCAACGCCGACAGCTCGTCGAGATCCACGCCGAGGACGGTGGCGGTCGCCTCGAGGATCCTGGCCGCGTTGAGAGTGCACACCAGTGGAAGAAAACGACCGGTAGCGTCGGCGAAGCCCGCCACCGTGCCGGACGGGTCCCGGACCGGCGTGGTCGTGACGGCGGCGATCACGCCCGAGGTACCCAGCGAGAGCATCACCTCACCGGCACGCAGTCCCAAACCCAGTGCTGCGCCGGCGTTGTCGCCGCATCCGGGCCCGACGATCATCTCCGGCCGGCCCAGTGCAGGGTCGCAGGTGCCTGCGGGCTCCGTCGGCGCCGAGACCGCCGGCAACACGATGCCCTCCGCGTGGGTCTGGCTGAACCGCAAGGCCATTGCCAGCAGCTCACGCCGGTAGATACCGGACACCGGATCGAAATAGCCGGTGCCCGACGCTTCGCTACGGTCGGTGACCAGGTCGTCGAGCGACCTCGCACCGCGCAACCGCCAGCTCAGCCAATCATGGGGCAGCGCGATCGCTGCGATACGGGCGGCATTGGCGGGCTCGTGGTCGGCGAGCCAGCGCAGTTTCGTGACGGTCAGCGACGCGACCGGTGCGGTGCCGACCGCGTCGACCCAACGCCGCACGCCTGCGTCGCCATCGCCGTCGCCCATCTCGTGAACAAGGTCGCGTGCGGCAGTAGCGGATCGGGTGTCGTTCCACAGCAACGCTGGACGGATCACCGCGCCGCGGGCGTCCAGGCAGACGAGTCCGTGCTGCTGCCCGCCGACCGAGACCGCGGCCACGTCGTCGAGGCCGCCGGCCTGCTGAATCGCCGATTGCAATGCCTGCCACCAATATTCGGGATCGATCTCGGTGCCGGGCGGGTGTGGGGCGGCACCCGAGCGCACCGGCCGGCCGGTGTGGGCGTCGCGGATGACAACCTTGCAGGATTGCGTCGAGGAATCGACCCCAGCCACCAGTGTCATGGCCTCATCCGATCACATGCTCGACGGCGAGTTGGTGCAAGCGCACGAAACCGTAGTCGCGCGTCGCGGCAGTGTCGGGGTCGAACAGTTGGTCTCGGGCCGCCGCGAACGCCTGTACCGATTCACCCTCGCCCAGTGTCGGTTGGGCGAGGTCGAACACCCCGGCGTGTGTCATCGCCTCCTGCACGCGAGGGTCGGCCCGGAATGCGCGGGCCCTGTCGGCCAGCATCAGGTAGGTCGACATGTTCGCTCGTGCCGATTCCCACACCCCGGGCATGTGTTCGGTGCGTGAGGGTTTGTAGTCGAAGTGCCGGGCCCCGGTGTAGCGAGGGCCGTCGGGATAGCCGGGGAACCCATTCTCGAGCAGGTCCACGGTGAAGAACGCCGACATCAAATCGCCGTGGCCGAACACCAGGTCCTGGTCGTATTTCGCGCCGCGCTGCCCGTTGAGGTCGATGTGGAACAACTTGCCGCTCCACAACGCCTGCCCGATCGCATGGGTGTAGTTGAGTCCCGCCATCTGCTCGTGGCCGGTCTCGGGGTTGACCCCGACCAGATCAGCATGGTCGAGCTCCGCGATCAGCGCGAGAGCGTGTCCCACGGTGGGCAGCAGGATGTCGCCGCGCGGTTCGTTGGGTTTCGGCTCCAATGCGATGCGCAGGTCGTATCCCTGTGCCTTGATGTAGGCCGCGACGGTGTCGATGCCCTCCTTGTACCGTTCGAGCGCGGCGTAGAGGTCCTTGGATCCGTCGTATTCACTGCCCTCACGGCCGCCCCACATGACGAAGGTAGCGGCATCGACCTGTCCGGCCAGATCGACCGCGTGCAGGATCTTCCGCAACGCGAAGCGACGGACCGCCCGGTCGTTGGCGCACAGTCCACCCTCCTTGAACACCGGGTGGGTGAAGGTGTTGGTGGTGACCATCTCGATTGTCAAGCCAGCACGATCGGCCGCGTCCTTCACCCGGGCGACCCGTCGCCGCTGAATGGTCTCATCGGCGTCGAATGGGTAGATGTCGTTGTCGTGGAAGCTGATTGCCCAGGCCCCGAGCTGGGCCAGCCCGTCGACGTAGTCCCACGGATCCAGTGTCGGACGGGTCGCGGCACCGAACGGATCAGCGCCGCTCCAGCCGACTGTCCACAGTCCGAACGAGAACCTGTCCTGCGGTGTGGGTTGGCGGGACATCGCACGCTCCTCTCATTTGATCAGCCGATGAAACGCCGATCATCGCCGCAAGCCGCCTCATCGCCCTGGGGCTGCGGGTGGATACGAATCGTTTGACCGCTCGGGCAATCACATTGTCCGGGGACATCGCGGGCGAACGCAGCGAGATCGGCGACTGGCGGAACATTCGACCAGCCACCTGCTCGGCCCGACTCGGCGAGCTCAGCACAGAACTGATTACAGCGCGGGCTGAGGACGTGCGAGTCGTCGGGGTCGGCTTGGCGCTGCCCGGGATCGTGCGTGCCGACACCGCCACGCTCATGACCGCACCGAATCTGGGGTGACCCGAAATGCGTCCCGAGGAGCCACAATACTTCTCGAAGGTTCGACAGACGTCACGCCGCGATCGCGCGCCGCACCGGCTGCGTGCTGGACCGGGCGAGCGCAGGCTCACCCGGTCGTTCTCGCTAGCTCGACAGCGCCGCCGAGCTGTGCTCGCGGATCAGCTCCGCCACCGCGCGGGAATTCGCATCGATGAAGAAGTGACCGCCCGGAAACGATTGCGCGGCGAAGCTTCCGGAGGTGTGTGAGCTCCACGGCTGGATGTCCGCGAAACTCGCATCGGGGTCACGGTCGCCGACCAGTGCGACGATGGGGGACTTGACCATTGCGTCCGTCGTGCACGCGTAGGTCTCGATGGCTCGATAGTCGTTCCTGACGATCGACAGGATCAATTCCCGAAACTCGGGATCCTCGAGCAGTACCGCGGGCGTACCGCCGACCCGGAGCAATTGTTCACACAGTTCTCGATCGCCGAGCAGATGCACACGCCCGGTTTGTGTCGCCGACGGAGCGCAGCGGCCGGAAGCGAAAAGCACTGTCGCCGTTGCCCCTGCCTCATCCTCGAGCCGACGGCACGACTCGAAAGCCACGACGGATCCCATGCTGTGGCCGAACACCGAAAAATTCTCGGCATCCCCGACGGCTTCGATCAACTCGGGAAGCAAGCCGTCGACAAGCCCTGAAATATCGCCCACGAGCCGTTCGTGCCTTCTGTCCTGCCGTCCCGGATATTGAACGGCGACAACGTCGAAATCCGAACCGACGCACTCGGCCAATGATCCGAAAGAGAGGGCGGATCCGCCGGCGTGCGGAAAGCAGACCAACTTGTGGGAGCCATTCCTCGGCGCAGGGGACAGGTGACGCAGCCAGCTATTGCCCATAGGGTGGAGAGCCTTTCCTCGGATTCGACATCCGAACGTTACCGTGCAAAGGGGCTCGAGCGGGGTGCGGGGGAGAGCGTCAGGGTTGTTGTGGCGCAGGGGAATCCGTAGGGACGCGGCGGAACGGGGCGGCTACGTCGGGGCGCAGGGGGACGGAGGTGGCGGAGTCGCGGCGACGGAGGGCCTCGGTGGCCTCGGGCTCGTTGTCGGCCGTCAGGCGGTAGACGGCGCGTTCGAGGATCGGAAGGACTTCGGAGACCTGGAGGGTGCCGTCGGCGCATTGGCCGAGCAGGGAGAAGGTCATGTTGGAGAGGACGACGGCGATGTCCTCGAGGTAGCGGGGCTCGGCGCCGGCGAGAACGGCGGCGGCGATGGGGAGGACGGCGTCCAGGCCGTGATTGTCGAGGCGCTGGTTGGCCGGACCGATGCGGGCCCGGTGGTAGGCCTCGAGCATGATCGGGTGGCGTTCCCAGGGATCGAAGACGTGGCGGATGACGCGGAGCAGGCCGTCACGAATGGATTCACCGGGGGGCGGGGACTCCATCGGGATGTAGGTGTTGTCCTCCATCCAGGCTTCGATGGCGGAGACGAGCAACTCGTCGCGCGTGGGGAAGAGCTTGTAGATGGTGGTGAGCGAGACGCGGGCGCGGCGCGCGACTTCGCGCAGCTGGACGGCGTCGTAGCCGTCGGATTCGAGCAGCGTGCGGACCTCGAGCAGGATCCGTGCCCGTAATGCCTCTTCCGTCTCCTTGGCCATGCAGTTACAGTAACGCCGTTACTTGAGTAACCGGGTTACTCAACAACCGCACGAACCTTCCAAGGTGTCCAATGCCAGATATCTCGCGTCGCTCCCTGCTGTCCGGAGCAGCCGCCACCGCTGCTCTGCTCGCGACCGCGCCGGTCGCCCGCGCAGGAATCGCCGCCCGGGTCAAGCGGGTGGAGCTCACCCGCGAAGACCATCGGGTCATCGTCATCGGCTCCGGTTTCGGTGGCGGCGTCACCGCCCTGCGCCTGGCCGAAGCCGGCGTCCAGGTGCTGCTGCTCGAGCGCGGCCTGCGCTGGCCCACCGGACCGAATGCGCAGACCTTCCCGCATGCCACCGCACCGGACAAGCGCATCCTGTGGCATCGCTCGAGCCCCGAATTGTTCGGCAAGCCGGTGGCTTTCGACAAGTACACCGGCCTCGTCGAGGCGGTGCCGGGTCAGCACATGACCGCCCTGTGCGCGGCCGGCCTGGGCGGCGGTTCGCTTGTCTACCAGGGCATGTCGCTCCAGCCCACGGAGGCGGTCTTCAGCGCTCATTTCCCGGATGGATTCGACTGGGAATCCCTGAATTCCGTCTACTACCCCCGGGTCGCCCGCATGCTCGGCCTGGCCGTGGCTCCCGACGAACTGATCAACACGCCGAACTACACCGCCGCAAGGGTTTTCGCCGATCACGTCCGCCGGGCCGGTCTGCCGCTGTCGAAGATCCCCATGCCCATCGACTGGAACTTCGCACTCGCCGAACTCCGCGGCGAGATGGCTCCCTCCTACACCAACGGTGACGGGGCCATGGGCGTCAACAACGGCGGCAAGCACTCGGTCGACGTAACCTATATCGCCGCTGCCGAGGCCACCGGTTGCGTCACCGTCGAGACCCTGCACGAGGTCACCGACATCGAGCGCGCCGCGGACGGCCGCTGGGTCGTGCACGTGAACCGCACCGATACCGCGGGCACGGTGCTGGAGAACAAGATCCTCACGACCAATGCCCTGGTCATGGCCGCGGGCAGCCTCAATACCACCCGTCTGCTGGTGCGCGCGGGGGCGAAGGGCCAGATCCCCGATCTCCCGGACAATCTCGGCCGCGGGTGGGGCACCAATGCCGACCGCATCTACGTCTGGTCGGCTCCCACCGGGGAATTCGGCCCCGCCCAGGGCGGTCCCGTCGTCTACGGCAGCTTGAACTGGGATGACCCGGACAACGCGCACACCGTCAGCCAGGCGTCCATTCCGCCGCTGTCGATGGACGCGCACAGCACCATGATGGTCGGCTACGGGCTCAGCACCGGCCGCGGCGAGTTCCGCTACGACTCGGCGACCGATGCCGCGACCCTGCACTGGCCCGCCGACGGCGATGCCGCCATCCAGGACGACCACATCGGCCCCGCGGTGCAGCGCATCGCCGGACCGTCGAGCGCCCTGCTCGACACCAATCTCGCGTTCCCGTCCACCTGGCATCCGCTGGGCGGCGCGAGCATGGGCACGGTGTGCGACCTCGACGGCCGCGTCCACGGCCAACCCGGCCTGTACGTCCTCGACGGCGCGCTCATGCCCGGCAACACCGCCGCCTGCAACCCGTCGATGACCATCGCGGCCCTGGCCGAACGCGCCCTGGACCGCTTGGTGGCCACCGATGTGGGGCAATCGATTTGACCTTGCCAACGGACGCGCCGCACAGACCTCGGCGCGACTTCCTGCGGTCCGCACAGCCGGGGCACAGCTCTCACAGCTGACCCATAGCTTCGGTACAGCTTCGGCCCAGCGATTTCCCCGACGCTGTAACGATGTCAGTTCTGACCTCGGGAAACACCCCGATCGAGCGCTCCGCCATGCGTCGTGCCGACGGCAGTCCCGTCAGCGTGCTGGTGGTGGACGACGAACCGGCGCTGGCCGAATTGCTCGCCCTGGCCCTGCGTTACGAGGGCTGGACCGTCGGCACCGCGGGCGATGGGCGCACGGCCGTTGCCAGGGCGCGCGAACTGCGGCCCGATGTGGCCGTGCTCGATGTGATGCTGCCCGATATGACCGGTCTCGAGGTGCTCGACCGGCTGCGCTACCTGATCCCGGATCTGCCGGTCCTGCTGCTGACCGCCAAGGATTCGGTCGAGGACCGGATCGCCGGGTTCACCGCGGGCGGTGACGACTACGTCACCAAGCCCTTCAGCATCGACGAGGTGGTGCTGCGGCTGCGGGCGCTGCTGCGGCGCGCGGGCGTCGCGAGCGAGGACAGCGGCTCGCGGCTGGTGGTCGGCGACCTGGTGCTCGACGAGGACAGCCACGAGGTCACCCGCGACGGCGTCGACATCGCACTGACCTCAACGGAATTCGAGCTGCTGCGGCTGTTCATGCGCAACCCCCGCCGGGTGCTGAGCAAGGCGCAGATCCTGGACCGGGTCTGGAGTTACGACTTCGGTGGCCGCTCCAACATCGTCGAACTGTATGTCTCCTATCTGCGTAAGAAGATCGACAGCGGCCACGCGCCGATGATCCACACACTGCGGGGTGCGGGCTATGTCCTCAAGCCGGCTCGGTGAGTCCACGCTGGAGTTCGGTGAGTCCGAGCTCGGTCCCCATCCACGAACGAGCGGGGTGAGTCCATGAAGCGACGCGATGAGCCCATGAACGAGCTCCCTGTACCTTCGGGCCCGCCCGCCGAGCCGAGGCCGCGCCGCCGCTGGTCGCTGCGAAGGCGGCTGCTGGTCGGGCAGGTGGTGCTGCTGGTGGTCGTGGTCGCGGGCATCGGCATCGCGACCGAGCTTGCGCTGCAACAGTTCCTGGTGCACCAGGTGGACGTCGACCTCATCCAGACGACAGAGCATGCCCTCGGTGACGTGGGTGGCGGTTCCGGCCTCGGCCCGCCGCCGGACCAGCACAATGCCCCCGGCCCGCCGCCGTCCACGGGCGAGTCGTCCGGTCCGGGACCGGAATTCCTGAATCGCCGCAGCATCCAACCGGATACGGTCGGCGCGCTCGTGGACCGCGACCACTCGATGACCGCGGGCCGCGTCGGCAGCGACGGCGTGCAGTCCGCCCTGTCGGAGGCGGCCCGCAAGCAGCTGGCCGCCGTCACTCCCGATAAGCCCGTCTCGATGAATATCGCGGGCCAGGGCCAGTATCGCGTGCTCGCCGAGACCACCCGGTCGGGCAAGACGGTGATCACGGGACTGCCGCTGGCCTCGGTCGACGCCACCCTCATGCGGGTGCTCCTGATCCTGCTGATCGTCACCGCCGTGGTCCTGGTGGTGGCGACCTCCGCGGGCATCTGGCTCATCCGGCGCGCCCTGACTCCGCTGGATCGGGTCGCCGCCACCGCCGCGCGGGTCGCGGACCTGCGGCTGGATCGCGGGGAAGTGACCCTGCCCGTGCGGGTTCCGGTCGCCGACGCCGGCGCCCGCACCGAGGTCGGTCAGCTCGGCATGGCCATCAACCGCATGCTCGACCACATCGCGGGCGCGCTGGAGGCTCGGCACGCCAGCGAGACCCGGATCCGGCGGTTCCTGGCCGACGCCAGCCACGAGCTGCGCACCCCGCTGTCGTCCATCCGCGGTTACGCGGAACTGGCGCTGCGGGAGCGGGATACGCTGCCGCCGGTGGTCGCGCACGCCATGAGCCGCGTCGACTCCGAGTCCCGGCGCATGACGACCCTGGTGGAGGACATGCTGCTGCTGGCTCGCCTGGACGCTGGGCGCGGGATCGAGCACACGCCGGTGGACCTGACCCGGCTCACCGTGGACGCGGTCAGCGACGCCCACATCGCCGGCCCGGATCTGCAGTGGGCGCTGGAATTACCGCCCGAGCCGATCGTGGTCACCGGCGACACGGCCCGCCTGCACCAGGTGCTGGCCAACCTGCTCGCCAATGCGCGTGTGCACACCGGACCCGGCACCCGGGTCACCACCGCCCTGGCCGAGGACGGCCGGGGCGGGGCGATCTGGCGGGTCACCGACGATGGACCGGGCATTCCCACGGAACTGCAGCCGGAGGTCTTCGAACGCTTCGCGCGCGGTGATTCGTCGCGTTCGCGACGCGCCGGCAGCACCGGGCTCGGCCTGTCCATCGTGGCGGCGGTGGTGAAGGCGCACGGCGGCGCCATCGACGTCGAAAGCCGTCCCGGCCGTACGGAATTCACCGTGCGCCTGCCCGCCGCGGGCTGAGCGCACGGCGGCGGTCAGCCGATACGGCGGTGACGGTCAGCCGAAGGAGCCGGTCGGCGGCTGCGGCTGGGCCTGCGGCTCGGGCTGGGGCTGCGGCTGATCCGGGCCGCGATTCTGGTCGCCAGGCCGGTCGTGCCGATCCTGGTCGCCGTGGCGGTCCTGGTTGTCGCCGCCGCGATCGTGATTCCAATCAGGGTCGGCGATCTGGCTGACCACCGGAATCCCGGAGTCGGTGGTGGCGGCCGAGGCGGGGATGGCCAGCGCGGCCAGCGGCACCGCGGCGAGCACACCGGCCACGGCGATGCGGGCGGTCACGCGGCGCAGGCGGGACGGGGTCACAGACGAGGATTTCAACGCGCAGAACCTTTCTCGGAGGGACGGTCGGCCGATCGGCCTGCCGTGACTCCCATCCAAAGGTCCGCACGTGGGCGGGACATGGGTCCTACCTATGTGCCAGCTGGGAATCCGAGCCGGTATCGCGCCGCAGTAGGCTGAGCCGCGTGGGACGACCGGCCGCAGCACACACCGCACCCGCCGCCCAGAGCGGCGCACCCATGCAATTCGTCGCGGACCTGCGCGATATCGCCACCCCCGACCCGGATTCGCGCCGTCTCACCGATCCCGGGCACGCCGCCGAACTGGTGGCGGCCGAGACCCGCGACCGGCTGCGCGCGGTGTTCGAGGCCATGCCCGCCGAGCCGGTCATCCTGCTGTCCGGCGGCGTCGACTCGATCTTCCTGGCCGCCACCGCCGTCGCCCTGGGACATCGCCCGCACGCCCTCACCGTGCTGACCGCCGACGGCACCGACCGCGCCAACGCCACGGCCGCCGCCACCGCCCTCGGCCTGCCGCACGACATCGTCGAACTGGACGCCCCCGCCGTGGCGGCGTTGGCGCGAGAATCGTTGGAACGCCTGAAAGTGCCCGAGCTGTGGGAGGTTTCGTACGCCGTCCCGATGCTCGCCATCCAGCCGGTCCTGGACCGTCTCGGCGTCACCGGCCCGATCCTGACCGGCAGCGGCGCGGACGCCATCTTCGCGGGGGGTAAAACCCTCGCGCACCCGATCGATTCACCCGAGGCCACCGCGGAACTCGACCGCATCGCCCGCACGGAATCCGCCCACAACTTCACCGCCGACCGGCTCGTCCCGGACTTCTACCCCCGTATCCTGGGCGACCGCGCCGACCATATCGTGCACGCCTTCCAAACCGTCCGCTTCTGGGAACTCGCCCGAACCCTCGCGCCCCCAGCACTGTTCGGCCCGCACGACGGAGCCCCCGCCGACAAGCTGTGCGTCCGCATCGCCTGCGAGCGGCTGCTGCCCGAATCGGCCCGCTCCCTGGCGTGGGCCAAGAAGTCCGCCATCCAGCGGTCGGCAGGCATCATGGGTGCACTGGCTGAGGCCGCCCGCGCGTACGCCACCGACCTCCCCGGCGCACGCACCTACTCCGATCCGGGCACCGAACCCTTCGACGCCGTGGCCACCCGCCTCTACCTCGCGCTTCTCCTGCGCGACTAGCAGCGAGGCGGGCGACCGATCCGATTGTCCCGGTTCAGTTTCCGGACGCCTGCAGCCCCGCGATGCGGAATTCGTGGCTCATCCCCGAGCACACCACGTCATCGCGGACCGAGACCGTGCACGTGGCCCCGGCATAGTTGACCGACGTCGTGTACTGGTTGACCCCCGGCACGATCGCGGTATTGCCACCCTGCTGGGTGTGGCTGCCATTGGAGCCCCACTGCGGGTGTGAGGGAAAGTAGGCCGTGTCGATGGCAACGGCCGGCACGTAGGGCACCGGGATCGTCATACCCGCGATCGTCATCGACATGATCGGTGCCGGACTCGGAAGATCGCACCCCACAACACCATTCGGGGCGATCGAACAGTTGTCTCCCGCCATGTTGAACCATGCCACGCCGTTGGCGTCCACGTATGGCGTCGGGTCGATGAAGTCGGCGTGGGCCACACCCGGAACAACGCTTGCCAAGAACCCAGCGACCACTGCGCCGCCGGTGACCACTGCTGACCTAACCTGCATCGCACATCTCCTTTGATGGGTGTTCAACGGATCATGTCGTATACGTGTCGAGGCTGGTGGGAGATCTTGTTACGCATGAAGAAGCGAGTGCCCGGACACCACGCCCAGACTCCCACAGTCGTCATGGTCCGTCAGGACCGGTCGAACTTTCCGTTCTTCACGGCTGCATTGAAGGCGTCCCACTCGCCCGGCGCGAAGACCAGAGCCGGGCCGGCCACGTCCTTCGAGTCCCGTACCCCCACGGTGCCCCCGTCCAGATGTGCAACCTCGACGCAGTCCTGGTTGGGGCCGCTTCGGCTGCTCTTGTACCAATCCGCCTCGGACAGGTCGGCGTTCACTCGTACTCCTTTGCAATGTTCAGTACCAGTTCCCTGGCGTCCTGCCCGCTTTTCGCCACCGTGCGGAGGGTTCTCACCGCCGCCTTGTAGAGGTCCAGCTCGCCAGGCTTGTCCAGGTACAGCGCGCCCGTGAAGCCCTCCACGTACACCAATGGTGGTTCCGTCAGGCGGGAGTCCGCGTACGCGGGGAACTCCATCAGTGTGAACGTACCAACGATCAGCGGCAATGGAGTTGCCACGCCGAGCGGCACCACCCGGATCGACACCGTGGGTAGCTTCGACACGCTCGCGATGTGCCGAAGCTGCTCGGCCATGACGGCCGGACTGCCGACCGACCAGCGCAGGGCGGATTCACAGATGTACATGACGACGCTGAAGTCGGCCGGGGGCTCCTGCAACCGCTGCTGGCGTTTCGCCGAAATCTCGATGCGCTGTTCGACTTCCGCTGTCGGCATACCGGGGTAGGCAGCCCAGATCACCGCGCGCCGATAGCTCGGCGTCTGGAGCAGTCCGGGCAGGAGATTCAGGTGGAGCGTGGTGAGCTTCCGGGCGGATTCCTCCATGCCCAGGTACAGATCGAAATACGACGGCACCGCGGACCCGTAGTCGTGCCACCACCCTGGACTCTTCGTTTCGGCAATCAGACCGATGAGGGCGGCAGTAGTGTCTTCGTCGGCGCCATAAAGCCGGCAGAGGGCGTGCACGTCCACTTCCCGGATCTTCGTGCCCGGTTGTCCCGTTTCGAGTCTCCAGAGTGTTTGGGGCGAAACATCTATCAGTCTGTACGCCTTGACCGCCGGGACGCCGGACTGCTCGCGTAGCTGCTTCAGTGTCCGCCCGATCAGGCGGCGTGGAACGATGGAGCCAACAGCCATTCGCTTAGCCTCTCTACCGGTCTCATGCAATTTTGGAATGATTCTCTCGCCAACTTTGGATGGCGGAAACCTTTTCAAGCACATTGCCCTCTGGAACGTTCCACGCAGTGACCGGACGGCGTAGACCAGTAGTTACCCCCGGCCGCCGGGAACCTGAATAGCCGGCCCGGTCAACAAGTTCCGATCGTGCCCTTCGAAAACGGGTCGCACGTTCAGGCCGTACCGGCGGTCGGGGGCCACCAAACATCAACGCCGACAACCGGAGCGCCAGCCATGTACGGCATACCCATCGAGAATCATGAGGCGATCAGCGCGATGTCGATCGGTTACGCGCGCGATGTCCTCCGAATCCATGAGTCCTGCCCGATGTCCGTGTGCGGCAAGAAGCGTCAGGCCATCGCCGTGATCCGTGCGGGCGAACGGACCACCGGGAGCGGGCCATGACCATTATCTCGCACGACGCACCGGACTATCCGGTCATGAATCTGCAAGTGGCACAAAACGGTCTGAGGCAGCACCAGCATTGCGACGACAGCTGCGACGCCCGGCGATACTTCACCGACCTGGTTCCGAAGCTGGAGCGCGCGGACCGTGAAGTCAAACCGCTCAGGAGAACCTGGAACATCTGGTGACCCACAGTGACCGGGCCCAAGGCCGCGCCCGACGCTCAATCACGGCCCCGATGCGAGTAAGCATGCTGCCGACTATCGGGAACCGAGTTCTTGAACGCATTCTTTCTGACCGATCATCGTGGCTTGTCGGCCCAGAGGATGACATTGGTGCCGAGGAACTTCTTGCTCCATCCGATGTTCTGAAAACCGGTTTCGCGCAGGACATTCGCGACATGTTGGGGTGAGGTAAAGGCGAGGGCGCTGTATTCGAGGTAGGTGTACGACGACCGGTCGCGAGCAATCGTCTGCCCCAGCAGCGGAATGATCGTGCGCATCCCCCACTCGAGGATCGGCTTCAACGGGCCGCTGGGAGGGCAGGTTTCGAGGATGACGATCCGGCCGCCGGGCACGAGGACCCGGTGCTGTTCGCGAAGCACTCCGGGGAGGTCTTCGACGTTGCGGAGCAGATAGCCTTCGGTAACCGCGTCGAAGGACTCGTCGTCGAACGGCAGCCGGGTCGCGTCGGCCTGCTGCCATCGAACCGCGCCGGCCCGGGATTTGATCCGTGCGCGAGCCAGCATCGCCTCGGAGAAGTCGGCACCGGTCACAACGACAGTGGGATACATCTGTGCCGCCGCCAGAGCGATTGCACCTGTCCCGGTGGCCAGGTCCAACAGTTGTCCGCCCGCGGGCGGCACGGCGCGGGCGGCCACTTCACGGCACCAGCGCGCATGGCGGCCGAGCGTCATGACCACGTTCATCCGGTCGTAGTATCCGGCGATCTTCTCGAAGATCGTGTGTACCGCAACACCTTTGCCGTGCGAGGTCTCGGCGCCGGCGTTCGCTCGCCACTCGTGGCCGATGGCGCGCATCAGCGCCGGATACACACCGAGATACCGAAAAGGCTTGATACCGGCCATGTAGAGGGTGCCCAACAGGCCGTTCGGCTTCACCAGGACAGCCATCTGGCCGCGGTAGCCGCCGGTTCCGTCCGCAACCCAGCCGAGGTGCATGACCGCATGGACGGTCGTGTTGCCCATTTCGGCTGCCCACTCGTTCTCCAGTTGGTAGACGGACCGGAACAGCGATGTGCCGAGGTCCGGGCCCCTGGAGCCCGCGCGAAGGTCGGCGGGCAAGCGGTCGTACAGGGAGGGCAGCCGACCGCCGGTGCCGGTATCGGGCCGGTCCCAGCCGAGCAGCGCTCCGAGCTTCCAGCGAATGGCGAACAGCGCCCGGGAGATCGCGCTGTCGCCGGTCGCTCCACCGCTGACTCCTTCGGCGAATTGGCTTACCAGCCAATGGAAGTCGTCGGGGCCGCCCGGGGTGGGCAACGCCCATACGTCCTCCACGGTGAAGTCGTCGGCGATGTCGTGGATCCGCCAGGGGCGGTTGGTGTGAGCGGTGGGAGGAAGTCTCACGAGCTCGGCTCCGATCTATACGGTGGCGTATAGATCGAACATAAACCCATCTATACGCCCCCGTATACTCCTTGCCGACGTGAGGAGGCACACCGTGGCCGTGGCGCGCACACCGCGAGGCGGATGGATCGAGGAAGGCTTGCGGGCACTCGTCACGGGCGGCCCCGAAGCCGTGCGGATAGGGGCGCTGGCACAAGCACAGTCGCTCGTCAAGCTACGGTTGCTGGCCTACTGGTGCGTGATGCTGCCAGTGTTGCCTCGGTTGTCGTAACTGTCCTTGCCGCCGACCCGACGGCGGGCAGACCGGTCGGGGTGTGGTGCGACGGTGCTGGGACTTGCGGGATCCGACAGCTCGAAGATAGTATGTGCGCATACTAAATCGGGTTCGATCGAGGGAGATTGCAAGTCATGTGGAAGTTCGCGCACACCGAGTCCACCACCGCGACCCCGGCGCAGCTGTGGAGGCACTACGCCGACCC
>NZ_JBEYYI010000054.1:0-20946 GCF_040645495.1 Nocardia sp. NPDC046763 | reverse complement strand
GCGATGACTGAGGTCACCCCGAATGTGTCGTTCACCGATGTGAGCCGGCTTCCCTTGGCGACAATGACTTTCGAGCACCGTATCGAGGCCGCCGCCGAGGGCGCGCGGTTTACCCATGAAATCTCGATTGCGGGGCCGCTGTCGCCTCTGTTCGCTCGTGTCATCGGTCGCCGCGCGGCGGCCGAGCTGCCCAAGGCGATGCGCAAGCTGGCCGAGCTTGCCGAGGCGGCCTGACTGCGGGTCCCGGGTTGCGCTGTCACCGGTTGCCGTTTGTTGTCGACCAGCTTGCGGATGGTGGTTCGGGTGAGTGCGACCTTGGCCAAGATCTCGTCGTCGGTGGCGGTCCAGGTAAACGGGGCGGCGGCATCGACGTTCCAGCGGGCGATGTAGTCGCGGATCTGTTCGGCGAGCATTTTCACCGAGGTAAAGGTGCCTCGACGGATGGACTGGCGGGTTCGACGTTCCCGTCGATCTCGCACTCGGGCAGCCGACGCGCGGGCACCTATTCCGGTGCAGCTGTGAACTTCTCGACCCAGTCCACGTAGCCGTCGATCGCCCACTCGACGGGCGTTGCGATGATCTCCGGCCCACCGGCCCATGGGTGCAGTTCGAGGATTCGCCCAGCGAGCTTGTCCCTGACCGCTGCTGCCGTCTTCAGTGTCACTCGCCATTCCTGGCCCTCGCCGAGCTGGTCCAGATGCCAGAACACCGACATCGCTGGTCCGGTCACCTCAGCACCGGCGGCGAGACGTTCGGCCACCACCGTGCGAGCGATCTTCTGTGCGTCTTCCTCGGTTGGCGTGGTCGTGGTTACCGACCACACTCTTGCCTCTGTCATATCCGCAACCCTATTGGGGCATCGGAATTCGTGACGGGTGTCCGGCTCCGCGTGCGCGACTCGCGTACAGCGGATCCGAGCTGCCGTCGACGATCGTTCGACATTGTTGGACCTGGTCACATTTGTCCCCCCGCAGGTACCTCGAAATCCCCCAGTGGGCACCTGACGGGCCAGCTGTAGGTGTGGGGGTCGACATAATGTGGTGGCGGGCGGGTGTGGGCGTCGTTATGGTGTTTGCTGCGACGCGGGGAAGCCCCTGGATCTATAGCTGGGGGCCGAGTTGAGTTCCTCCGCGTCGTCCAAACACTGTGTGGGCCTTCGATCACCTGGGCCGGGGGCTTGTTCATGTTCGGGCACCAGCGATGAGCCCTGGACGACCACGAACGCACCGTTGCCGGCCGTGTTCGCGGCCGAGAACTACTGTTCCAGCACGACGACGTTTTCCGCCTGTGGTCCCTTCGCGCCCTGCACCACGTCGTACTCGACGCGGTCGTTCTCCTGCAGCGTTTTATAACCGGTGGACTGGATCGCGCTGAAGTGGACGAATACGTCCGGTCCACCCTCGTCCTGTGTGATGAACCCGAATCCTTTGTCGGCGTTGAAAAACTTCACAGTGCCAGTTGCCATTGGTGCCGGTCCCTTCAGATCGGACGAGCGGACCGCTCGAGCTTACCGGTCGACTTGTCTTCGCACCGGCCGGACACGGCGGGCAAGGACCATCCGGATCGTCGCAGACCGCCGTGCAAGGGCTTGCGGCCTGGTCATCGGCAAGATCCGGGCCCGCCTCCGCGAACTGAACCGGATAACGATTCGGTCGCTTGACCTATTGGTGGCCAGGTCATCTCGTACCGTCTGGGGCTATTCGCCCGAGCTCGACCGCGAGGACCTATATCGTGAATCTGAAGCATTGCCTGTCCACTGTTGCGATCGTCGTCGCCGGGACCCTCGTCAGTATCGCCCCCGCTACCGCCGACGCCGGCACGAAGTATGTGGCGCTAGGGGATTCGTACGCGGCGGGAGTCGGGATCTCGAACATCCTCGACAAGACCTGCTCACGCTCCGATCGCAACTACGCCCACCTGTTCGCGGCGGCACGCGGTTACAGCCTCACCGATGTCACGTGTGGCGGCGCGACGACCGACTCGGTGACCAGCACCCAGCTCTCGGCCGTCACCGCCGACACCAATCTGGTCACCCTGGGTGTCGGCGGCAATGACATCGGCTTCACCGACATCGTGAAGGACTGTGTGATGGCGGGGACCCTCGGCACGGGTTCCGGGACGGGCAGCGCCGTACTCCAAAATCTCGGAACGGGAATCGCCAGCGGTAGTGCCGAGGCGTTGCTGGGGTGCAAGAACAAGTACGACGCCTCGATGCCGACCCGGCTGTCGCAGGCCTCGGCCAAGGTCGCGAAACTGGTGTCCGACATCAAGGCCCGAGCCCCGCAGGCGCGGGTCGTCCTGGTCGGTTACCCGCACATCCTGCCCGACAACGCGGCCCTGTGCGCCGGGCGGCAGCCGGTGCTGCCCGCCGATGTCGACTGGGCGCGTGACACCGTCGTCGGCGGATTGAACACCATGCTGCGTTCCCAGGCCGGCACCGAGTACTTCAGCACCTACGAGATCTACACTGGTCACGATGTCTGCGAGGCGATCCCGGACCGCTGGGTCAACGGCACCTCGGTCGACAATGGCGAAGGCGCGCAATTCCATCCGAATCAGTATGGGCACGCGGCTACCGCGCAGCAGATGGCAGCCACGCTCTGATGCCACACGCGTTCGGCCGGGCGTGAATCAGCCCGGCCGTCACTTCTCGCGGTGGTCGAGGCAGCTGCGTACGAGGTCCTGCACGACCGGGTCGGTGTCGTCGGCGGGGCCGCCGGGCGACACCGACCGGCCTACGCCGGGGCCTCCTTCATCCTCGCCGTCGCCCAGTAGGGGATCCGTTGGTGTGCAACCCATTCCGCCGTTCGATCGGCATTCGGATGATCTCGGAGACCAATTGGCCCGCGGGGCCGGAGAGTTTGCGGGGTGGCCGCCAGACGGCGCGCAGGGTGCGGGGGAGGTCGAGGCCCTCGACGGGGATGGCGACGAGTTCGCCACGGTCGATTTGATCCGCGACCGCGAGGGTGCTGACCACGGCGGGGCCGACGCCGCTCGAGACGCTGGTGCGGATGGCAGCGGCGCTGCCCAGTTCGAGAAGCGGTTCGGCGCGCGGGAATTCGGCGAGGGCGACATCGACGGTGCTGCGGGTGCCGGACCCGGGTTCGCGGACCAGCAGTGGAGTCGCGGCCAGTTCCGCGATGGTGAGCGCACGCCTGCGCCGGGTCCATGGATGGGTGGGGTGGGCGACCACGATCAGGCGATCGTGGGCGACCGTCGCGCTGTGTAGACGGTCGGGAACCGACGGGCTCTCGACGAACCCGAGATCGCAGTCCCCGGCCACCAGCCGGTCGAAAACCTGTCGCGAATTCCGCACCTGCAGTTGGACTTTGATGTCCGGGTGGGAACGATGGAAGTCGCCGAGCCAGGCCGGGAGCAGGCATTCGGCGACGGTCATGCTGGCGATGATCCTGAGTTCGGCGTCGCGATCGGTGCGCAGCGCCGCGGCGGCGTCGAGCAGCCGATCCACGTCCGCCAGAACTTCCCGGGCCCAGTGCACGACTACTGTCCCGGCTGCCGTCAGCGTCGACCCGCGCGGGCTCCGTTCGATCAGCGTCAGCCCGACGCGCTGCTCCCACTGTCGCACCGCCCGGCTGGCGTTCGGTTGCGCCATCCCCACCGCCCGGGCCGCGGCGCCCAGGCTGCCGTGATCGTCGATGGCAACCAGCAATTCGAGTAGAGCCAGGTCAGGGCGAGCATTGGCCATGTAGGAATCATATGACAATCCTTCATCCCATATCACTCTGATATGTGGTGATGTCAATGTGGCGGCTTCCGGCCGACGCCCGGCCACCGGCAATCTGGGAACCATGGCCCACCTGGACTCCCAACCCTCTCCAGAGCCCGCGGACGGTTTCGCCGAGCCGCCCGCGACGCAGTTCCCTGGCCGCACCCGCACCGCGGCTGTCGTCGACATGCGAGAGTACTGGCCCGGACTCGCATTGACGGCGGTGGTCGTGGTGCTGGTGATGCTGGTCGGCCGGTGGCTACCGACGGTCAGTCCGCTGCTGATCGCGATCGTGATCGGTGCCGTGCTGGCGAATGTCGTTGCGCTGCCGCAACTCTTGCAGCCCGGTCTGCAGTTCTCTGCCAAGCGGCTGCTACGGGTCGGCGTCGCGCTGCTCGGTCTGCAGCTGACCTTCAGTGACATTCTCGGATTGGGACCGGCCGCCATCGTGGTGGTGATCGCGATCGTCGCGCTCGGTATCGGCGGCACCATGCTGATGGGCCGCATGTTGGGGCTCAGCTGGACCCAGCGGTTGCTGATCGCCTGCGGCTTCTCCATCTGTGGCGCCGCCGCGGCGGCCGCGGTCGACGGCGTGATCGACGCCGAGGACGAGGAGCTGGTGACCACGATCGCGCTGGTCGTGGTATTCGGCACCCTCCTGATCGGCGTAATCCCGATGGCGTCGACCATGTTCGGGCTGGATTCGCGTACCAGCGGCATGTGGGCCGGCGGCGCGGTCCACGAGGTGGCTCAGGTCGTCGCGACCGGCGGTGCGATCGGCGGCGCCGCGCTCACCGTCGCGGTCATCGTCAAACTCGCTCGCGTGGTGCTGCTGGCCCCGGTGCTGGCGATCGTCGGCTGGCAGGCGCGTCGCCGGGACCCCGCCGGCGCCGGAACTCGCAACGCCCCGTTGATCCCACTGTTCGTGATCGCATTCCTGGTCTGCGCGGCTCTCCGCACCACCGGCCTCCTGCCCGCCTCGATCCTCGCGCCCGCGAAACTCCTGCAGACCGGCCTGCTCACCGCCGCCATGTTCGCCCTCGGCACAGGCGTCCGCATCACCGCCCTCCGCCGCGTGGGCCCGCGCCCGCTGATCCTGGCCGCCCTGTCCACCGTGTGGGTAACCGGCGTCGCCCTGGCCGGTGCGATGTTGGCCGGCTGATCGGCCCGCTGTCGGGATCGCCCGGCGGTGGATGCCAATCCCGGCCGCTCATAGCACATTTCGTCACACAGCCGCTCCGTCACCGGGATCCGGAACGACGGGAGCCGGGTAGAGGTGGTGGATGGTGAGGGCGGCGGCGAGCAGCCGGGAATCGTTGGGGTCGCTGGGATCCAGGCCGGTCAGTTCGGCGACCCGGCGGAGGCGGTAGCTGAAGGTGTTGGGGTGGACGTGAACCACCGCGGCGGCGGCCTTGCGGTCGGCGGAGCCGTGCCGGATGTGGGCGTCGAGGGTTTCGAAGAGGTGGGGGTGGCGCAGGATCGGGGCGATGCGTTCGGCCAGGCGGTCTCGGGCGGGGCCGGGGCGGGTGAGCTGGTATTCGAGCAGTAGATCGTCGAGGCGATAGGCGCCGGTGGGGCGGCCGAGCAGGCGGGCGAGTTCGGCCAGATCGGTGGTCTGCCGCGCCGCACCGGGCAGGTCGGCACGGTCGATGCCCTGACATTCGGCGAGGAAGACGTCGACACCGAACTGTTCGGAGAGGCTCGCCGCCAGGCGCTCGAAGGGACCTGAGCCGATCCCGGGGACCGGACGAGATCTGCTGGGCAGCAGGGCGATTCCGTTCGATCCGTCGAAGGTATTGAGGACCGTCGTCCCGAGCAGCGCGTCGAGCGCCTGCTGGAACTGCCGGATCCGGCGGCGGGTGACCATGGTGTCGGCCACCATGACCAGCGGGTCGGGGCGCAGGTGAAAGGTGAGGACGTCGTAGCGGTCCGCCAGCGCCATGTCGGCGCGTGCCGCCAGTTCCTCGACCGGCGCGCCACGTAGCAGGGCCGAGCACAGGGCGCGGCGCGCCTCGCGTTCGACCGTGTAGATGGACTGCTCGACGTCGGCGTGCACCTCGGAGATGGTGATGGTGATGTGCATGAGCGCCTCGAGCACCCGCTGGCCGATCGCCAGGATATCGGGCAGCTCGTGCGGCTCCGCGGTCGCGGCGACCTCATCCCAGAGATAGCGGGCGCCGCCGAACAGGCCGGTCATGAGCTGGCGCACGGGGATTCGGTCCTCGGCGTGCCGCTCCACCACCGGGACGACGTACTCCGCGACCTCTTCGGCGGTGATCACGCGCCGCTCCTCGATGGCCCGGATGAACGCCACCGTCCCGGCCAGCAGGCTGGGCATGACATCGGCGAAGTGGTCCTCGGGCAGATTCTCGAGGCCGGGCACCGCGCCCAGTGCGGCTTCGAAGATACCGGCGGCAATCTCCGGGAGCCGCGGCAGCAGGCGGGCCAGGACGGGCGAGTCATCACCCAGTGGGGGAACGAGGGCGAGCATCTGCCGATTGTCACCAAGAACAGACTCGAGCACCAAGGAGTGTGTGCGAAATACCAATCGGCACAGCATCATCCCTGGTCGCCATGACACCAAACGGTTGCTTGGCAAGGGGCGCAGCCACTTTCACTCGATTTCAGGTCGAATTGTTTCGCGAAACCAAATTGCGCCGCATTACTTGTCTCCGAATGCAAAGCAGTTCTTCATCTTTCGCATTCGAGCCAATTCGCGGTTAAGCTCCTGTAGTGTCCCTCTCGACTTCTCGAATGGTGTCAGTGGACGATCTACCGGGGCCCAAAGGATGGCCACTGGTCGGCAATCTCCCGCAATTGACACCCTCCCTGCTGCATCGCCAATTCGACTCCTGGAGCGACGAATACGGGGCGTTGTACCGGGTCAGCATGCCCGGTCGGCGAATCGTGGTGGTGAGCGATCCCGAACTCAATCGGGAGATCCTGCGGGACCGTCCCGGCGGCTTCCGGCGGCAGTCCGCCATCGAGTCGGTCATGGACGACATGGGCTCCAACGGCCTGTTCTCCCTGGAGGGCGAGGCATGGCGGCGGCGGCGCAAGCTGGCCATGCCCGCCTTCAACGCGACTCACCTGCGCGGCTTCCAACCCACGCTGGAGACCATTACCGAACGCCTGCGCCGACGCTGGGAACGCCGGTCCCCGGAGGACGTGCGCGCCGAATTGACCCGCTACACGGTCGATGTCACCGCCAAACTGACCTTCGACTACGACATCAACACCATCGAAGAATCCGGTGACGTCATTCAGCGCCATTTGGAGCTGATCTTCCCCATCCTGAATCGCCGGCTCGCCACCCCGTTCCCATACTGGCGCTATGTGAAGCTGCCCGACGATCGCGCCCTCGAGCGCGCATTGGCGGCCCTGCGGCAGGATCTCACCGCCGTCATCGCCCGCGCCCGCACGAATCTCCCCGAGCGGCCCACGAATTTCATCGAGGCGTTGCTGCTGGCGCAGGACGGCCGCGGCTCGTTCACCGATGACGAGCTGTTCGCGGAGGCGCTCACGATCCTCATCGCCGGCCAGGACACCACCAGCAATGCCATGGCCTGGCTGCTCTACCATCTCGCCGGGAAACCAGAAGTGCAGCAGCGGATTCGGGAGGAAGTCGCCGAGATCCCGTCGGTGCTGGACCGGCAGCCCTACCTGGAGGCGGTCGCGGCCGAATCCATGCGGCTGCAGCCCACCACGCCCCTCATCGGCATGGAAGCGATCGTCGACCGGACCATCGCCGGGGTGCACATCCCGGCCGGAACCTGGGTCGTCGTCAATGTCCAGCACGCCGGCCTGCAGGCGGAGAACTTCAGCGAGCCACACACTTTCGATCCTGATCGCTGGCTGAACGAGGGCCCCGGCAACCACCGGCCCGACGCCTCCATCCCGTTCGGCTCCGGCCCCCGCTTCTGCCCGGGCCGCGGCCTGGCCATGCTGGAGGTCAAGAGCGTCACCGGCATGGTGTGCCGCAACTTCGACATCGCACTGCAGGCGAATAGCGAACCACCAAGGGACCGTTTCCATTTCGCAGTCATCCCGACCGGCATGCGGCTGGATATCACACCCCGGTCGGCCCACTGACCCCCGAGCTAGAAAGGATCGCGCATGGCGATCAAGCGGCTGTCGGCCACCGACGGCGTCTGGCTGTCCCTCGAATCACCCGATATGCCCATGCATGTCGCATTCCTGCTGGAGTTCACCGTCCCGGACGGGGATGCGGCCCGCTTCGTCCGGCGCTGGCGCGCACAGGTCGTCGCGCCGATCACGGTGCCGCAGCCCTGGAATCTGGTGCCGGTCGGCGGTCCGCTGACCCGCCTGGTGGCCCTCATGCGTGAAGCCGCCGAGGTCGACCCGGCCGACCACATCCGGACCTGGCAGCTGCACCGACCCGGCGACCGCCGCGAACTCGTCGAGCTGGCCGCCCGCATCCACCGCGAACAACTCGATATGACCCGGCCGCCGTGGGAGATTCACCTGGTCGAGGGCCTGGCGCCGGACCGCTTCGCCCTCATTCTCAAGGTGCATCACAGCCTGTTCGACGGCGCGTCGCTGATGCGGCTGTTCACCGACACCTTCTCGACGGATCCGGCCGACCGGGACACACCGAACCTGTTCACCGTCGGCCGCGTGAATCCTGATGCACCACAGCCGGTTCGGTCCGCGAATCGGTGGCGGGCCATGCTTGCGACGCTGCGTGGCATGCTCGAGCTGGTGCGCGGCATCGGCGCGGCGGGCCGCGACGCCCTGCGTCGCGCCCGCGGCCGGACCCCGGCGCAGCGGGCGTACCAGCAGCCGGCGTCCATCTTCGACGGACCGATCACCGGCGGCCGGGACCTGTCCCTGCGCCGCTACGACCTGGACCGGTTCAAACGGCTGGCCAAGGCCGCCGACTGCACGATCAACGACATCGTGCTGTATCTGGTCGGCACGGCGCTGCGCGACTACCTGACCGCACACGCCGAACTCCCCGCCCGCCCGCTCACCGCGGGTGTCCCGGTGGACCTGCGGGACGGCGACGACGATCGGGTGGGTACCCGCGCGGGCATGATGTTCACCGCGCTGGGCACCGACATCGCCGACCCGGCCGAGCGTCTGGCCGCGGTCCGCGCCGCCATCCGCGCTGCGAAGCAGGAGATGGCGGGCCGCCCGGCCAATGCCGTCATCGGCTACGGCCTGGCCGTCACCCTGCCGTGGATCATGGGTCTGACCTGGGGTCGCGCCAACACCCCGGCCTCGCATCCGATGGGCATCTCCAATGTCCCCGGACCGCGAAATCCGCTGTACTGGAACGGTGCCCGGCTGGAGTCGCTGTATCCGATCTCACTGCTCATGCACGGCAACCCTTTCAATGTCACCTGTGTGGGTTACCTCGACGCGCTGCACTTCGGAGTGCTGGGTGCAGCCGACAAGCTGCCGGCGATGGAGTACCTGACCGACGGTCTGGGCGCCGCCCTCGACGAGCTGACCGACCTGCTGTTGCCCGCCGAGGAGCGGGCCCTGCCGTCGGCGGGGTGAGACGAAACCACTACGCTCCCGGTCCATTCCGGACCGGGAGCGTAGTGATGTCCTGGTGAGCCGGCCAGGACGGCAAATCCGTATCGGGACGGGCGAGCGATATCAGGACGGGAGAGCGGACAATCCGCCGATCGATTCCACCCACTCCACATAGCGGTTCAGCCCATCGCGCAGGGAAACCGTGGGGGCATAGCCGAAATCGCGCTGGGCCGCGCTGGTGTCGTAGGTGTTCGACACCGTGAGCGCGGCGACCGTCCAGCTGGACAGCGGGGGGGCGACGCGCGACTGCAGTCCGGGGATCTTCCAGATGGTGTCGAACACCGCGATGACGCCGTTCAGCACCGGTTTCGGAATGGTCCGGGTCGGCGGTGTCAGGTCGAAGGCGGTCGCCAGGTCGCGGGCGAAGCCCCACAGGTCGACGTCCTCGGCGTCGGCCAGGAAGTAGGGCTTCCCGGCCACCGCGTCGGACCGCGACGCCTGCACACACGCGCGGGCGGCGTGCTCGCAGTGGGTGATCGACACCAGCACCGGCTTGCCGCCCGACAGGTCGGGCAGGCGGCCGGAGCGAATCTTGTTCAGCAGCAGCGTCATCCAGCCACCCGAGCGCGGCCCCCAGATCATCCGGGGACGCAGCGCGCAGGTGGTGAAGTCGGGTCCGTCGGCCGCGAGCACCTCGCGCTCGGCGATCGCCTTGGTTTCGACGTAGTAGCTCTTGGGGTTGCGCACATAGGGTTCGGATTCGTCTATGCCGAACCGGTCGCGATCGTATTCGGTGGCCACGCTCGGGCTGCTGACGAAGACGAAACGCCCGGTGCCCGCGGCCCGCGCGGCATCCATCAGCCGCCGGGTGCCCTCGACATTGGCCTCCCAGAACTGGTCGCGGTGGCCGGTCTCGGCCACCCGGCCCGCACTGTGGTGCACCACGTCCACCCCCTTGCATGCCGCGACGAGCGAATCCGCGTCGCCGAGGTCGCCGTGCACGATCTCGACCTCGGGCAGCGAGCGCAGATAGCCGAGATCGCCGGTGGGGCGGGCGAGTACGCGCACTTCGTCGCCCGCCGCCAGGGCCTGGTCGACGATGTGGCTGCCGAGGAATCCGGTGCCGCCGGTGACGAGGACTTTCATCGCTGGTTTCCTTCACTGTCGTAGCCGAGGCGGATGGCGGCCCAGCCGGACAGCGCCTCGCGGCCGATCTTGGCGTTGTGCCGGATGTCGACCGGGAAGCCGTCGTGCCGCAGGAAGGTGCGGATCGGCGCGGTGATCTCGCGCGATTCGGCCAGTAGCCGCAATTCCCGCTCGATGCGGGGGCTTTCGTCGGGATCGGCGCCCGCGCGCGGCTCGTAGCAGAGCACCGGCACCTGCGCGCCGGTCCGGCCGACACCGACCAGCGCGCTGCGGTGGACATCCGGGTGGGTATTGAAGATCTGTTCACACTGCACGGTGAACAGGTCCCGGGCGGCGGTGCGCACCCGCTGGGAGATGCGGCCGCAGAACCACAGTCGGCCGTCGGTGTCCTGCCAGGCGAGGTCGCCGATGCGGTGCCAGCGGCGCAGCGTGCCGTCGGGGAGCCGTTCGTCGATCTTGGCTCGTGCGTCGGCGGCCGGGTTGCCGTGGTAGCGCTGACTGACCTGGGGCCCGGCGGCGACGATCTCGCCGATCTCGCCGGGTGCGACTTCCAGATCGTCTGTCCAGCGTGGGATTTCGTCATCGGTGATGCGAATGATCCGTACTCGGGTGTCGCTATCGGACTCCGGCAGTGCCCGTCCCACACAGGTGCCCGATCCGTCCTGGGTCCGCTCCCGCAGCGCTTCGAGCTCCGACCACTCCAGGGTGGTCAGCGGAAGCGCCTCGGTCGCACCGTAGGTGGTGAAGACCCGGGCCCGCGCACCGAGCGCGTTCCGCACCGCGGCCAGCGCCGCCAGGTTCGCGGGCGCACCCATCGAAATGACCGTGGTGAGGCTGGGCAGTTCGATTCCGGTACGCCCCAGGTAGTCGCCGAGGGGGCCCAGCAGGGCGGGCGAGGCGGTCAGGTCGGTGATCCGGAAGCTGCGGGCCACCTCCACGAGCAGCGCGGGATCGGCCTGCGACACTTTCACCGGATCCACCGGCCCGAGCACCACGTGCGCGCCTTGCAGTAGATCGAACAGTCCGAACAGCGGCACCGTTGCCAGCGAGACGAAACCGTCCGCGCGATCGTGCAGATCGGTGACGACCCGCAGGGACGCGGCGAAGCCCGCACGGGTGAACTCCACTCCCTTGGCGGGGCCCGTGCTACCGGTGGTGAACGCGATCATCAGCAGATCCTCGGGCGCATGGGCCACCGCGACGGGGTCGCCCACACGGCCGAGGTCGGCCAGCTGCGCGAGTGTGTAACCGCCCCAATAGGAGCGAGCGCCCGCCGTGACGTGCACGCGCACCGTGCGGAAGGTGCGGCGCGCGACGATCCGGATCAGGTGAGCCTCCGGAACGCCGATGAACGCCTGCGCGCCGACGCTGCGGAAACAGTGCAGCATGCGATTCACGCCCATGCCCGGGTCCACCACCACCGGCACCGCGCCCACCCGGAACAGCGCGAAGATCACCGCGAACAGATCCGGGTCGGGCCGGACCATCACAATCGTCTTGACACCCTTGGTGATTCCGATCTCGGTGAAGGCGCGCGCGTAGGCGTCGATCCGCTCACCGAGTTCACCGAAGGTCAGCGCGTCGAAGGCCGCGCCGCCGCCCGCCCGGCCCGGCAGCCGGGTCTGATAGCTGACCGCGGGCAGCGCGGCGTACTTCTCGATCTGGCGTGCCAGCACCAGATCCGGATCGTCGAGTACCGCGTTCACGCGGCCCCTTCCAACCGGTAGCGCACGCACCCGGCCATCGGACCCGAACCTGCCGCCAGGAACACCAGTTCCGTGCCCGGCGTCAGTGCACCCTGCTCTCGAAGTTGGTGGTAGGCAATGGCCAGGCCCGAGCTGCCGGCGTCGCGGTCGCCGGTCATCGCCTGGTAGCCGCGGGCGAATCCGAACTCCGCCGCGAGGCCGCTCGCCAGCCCGGGCACCGGGTTGTTGGTGACCAGAACGGTATTGCCCGTGACGATTTCGGGCTGCTCGGCCAGATAGCCGCGCAGCGTATCGGCCGCCGTCGCGGTGATCACGGTGTCGTAGTCCGGTGCGACCTCGACCGTAATCGTCTGCTGCCCAGCATTTCCCATGGCCTTCAGATCCAGATATCCGGCGATGCCGGGATTCGTGCCCGCCGCCCTGCCACGCACCGGGGAAATGCGTAGCGGGCCGAAACCCGCCTCCCGATCCACGCCCTTGCTCAGCAGCCAGGCCGAGCCGACGGTCGCGTACCGGAAGTCATTCGGCTGGTGGGCAATTCCGCCAGGATGCGCATCACTGCCGACCACCAGCACTCGTTGTGCGGTGCCGTTGGCCAGCAGCGCGGTCGCCGCGTGTACGGCGTTCAGCACCCCGCACGCGCCATTGCGCAGGTCGAAGGAGAAGGTGGAGCGGCCCGAGCCCGCCTCGTAGTCCAGATGCATCGCCAGCCCGAGCTGGATGAGCGCGGAGTTCGCGGGCTCGACCACATTGCCGTCCCGGTAGACGCCGACATTCACCAGCACGTCGATATCGCCGGGTGCGATTCCGGCCCGCTCCAGGCATTCCCGGCCCGCGGCCACGGCGTGGTCGATGGATCCCGCGGTGGCCGGGGCGGCGCTGATCGCGGATTGCTCGATGACAACAGACATGCTCATCCCACCAGAGAATCGAGTGTGGCCGACATGACGCCGAAGATCATTCCGGAGGCGGTCGGCACCACGCAGATCTTGGAACCCTTCGGTATTTCGCCCCGCGAAATGTAGTCGTATATCGCGAGGAAATGCGTGCTGGCACCGGTATTCGCGTATTTGTGCACGGTCGCCAGTCGCGGCGGCATCTCCGCCTCGTGGATCTTGCCGCCGGATTCGGCGAGCTTTTCGGTGAAGGCCACGCCGAGCTGATGGAAGACGATGAAATCGAACTTCTCGTCGGCGAAGGTGGTGCCGCGCTTGATGAGCCGATCGCGGTGCAGTTTCGCCCAGGTTTCCCGGCGCGGAGCCGCCTGCATGGTCATGTTGTCGGTCAGCATGATCATGTTCTCGGAGGCGTCGCTGGGCTTGGCGATACACAGCGGCGAGAACTCGGCGCAGGTGATCATGTCCACGTAGTGGATGCGGTCGTGCTCGTCCTCGGCGCGGTCCACGATCACCGCGACGGCGGCGTCGGCCAGGGTGAGCGCCGGGAACTGCAGATCGCGCGCGTCCTTCGCCTCGGCGAGCGCGCCCTCGGTGACCGGGGAGATGATCTCCGCGGTGACCACCATGCCGGTGCGCACCAAACCGGCGCGAATCATATTCTCCAGCAGGTAGATAGCCGTCATGGTGCCACCGCAGGCATTGACGACGTCGTAGCCCATGGCATGGTCCGCGCCGATCCGGCGGGCGATCTCGTGGGCGGCGGCGGGCTCGAACACCATGTGGAACCCGTCGTGCACCGTGGTACCGGCGCTGATGATCACATCGATGTCGGCGGCCTGGTATCGCGAGCGCGCCAGGCAGTCCTGCGCGGCGCGGGCGCCGAGGGAGAGACTGTCCTCGCCGGCCGACCGGTCGACCATGCGCCGGGTCCGGATTCCGGTGATCCGTTCGACTTCGAATTGCCCGCCGCTCGACATGCGGGCCAGTACTTCATCCGTGGTGTATTCGCGCTGGGGCAGAGCGGCTCCCAGCGCACCGAGGCGCGCGGCACTCACAATAGTGACTCCCGAGAGTAATGGGATGGAGGGAACCGGCGAGTGGGCCGTCCCGGTGAATCGAACGAGGCGAACATTGACTCGTTTCGGATTCCACGGACGCTAGAGACGACCGCCATACGGTGTCAAGGCAACTCGGTCCCGAGAGCGACAGATGTCACCCGCAGGCCGCGTCATATCGAATGCCACTACACCCGAGAAACCAATCACGACAACGCATTTTGGCTCCGGAGACAAAGACGGAAGTCCGGTTGCGACGGCACCGAATCACTGGTTACTCTGGCCGAAACCGGCACCCTTCCGGCAATCGATAATCGGGCCATCGCCCGCAATTACCTTGATTCCGCGCGTCGTCGCGCGATCCGGCACGCCAGATTTGGAGCACCTTCGCGATGACATCCACCGCCACCGTTACGCCCATCGCGCACCGCGCGGCGCCCACCGCGCCCGGCGCGCTCCCCCTGCTCGGGCACTGGCCGCGGTTCGGCCGCCGGCCATACCGATTCCTGTCCACGCTGTCGGCGGTGGGACCGGTTGTGCGCGTGCGGATTCCCGGTTACGACACCTACGTCGTCACCGATCCCGAGCTGGTCCGCGAGGCGTTCGTGGCGCTCTCCGATCAGGGGCTGATGATCGAACGTGCGGAGGCGCTGCTGGGCGAGGGCGTGACCGTGCTCCAGGGGCAGCGGCATCGGCGTGAACGGCGCATGATCGCACCGGCCTTCGCGAAGGCCCGGATCGCGCGCTACGCGGCGGTCATGACGCGGCTCGGAGCGGAGCGCGCCGCGTCCTGGCGCAATGGCGAGTACCTCGCGGTCAATGAGCAGATGCACGATCTGGCGCTGCGCACCGTGGCCGGATCGCTGTTCACCGGCGAACTCGGTTCCGAGACAGCCGAACACCTTCACCGCCTGCTGCCGCCGGTCATGACCCTGCTCTCCCGGCGCGTCACCCGGCCCGCCTGGATCGACCGGCTGCCGCTGCCAGGCAATCGCCGGTTCGACCGGCTGGTGGTGGAGATGAAGGCGGCCACCGGCACCATCATCGCCGCGTATCGCGCCGAACTGGCGGCGGATCCCGACCTCGATCACGGCGATCTGCTCGACACGTTGCTCAAGGCCCGCGACGAATCCGGGGGTGCGCTCACCGACTCCCAAGTGCACGACGAGCTGATCAACTTCCTGGTCGGCGGCACCGAGGCCATCGGGGCGACGCTGGCCTGGGTGTTCCACGAGCTCGGGCAGAATCCCGAGGTGGAGGCTGCGTTGCACGCCGAGGTGGATGCCGTGTTGCGCGCGGATGGAGGCGCCGACGCAAGGGCTGCGGAGTTCGGGGACCTGGCCGAGCTCGAGGTCACCAAGCGCATTGTGCTCGAGACGCTGCGCAAGTATTCGCCGTGGCTCACGGTCCGGCACGTGCCCACCCGCTATACCCTCGGCGATGTCGAAATCCCGGGCGGCAGCATGCTTTTCGTCTGTCCCGTGGCAGTGCACCGGGATCCCGCCGTGCACCCCGATCCGCAGCGCTTCGACCCGGATCGCTGGCTGCCGGAGCGGATGGCGGACCTGTCGAAGGGCGCGCACATCCCGTTCGGCATGGGTGCCCGGCAATGCCCGGGAAATGTGTTCGCGCTCACCGAGATCGCCCTGCAGGTGGCCACCATCTGCGCCCGCTGGCGACTGCGGCCCGTGCCGGGTATTCCGGTGCGGGAGACCGTGATCGGGGCGCTGGTACATCCGGAGAAGCTGCTCATGCGGGCGGAGGCGCGCTGACCGTGGTGGAATTCGCGCTGCGCAGGCATCGCGCGGTACTGATCGTCGCCGCCGTGCTGGCGGTGCTCGCCGGGCTGGCGGGCACCACGCTGTTCGACAAGCTGCAGGGCGGCGGATACTTCGACCCGAGTGCGGAATCCAGCGCCGCCGCCGATGTGCTGCGGGACCACTTCGGACAGGGCGCGCCGAACCTGGTCTTGCTGGTGGACACCGGGCGGACCGTCGACGACACCGACTCCGGGCGCGCCGCGACGGCACTCGTGCGGCGGCTGGAGGCCGAATCCGATGTCTCCGGGGTGATGTCCTACTGGACCTCGGGGCACCTGCCCGCGCTGCGCGACAAGAGCGGCCGACAGGGCCTCATCGTCGCCACGATCATGGGCGACGAGATGCGTATCGACCACCGGATCGCCGATCTGGCACCGGAATTCGCCGGGACGCGCGACGGGATCGAGGTCCGGGTCGGCGGGTACGCGATGATGATGCATGAAACCGTGCGGCAGGGGCAGCGAGACGTGGCCGCGGGGGAGGGCGTGGCGTTTCCGCTGACCCTGATCGCGCTGCTCGTGGTCTTCGGGACCGTGGTGGGTGCGGCGCTGCCGCTCATCACCGGAACCGTCACGACCATGCTCACCGTGGGTGTGCTGTGGCTGGTGGCCGAGTTCACCGAATTATCCTCCACTGCAACCAATGTCGCCTCACTGCTGGGCCTCGGTCTGGCGATCGACTACAGCCTGCTGATCGTCAATCGGTATCGCGAGGAGCTCGCCACGGCGGCCGATCCCCGCGCGGCACTGGTCACGACCATGGGCTCGGCGGGGCGGACCGTGGCCTTCTCGGCGCTGACCGTGGCCGTCGCGCTGTCGTCCATGCTGATCTTCCCGCTCCTGGCGGTGCGGTCGATCGGGTACGCCGGGATTGCCGTGGCGCTCACCGCCGCCGTGGTCTCGCTGACCGTGTTGCCCGCGATTCTGCTGGTGGCGGGCGATCGGATCGACAGGTTCCGGATCGGTCGGAAGCGGGCGTCCGGCAGCGACTCCCGGGAGCTGGACCAGGGCTTCTGGCATCGGCTCGCGACAATGGTCATGCGGCGGCCGATTCCGGTCACCACCGTCACGGTGCTGTTGCTGCTGGCGCTGGGGCTGCCGTTCCTGCGATTCCACCCCGGCTTTCCGGACTATCGGTCCATGCCCGCCGGTTCGTCCGCGCGGCAGGTGGCCGAGACGGTACAGCGCGATTTCGATGCCGCCGAGCTCAGCGGAATGTTCGTGGTGCTGCCGGACAGTAAGACCGGGCTCCCCGATTACGCGGCGGCGCTGTCGTCGCTCGAGAATGTCGCGCGCGTGGATACCGCGACCGGCAGCTACATCAGGGGCGCGCTCGCGATACCCGCTACCGAGGTTTATCACCGGTTCGAAACCGACAATGCCGCTTACCTTTCCGTGGTGCCCACTGCCGCGGACCCCGGGACCGCGGACGCCGTCATCCGCGCCGTACGTGCCACCCCGGCACCGTCGCGGGCGCTGGTCGGCGGCGTGGACGCGGCCAATATGGACGCCATCCACGCCCTGACCGCGCGATCGCCCTTCGCCCTGGGCTACGTACTGATCGCCATGGCGCTGCTGCTGTTCCTGCTGACCGGCAGCGTGCTCGTGCCGGTGCTGGCGCTGATCCTGAGTGCGCTGAGCCTGACCGCCACCTTCGGCGCACTGGTGTGGATCTTCCAGGAGGGCAGGCTGTCCGGGCTGCTCGGGTTCACCCCCACCGGCGATCTGTCGGCGGTGGTGCCGGTCATGCTGTTCGCCGTCGCCTTCGGGCTGGCCATGGACTATCAGGTCTTCCTGCTGGCCCGCATCCGCGAGGAGTACGAGAACACCGGGGACGCAACGGCATCGGTCGCGATCGGACTGGAGCGGATCGGCCGCATCGTCACCGCGGCCGCCGTCCTCATCTCCATCGTGTTCCTGGGCTTCCTCGCCTCCGACATCACCTTCATGAAGGCATTCGGCATCGGCCTGCCGTTGGCGGTGCTGGCCGACGCCACCGTGGTGCGCGGATTCCTGCTCCCGGCGACGCTGCGACTGGGCGGGCGGTGGACCTGGTGGGCTCCGCAACCACTGCGCCGCTTGCATGCCCGATTCGGGCTGCGCGAAAGCAGCGCCGCGCCCGCCGAAGTCGCGGCCGTCTCCTCCTGACGATTCGCCGCCCATCACTACTTCTCATTCACGAACCGAGGTGTCCGCATGTCCGAGTCCCCCTCCGGCCCCGACCGTTACGACGTTGCCATCATCGGCACCGGATTCAGCGGTCTGGGTGTGGCGATCAATCTCCGCCGCCTCGGCATGGACGACTTCGTCATGCTCGAGCGGGCCGACGCCATCGGTGGCACCTGGCGGGACAATGTCTATCCCGGATGCGCGGTCGATGTGCCCTCGGTGCTGTATTCGTATTCGTTCGCACCGAATACGGAGTGGACGCGCCTCTACGCGCCCCAGCCCGAGCTGCGCGCCTACACCGAGTCGGTGGTGGATCGCTTCGACCTGCGACGGCATGTTCAGCTGAACAGCGAAGTGACCGACGCGGATTTCGACGAGGACGCCGCGGAATGGGTGATCCGGCTGAGCGGCGGCCGGACGGTGCGGGCGCGTGCCGTCGTCATGGGGTATTTCTCACTGCACACCGCCGCCATCCCCGACATCCCCGGCCGCACCGAATTCACCGGCCCGCAAATGCATTCGAGCACCTGGGATCGGGACTTCGAGCCGGCCGGCAAGCGCATCGCCGTGGTCGGTGCGGGCGCGAGCGCCGTGCAGATCGTGCCCGCCCTGGCGCGCACCGCCGGAGGGGTTGTGTCCTTCCAGCGCACCGCCGCCTGGGTGCTGCCCCGCGGCGATCGGCCCATCCCGCCGGCGGTCCGGACCCTGTTCCGCCACATCCCACCGCTGCGACTCGCCGCCCGCGGCTTCGTCTTCGCCTTCCTGGAGGCGCTGCACTTCGCCGAGTTCCATCCCCGCCTGGTGCGACTCTACGAGCGAATCTGCCTGGCCGCCTTGCGGCATCAGGTTCCCGATCCCGAGGTTCGCCGAAAGCTGGTGCCCGACTACCGTTTCGGCTGCAAGCGCCCGATGGTGTCCGACGAGTACTACGCCGCCTTCGCCCGGCCCACCGTCGACCTCGTCACCGAAAAGATCATCGAGATCACCCCCACCGGCCTGCGCACCGCCGACGGCGCCCACCACGAAGTGGACGCCATCGTGTGGGCCACCGGCTTCCACGTCCAGGACTCCATCGCCCGCTTCCCCGACTTCCGCACCGAAACCACGTCCACTCGAAAGAAATTCACCGAGGACGGCTTCACGGCCTACCGCGGCATAGCCTTCGCCGGCCTCCCCAACCTCTTCGCCGTCACCGGCCCCAACACCGCCCTGCCCCACACCTCCCAATTCCTGGCCATCGAACCCACCGCCCGCCTCATAGCTCGCACCATCGCCCACATGCGCACCCATGCCGTCCCCCGCTACACCCCTGCGCAATCCGCCGAACGCGCCTGGGTATCGCGAGCCCGCACTCTCCTCAGCACCCGAATCTGGTCCACCGGCGGTTGCACCAGCTACTTTGTAGACCCCGAAGGCACCAACACCCTCACCTACCCGGGCGGCACCTGGACCCTCCGTCGCGACCGCCGCCACCTCCGCCTCGAGGACTGGCAGCACGTCCGACCGTGACCACGCTCACCCTGGTGGGGGCTCGATACTGACGCTGGCGTGCGAAATAGCTTGTGTATGGGGTTCTCGCCGCTCCTCGAGTATCGGGTCGTCGAACGGCCGACCAACGACCTGCTGCCAATCGTGAAATATGAACTGCCTGATGGTTGTTCGCATATTGATCAAGTAGCGCCCCGGACGGCCCGCGCAACGGGCACGGCGGTAGCGTCCATACTCGGTGCCGGTCGCCTTCAGGTCGGCCGCCAGCCCGTTCGTTCGTGAGGAGATTCGTATGGGGTCAACGATTTTCGCGGTGTTTCTACCGCTCGCACTGGCCCTGGTGATGTTCGGGCTCGGATTGACTTTGACTGTCGGCGATTTCGTACGGGTGCTGCGGTATCCGAAGGCGGCGGTCGTCGCGTTGCTCTGCCAGATGGTGTTGCTACCCGTGGTGTGTTTCGGGCTGATCTATCTGTTCCGGCTCGAAGGGGCGCTCGCGGTGGGCATGTTGCTGCTCGCTGCATCACCCGGGGGCCCATCGGCCAACCTGTTCAGCCATATCGCGGGCGGTAATGTCGCGCTGAACATCACCCTCACCGCGATCAATTCGGTGCTGGCCGTGTTCACGATGCCGCTGATCGTCGCGCTGGCGTTCAGCCGGTTCATGGACGGTGACGGTTCGTTCGGGCTGCGGCCGGACAAGTTCGCGCAGGTGTTCGCGATCGTGCTGGTCCCCGTCGTGGTCGGCATGCTCGTGCATCACCGGTTCACCGCGTGGTCCGAGCGGATGCGCGGCAATGTCAAGATCCTCTCGATCGTCGTGCTCGCGCTGGTCGTGCTCGCAGCGGTGGCGAAGAATTTCGACACGCTCACCGAGAACATCGGCAAGCTCGCCTCACTGAGCCTCCTGTTCGCCGTGATCAGTTTGGGCGTGGGCTATTTCGTGCCGCGGTTGTTCCGGGTGGACGCCGATCAGGCGATCGCCTCGGCGATGGAGATCGGTATCCACAACGGAGCGATCGCCATCGCCGTCGCCGGATCGGTGCTGCACAACAACACGATCGCTGTCCCGGGCGCGGTGTACGGCGTGCTGATGAACGTTCCGGCCGCGATCGCCGCGTACCTGCTAGCCAAATACGTTCGCACGGAACGCCCCGTCTCGGTGTCGGGTGCGGCCGTTCACGACCAGGTATGAGGGTCACCGCTCGCTCCGAGTAGTGGTCGATGAAGCAGGCCGCGAACGACCGCGACGGGGATGACGACGGTTGGCTCCTGCGCCGATCTTCAGTGCGGATCGCACTAGATGATTGATTCAAAGGGGTGGTGGGGGGGGCGCCCCCCCCCCCCCCCCCCCCCCAACCCCCCCCCCCCCCCCCCCAAGTATGGGGGGGGTGGGGGGGGGGAGGGGGGGAATGGGTGGGGCTCTGGGGGT